>NZ_CP187527.1:0-301497 GCF_049852175.1 Xylanimonas sp. McL0601
GGGCATGCGAAAGACCCCGCACCGTGGGTGCGGGGTCTTTCGTGAAGGGTGTCCGGCGGCGTCCTACTCTCCCACCCCGTCTCCAGGGCAGTACCATCGGCGCTGTAGGGCTGAGCTTCCGGGTTCGGAATGGGACCGGGCGTTTCCCCTACGCTATGACCGCCGTAACAGTATCGAGTTGTGGGTGCCCCCCGGGGTTCGCCCTGGTCGGGGGCGGGTGGGGGTGGTGCCCGTTTCTCGGGAACCGCACAGTGGACGCGTAGCAAAGTGTGTTGGTGTTGAAGTTGTCGGCTGATTAGTACCGGTCAGCTGCGGCAGTCTTTGGTCCTGCCTTCCACATCCGGCCTATCTACCCAGTGGTCTCGCTGGGTGCCTCTCGGACTTACGTCCGTGGAAACCTCATCTTGAAGCAGGCTTCCCGCTTAGATGCTTTCAGCGGTTATCCTTCCCGAACGTAGCTAACCAGCGGTGCACTTGGCAGTACAACTGGCACACCAGAGGTTCGTCCGTCCCGGTCCTCTCGTACTAGGGACAGCCCTTCTCAAGTTTCCTGCGCGCGCAGCGGATAGGGACCGAACTGTCTCACGACGTTCTAAACCCAGCTCGCGTACCGCTTTAATGGGCGAACAGCCCAACCCTTGGGACCTACTCCAGCCCCAGGATGCGACGAGCCGACATCGAGGTGCCAAACCATGCCGTCGATATGGACTCTTGGGCAAGATCAGCCTGTTATCCCCGGGGTACCTTTTATCCGTTGAGCGACGGCGCTTCCACAAGCCACCGCCGGATCACTAGTCCCGACTTTCGTCCCTGCTCGACCTGTCGGTCTCACAGTCAAGCTCCCTTGTGCACTTGCACTCGACACCTGATTGCCAACCAGGCTGAGGGAACCTTTGGGCGCCTCCGTTACATTTTGGGAGGCAACCGCCCCAGTTAAACTACCCACCAGGCACTGTCCCTGATCCGGATTACGGACCGAGGTTAGATGTCCGAAGCAGTCAGAGTGGTATTTCAACGTTGACTCCACCCGAGCTGGCGCCCGGGGCTCATAGTCTCCCACCTATCCTACACAAACTGCACCGAACACCAATACCAAGCTATAGTAAAGGTCCCGGGGTCTTTCCGTCCTGCTGCGCGTAACGAGCATCTTTACTCGTAGTGCAATTTCGCCGAGCTCGCGGTTGAGACAGCGGAGAAGTCGTTACGCCATTCGTGCAGGTCGGAACTTACCCGACAAGGAATTTCGCTACCTTAGGATGGTTATAGTTACCACCGCCGTTTACTGGGGCTTAAATTCTGGGCTTCACCGAAGTTGACCCGTCCTCTTAACCTTCCAGCACCGGGCAGGCGTCAGTCCGTATACATCGTCTTGCGACTTAGCACGGACCTGTGTTTTTAGTAAACAGTCGCTTCTCCCTGGTCTCTGCGGCCCTCCCCGCGTCCCACCGCTAGGGTGTTGACGGTTCAGGCCCCCCTTCTCCCGAAGTTACGGGGGCATTTTGCCGAGTTCCTTAACCACGATTCGCTCGATCGCCTTGGTATTCTCTACCTGACCACCTGAGTCGGTTTGGGGTACGGGCGGCTAGAACCTCGCGTCGAGGCTTTTCTTGGCAGCTGAGGATCACCCGTTTCCCGCATACGCGGTCACTGTCAGCTCTCACCCTTGATGGTGTGCGGATTTGCCTACACACCGGGCTACGGCCTTGGACGTGGACTACCATCGCCACGCCGGGCTACCTTCCTGCGTCACCCCTGTTAATACGCTTACCTAATGCCACATCGGGTCACGCGCCGCCTTCACAGTGGCACCCGAAGGTGCCGGCGTGAGCTTGGGGCGTTTAGCATCTGTGGGCTCGGTATGGGCGGTTCTTCGCCGGTAGGAGAATATCAACTCCTTGTCCATCGACTACGCCTGTCGGCCTCGCCTTAGGTCCCGACTTACCCAGGGCGGATTAACCTGGCCCTGGAACCCTTGGTCATTCGGCGGACGGGTTTCTCACCCGTCATTCGCTACTCATGCCTGCATTCTCACTCGTGTGGTCTCCACCGCTGGGTCACCCCGCGGCTTCACCGTCCACACGACGCTCCCCTACCCATCCACGCCCCTGAACCACGAAGGCTAAGGTTGATGCGTGAATGCCACGGCTTCGGCGGTGTGCTTGAGCCCCGCTACATTGTCGGCGCGGAATCACTTGACCAGTGAGCTATTACGCACTCTTTCAAGGGTGGCTGCTTCTAAGCCAACCTCCTGGTTGTCTGTGCAACTCCACATCCTTTCCCACTGAGCACACGCTTAGGGGCCTTAGCCGGTGATCTGGGCTGTTTCCCTCTCGACTACGGAGCTTATCCCCCGCAGTCTCACTGCCTCGCTTGCACTTACCGGCATTCGGAGTTTGGCTGACGTCAGTAACCTTGTAGGGCCCATCGGCCATCCAGTAGCTCTACCTCCGGCAAGAAACACGAGACGCTGCACCTAAATGCATTTCGGGGAGAACCAGCTATCACGAAGTTTGATTGGCCTTTCACCCCTAACCACAGGTCATCCCCCAGGTTTTCAACCCTGGTGGGTTCGGTCCTCCACGACGTCTTACCGTCGCTTCAACCTGCCCATGGCTAGATCACTTCGCTTCGGGTCTAGACCCGGCGACTGTATCGCCCTGTTCGGACTCGCTTTCGCTACGGCTACCCCGCACGGGTTAACCTCGCCACCGAGCACTAACTCGCAGGCTCATTCTTCAAAAGGCACGCCGTCACCCCAGCTAGGGAGGCTCCGACGGATTGTAGGCACACGGTTTCAGGTACTATTTCACTCCCCTCCCGGGGTACTTTTCACCTTTCCCTCACGGTACTAGTCCGCTATCGGTCACCAGGTAGTATTTAGGCTTAGCAAGTGGTCTTGCCAGATTCACACGAGATTTCTCGGGCCCCGTGCTACTTGGGATCCCCTCAACCAGGCCACGCCATTTCGTCTACGGGACTAGCACCCTCTACGGTCCGCCGTTCAATGCGGTTCGACTATGACGCGACTTTCTGACTGGCTGGGAGACTGTCAGGTCTCCCTAGAAGGTCCCACAACCCCGCACACGCAACGCCTGACAGCTTTAACACGTGTACGGTTTGGCCTCATCCGCTTTCGCTCGCCACTACTCACGGAATATCTCTTCCTGCCGGTACTGAGATGTTTCACTTCCCGGCGTTCCCCCCACACACCCTATATATTCAGGTGCGGGTACCTGCACATGACTGCAGGTGGGTTCCCCCATTCGGACATCCTCGGATCACAGCTCGTTTGCCAACTCCCCGAGGCTTTTCGCAGGCTACGACGTCCTTCTTCGGCTCCTGGTGCCAAGGCATCCACCCTGTGCCCTTATAAACTTCAACAACACTACAGAGACGTCAGGGACAACAACCCTCCCACCCCGAGGGGTGACCAGGCTGTTGCCTTGAACATCTTGGATGCTCGCGTCCACTGTGCAGTTCTCAAGCTACGGACGAACCCGCCAGACCCGACCCGCCTACCCCACACCCACCAGGGGCTGGAGCGGTTCGCGGCCATCCGGCGACCCGTACAGAGGTCTACCCCGACCAGACACCCCCAGTGGGGCGTCCCGCGGCCGGTTGCCTCAGGACCCAACAGTGCGTTCACGAGCCACCCACCACCCAGGACCGGCGTTCCCACCGCGCAAGCACGGCGTACTGACCAGCCCCGACCAGCGGAGCGGCTCAACAGTCAATGTTCCACCCAGAGCACCACCACCGACACGTACGGCCGGCGCGTGGTCCACCATGAACACCCACCCCCAGGCAGAACCTGCGGGCAGACGTTGGTGAGCTCCTTAGAAAGGAGGTGATCCAGCCGCACCTTCCGGTACGGCTACCTTGTTACGACTTAGTCCCAATCGCCAGTCCCACCTTCGACCACTCCCCCCTTGCGGTTGGGCCATGGGCTTCGGGTGTTACCAACTTTCGTGACTTGACGGGCGGTGTGTACAAGGCCCGGGAACGTATTCACCGCAGCGTTGCTGATCTGCGATTACTAGCGACTCCGACTTCATGGGGTCGAGTTGCAGACCCCAATCCGAACTGAGACCGGCTTTTTGGGATTCGCTCCACCTTACGGTATCGCAGCCCTCTGTACCGGCCATTGTAGCATGCGTGAAGCCCAAGACATAAGGGGCATGATGATTTGACGTCATCCCCACCTTCCTCCGAGTTGACCCCGGCAGTCTCCCATGAGTCCCCGGCATAACCCGCTGGCAACATGGGACGAGGGTTGCGCTCGTTGCGGGACTTAACCCAACATCTCACGACACGAGCTGACGACAACCATGCACCACCTGTGCACCGACCTTGCGGGGCGACCATCTCTGGCCGTTTCCGGTGCATGTCAAGCCTTGGTAAGGTTCTTCGCGTTGCATCGAATTAATCCGCATGCTCCGCCGCTTGTGCGGGCCCCCGTCAATTCCTTTGAGTTTTAGCCTTGCGGCCGTACTCCCCAGGCGGGGCACTTAATGCGTTAGCTGCGGCACGGAAACCGTGGAATGGTCCCCACACCTAGTGCCCAACGTTTACGGCATGGACTACCAGGGTATCTAATCCTGTTCGCTCCCCATGCTTTCGCTCCTCAGCGTCAGTAACTGCCCAGAGACCTGCCTTCGCCATCGGTGTTCCTCCTGATATCTGCGCATTCCACCGCTACACCAGGAATTCCAGTCTCCCCTACAGCACTCTAGTCCGCCCGTACCCGATGCAAGCCCGAGGTTGAGCCTCGGGATTTCACACCAGACGTGACAGACCGCCTACGAGCTCTTTACGCCCAATAATTCCGGACAACGCTTGCGCCCTACGTATTACCGCGGCTGCTGGCACGTAGTTAGCCGGCGCTTCTTCTGCAGGTACCGTCACTTGCGCTTCTTCCCTGCTGAAAGAGGTTTACAACCCGAAGGCCGTCATCCCTCACGCGGCGTCGCTGCATCAGGCTTTCGCCCATTGTGCAATATTCCCCACTGCTGCCTCCCGTAGGAGTCTGGGCCGTGTCTCAGTCCCAGTGTGGCCGGTCGCCCTCTCAGGCCGGCTACCCGTCGACGCCTTGGTAGGCCATTACCCCACCAACAAGCTGATAGGCCGCGAGCCCATCCCCCACCGAAAAACTTTCCAACCCCACCCATGCAGGCAAGGCTCATATTCGGTATTAGACCCCGTTTCCAAGGCTTATCCCAAAGTGGAGGGCAGGTTGCTCACGTGTTACTCACCCGTTCGCCACTGATCCACCCCGAAGGGCTTCACCGTTCGACTTGCATGTGTTAAGCACGCCGCCAGCGTTCGTCCTGAGCCAGGATCAAACTCTCCGTAAAAGTATCCCGTAACCCCCCGAAGAGAGTTAACGACCATACGGTTCATCCAACACTGACAGAACCAAGCTGAACTGCTTGATTTGTCCAAAGGAATCCAAGCCATACACGCAAGACTGCGAGCCTGGCCAGGGTTATATTTGGCATTGACTATCAAACGCACTGTTGAGTTCTCAAACAACCGACGCACACCATCCAGACCGAACCACTCTTCGCGGCCGGCCCCGTCCGGGGCAACCCTTCAACCTTACCCGGTCCGTTTCTCCGAGTCAAATTCCCTCGCCGTGAGGCTGGAAGCTTGATCCGGGCGCACCGGTCCTGACCGGAGGCGCAGTGCGTCCCCGAGAAGAAGGAGTCAGGATCTCGCCTGCGGGACCGGCCACCGGCTTCCGCTCGGTGTCCGTTCCTCCCTGCCGGGCGAACGTTGAGAACATTAACCAGAGGTCGCACCGCACGTCAAAGCGGCCAGCGGCGACCTGCGTCACACCTGGCGCGGACCGTCGTCAGAGGCCTCTGCGCTGCTCGAACGTCCACTCGCGGTCCGTCAGCATGCGCGACACCGCGAGCCCGATCGCCAGTGCGACGACCACCAGGCCGGCGTCGACGCTGAACCCCAGGGCCGCCACCGAGTCGCCGCCGTTGAACTCGAAGACCGCGCGGTACGCGGCGACGCCCGGCACCATGATCACGACGGCGGGGACGGAGATGGTCAGGCGTGGCACGCGCAACGGCGTGGCGATCCACCGGGCCAGCAGGCCGACCAGGAGCGCGGCGCCGGCGGCTGCCGCCTGCGGGGCGACGTCCCAGGTGTTCACCATGACGAGCCGCAGCACGTTGGCGACCATGCCGACGACGGCCGCCCCCAGTGCCATGTGCCACGGGCTGTTGAACATCAGAGCGAACCCGAGCACTCCGACGAAGCTCGCGAGCGTGAGCAGGCTCCACCGGAGCACCGGGTCGAGGGCGGCGGCGACCGGCGGGTTCGGCTCGAGGCCGATCACGGCCGACACCGCCCACAGCGACAGCGCGGCGGAGCACAGGATCATCAGGGCATACGTCAGCCGGGAGATCCCCGCAGAGAAGTCGAGCCGGGCGAGGTCGAGCGCGCCGGTGACGAGCGGGAAGCCCGGCACCAGGAACAGGATCGCGGAGACATAGCCGGCCACGTGCCGTCCCGACAGGCTGAAGGCACTGCCGATCGCGAGCACGAGCCCGAGGTAGAGCAGGCATGCCACCGCGGCGGCCAGCATCGTCACACCGAACTGGTTGATGCCCCGATGGATGAGGCTGCGGCGCACGTACTGGCCCGCCGTCGCCGCGACGAGGACACCGGCGCACTCGAGCGGGCCGCCGTTGTTGAGGAACGCGAACGCGGCGCACGCGGCGCCGGCGGAGAGGGCGTTGACCCACGACGGGTAGAGCGGCTCCTTGGCGGCGATGCGGTCGAGCTCATGCTCGATGCTGGCCACGCTCTCGCGCGCCGGCAGGTCGCCGATGTAGTTCTCTAGCTCCGCGAGCCTGTCGGCGTTGATGCCCACGGTGCGGACCTCGGAGACCTCGGTGCGGAAGATCTGGTCGCGTACCGACGTCGTCGTCAGCTCGGTGAGCGCCACGTGTGCCTTGACCGCGTCGAGGCCGAGCGCCTTGCCCACGCGCTCCATGTGCGACTTGACGCGATAGCTGCCGTGGCCCGCCGCGAGGGCCAGGCGGCCCACGCGCTGCACCGTCCCGGACTGCCGGATCAGCTCCACCGGCTCCAGCTCGGCCTCACCGGGAGCTCTGGGCTGCGGGTCCTCGGTCGTCACGGGGCAATGATCGCCCGCCCGCGCGGCGCGTGGCGAGCGGGAGGCGTGCGACGCACGAGGGCCCGCCCGCCGACGTGCGGCGAGCGGGCCCTGGGGCGGAGGGCGCGGGATTCGAACCCGCGGTGCATTGCTGCACAACGGTTTTCAAGACCGTCACCTTCGGCCGCTCGGTCAGCCCTCCTTGAACCCAGGACGCGCGAACGCCCGGGGCGCGGGCGCCCAGTCTAGTGGGGCGGCCACGGCCGGCCCGCCGCCGTCAGGCCGCGCGCGCGGCCGCCGTCGTGCGGCGGTGGGTCAGCTTGCCGCGCCGGCACGCAGCTGCCGCATGGCGAGCTGGACCAGCGAGATCAGCGTCTGCTTCGTCGCCGCGCGCGAGCGCGCGTCGGTGTAGAGCATCGGCACGTGCGCCGGGATCTGCAGGGCCTCGCGCACGTCCTCAAGGCGGTGCTTGGCGACGCCGTCGAAGCAGTTGACGCCCACGACGAACGGGATGTTGCGAGACTCGAAGTAGTCGATCGCGGGGAAGCACTGCTCGAGACGGTCGGTGTCGACCAGGACGACGGCGCCGATCGCGCCCCGCACCAGGTCGTCCCACATGAACAGGAAGCGGTCCTGGCCCGGGGTGCCGAACAGGTAGAGCCACAGGTTGCCCGGGAGCGCGACGCGGCCGAAGTCCATCGCGACGGTCGTGGTCGTCTTGCGGTCGGTCACACCGCCCGCGTCGTCGATGCCGACCGAGTGCTCCGTCATCGCCGCCTCGGTGTTCAGAGGCTCGACGTCGGAGATGGACCCGATGAACGTCGTCTTGCCGACGGCGAAGCCGCCCGCGACGACGATCTTCACGACCGTCGGCGCGACGCGCTCGCCGGCCGGTGCCGCCGTGCGAGCCGTCTGCGGGAGGGGCGCCGTGCCGGTGCCGACCGGCTGCGCGGCGGGCGCCGGCGGGGCGAAGCTCGCGGGCGCGGGCGCCCCCGGGGCGGAGACCGCACCGCTCCCTCCGCCGAGCACGCTCGTGCGGGCCGGGGCGAGCGGGGCAGCTGGCGCCGGGGCGCCCATCGAGGCGCCACCGCTGATCGGGGCCCAGGCCGGGGCGAGACTGCCGCTCGCCTGGCCGTTCGCGCGGTCAGAGGGCGGAAATGCCATTGAGAACACTCTCCAAGACGCTGAGGGACAAGCCCGACTGGGTGCTGCCGTGCCCGGTGTGCACGTTCACCGGGGTCGAGGTGTGCACGGTGAGGTGCCCTTCCTCCTGCATGTCGGCCACGAGGATCCGGATCACGCCCAGCGGGAGGCGCAGCAGGGCGGAGAGCTCCGCGATCGAGACGTAGGTGTGCGCCGCGTGCTGCAGGATCGCACGCTTCTCCGGCGTCAGGCCGTGGCTCGAGACGGCGCCCGGCAGGACCTCGACGAGGGCTTCGAGCGGCAGGTCGGACAGCGCCGACCGGACGCGCCCGCCGGTGACCGCGTACGGGCGGACCGTGGCCGTCTCGTAGGCGTCCGCCGTGTGGGCGGCGTGGTGGCTGCCTCCGCCCAGGGGACCGTAGGGCATCGTCGCTACCTCATCCCACCGCGGCCGTGCGCTGGGCACCCTCGACGGGCAGGTTGCCGCGCATCTCCGAGATCAGCTGGGGCGTCAGGGTCTGCTCCGTGCGCGCGACCAGCAGGGCCATCTCGTACCCGATGAGGCCGATGTCGCACGACGCCTCGGCGACGACCGCGAGCACGGAGCCGTTCGAGACGTTCATCAGGAACAGGAAGCCGTTGTCCATCTCGATGATGGCCTGCCGCACGTTGCCGCCGTGGAGCTGGCGTGACGCACCGCGGGTGAGGCTGGACATGCCCGAGACGATCGCGGCCAGCTGGTCACCGCTCGTGCGGTCGAGCTGGTCCGACATCGCCATGAGCAGGCCGTCGGCCGAGACGACCAGCGTGTGCCGGCTGCCGGGGACGGTGCGCACGAAGTTATCGAGAAGCCACCCGAAATTGGTGGCCTCGGTGCTGAGGGTCACTCTTCCTCCTCGTCAGGGCGCCGAACGGTCGCCATCATTCACGGTGCCGGGGCCCAAGTCGAGGGCCCTTCGTCCTCGCCCATGGACCGGCCACGCGAGGTCGCCGACTGGAACGCTGAGAGACGCGAGCGGAGCTGCTCCGGATCGCGCTCGATGCGGGCGGTGAAGCGGTCCACCGCCGGGTTGACGGTGGGGCGCGAGGTGCGTCGCACCAGGCCCGAGGGCTCCGCCGGGGCGGCGGACTCGGGACGGTAGGCGTCGTCCAGCGTGGGCGTCACTCTCTGCTCCTCGAAGACCCCGCGCCGCAGGAGCGAGGACATTTCCTCGTAGAGGACGGCCGAAGCCATCCACTCCGAGCGAGCCTCGACGGTGTCGGGGATGGCGTACGGGTCCAGCGGGTCGGCCAGCGGGTCCGCCGCCGCTCGCAGCGGCAGCGCCGAGCCGCCCTGCGCCGCGCTCGCCGTGGCGCCGCCGGTGCTCCAGCCCGCGGACTGGGTCGGCTCATAGGTCGGCGGGGCCGCCGGCGCGCCCGTGCCGAAGGCGCGCAGCGGCGCCGGGGCCGGGGGCGCCGGGTACGGCTCGAGAGCCGGGGCGGCCCGGAACGCCGCGGACGGCGGGACGGGAACCTGCGTCACCGGGGCGAAGGGACCGCCGCCGGACGCGGGCAACGGGGCCATCGGGGCGGGGGCGACGAACGCCGCCGCAGCGGGGCCGTCAGCGGCCTGGACCGGGATTGCGGTCGTCGCCTCGTCCTCGGGCCGGCGGCCGAACAGGCCCCGCTTGCGGGCCGACTGGCCGGGTGCGTGCTGCTCGCGCGTCGCGCGCCGCGACGGGAGGTCGGACATCAGCGCGTCGAAGGCAGGCACGTCGCCGTTCAGGGCGTCGTCCGAGGCAGGCGCGACCGGTGCGAACTGGGTCGTCGGCACGACGGGCGCGGGTGCCCGGAAGGCAGCCGGTGCCTGGGGCTCCGGCGGGAGCACGGGCTGAGGAGCCACGGGGGCCACGGGCTCGAAGGCCGTCGCCGGGGCGACGGCTGCCACAGGCTGGGCCGGCGCCACGTTCACTGGCGCCGCGGTCAGCGGAGCGGGAAGCGCGGCCGGGTCCTCGACGCTCGCGCCGAGGTGCAGCGTGCCCGTGACAGGACCCGCGGACTCGAGGTCCGTGAGCGCGCGGAAGCTCGAGAACAGCCCGGTGCGCTGCTCGACGGCGATCACCGGCGTGGACACCGCCTGTGGCTCGGGCAGCGGCTCTCCACGCTGGCGGCTGGGCAGCGTCCGCTCGTTCCCCTGGATGTCCGACGGCGGCAGCCAGGCCTCGTCGGCGACGAGGTCGGGGGCGAACTGAGGCGTCTCGAGCGGCGGGAGCACGAGCGCACTGGTGCTGTCGGGCTCGAGCTCTCCCCGCGTCGTGCGACGACGCGGCATGCCCGTCGCCGTCGTGCCGTCGGTCAGCGCGTCGAGGTCGACCTGCACCGCCACGGGCGGCTCGGGCTGCGCCACGGGCGTCGGGTCGAACGCGGGCGTCGGCACCCCGTAGGCAGGAGCCGGCGACCCGAAGGCGGGCGGCTGCAGCTCGAAGGTCGGCGGCTGCACCTCGGCGACCGGCGCGGGCTGGCCGAACGCCGCCGTCGTCACCTGGTCGAAGGCCATGGCCTGGCCCAGGCTCGCGGCAGCGTGCTGCGTCGACGCCTCGAGCGGGTCGGTCGGCTGCGGCAGCGGCACGGCGTCGTCGGGCAGGAAGAGGCCGATCGGGAACACCACGGTGACCATCGTCCCGGTGCCGTCGGGGCCGGTGCCGAACGCGATGACCGCGCCCAGGCGGTCCGCGAGGCGGCCGACCACGTAGAGGCCGAGACGCTGGGCACCGACGGCGTCCTGGGCGCTGCGGCTCGCAACCTTGGCGTTCGCGTCGGCGATCTCCTCGGGCGTCATGCCCAGGCCGTGGTCGCGGACCGTGATGACGATGCCGCGGTGGTCGCGCGCGGTGGCGACCTCGACCGCGGTGTGCGGCTCGGAGAACATCGTCGCGTTCTCGAGCAGCTCGGCCAGCAGGTGCGCCGCGTTGAGCGCGTTGTGGCCCAGGATCAGCGGGTCGATGTGCAGGTCGAGGCGCACGCGGTCGTACAGCTCGATCTCGGACGACGCGGTGCGGATGACGTCGGAGGCCGGCATCGGCTGGCGCACGCGGCGGCCCGAGTCGATGCCGGCGAGCACGAGCAGCGACTCGGCGTTGCGGCGCATACGGGTGGCGAGGTGGTCGAGGCGGAAGAGGTTCGACAGCGTCGACGGGTCCTCCTCCGAGCGCTCCAGCTCGTCGAGGAACGCGAGCTGGCGGTTGAGGAGCACCTGGTCGCGGCGGGCCACGTTGACGAACATCTCCGCGATGGAGCCACGGAGGGCCGCCTGCTCCTTCGCGACGGCGACCGTCGTCGCGTTGACGTCGTTGAAGGACTGGGCGAGGCGGCCGATCTCGTCGCGCGACTCGACCGGGATCTCGTACAGGTCGATGTTCGACGTCTGGCCCGGCACCGCCATCTGCTCGACCATCCGGGGCAGCCGGTCGCGGATCTCACCCGTCGCCGCCGTGAGGCGTCGCAGCGGGTTGACGATCCGTCGGGCGACGGCGAGCGCGATGATGAGCGACAGGGCCAGGACGCCGAAGGCGCCGCCCGCGGTGTACAGGGCGTTCTGTTGCTGCGTGTCGGCGAGCCACTGCGCGAGCAGCGAGGTCTCGTCACGGACGTCGTCGCGGATCGGCTGGGCCGCCGCGACCCAGCCCTCGGTGAGATCGCTCCACTGGGCCGCGACCGCGGGCTGCACGCCCTGGAAGTCGGCGCGGCTCAGGGCATTGCGGATCGTGCCCAGGTCGCCGTCGAGGGGGGGCATACGGTGACCGCCCGGCAACCGGTCGAGCGCCTTCTGGGCGGCGTCGAACTGGGTGTCGGTGCTGTTGATCGTCGCGACCGTGCGCAGCATGAGCCCCTGGTCGACGTTGCCGGTGGCGGCGCCGGCGAGCACGCCGCCGACGAGGGGTCGCTCGAGCACCATCGCGAGCATCGCCTCGTCCATGGCGACGTACGTGTCGAGGCGCTGTCGCAGCGTGCTGTCCCCGGTCGTGCCCGCGAGCTCGCGGGCGACGTCGAGTGCGTCCGCGATGTAGCGGCCGTACGCCTGCGTCGCGGAGTCCTCAGGGATCGTGCCGGCGAGGATCTGGGCCTGAAGCTTGTCGATCTGCGACCGGTCGGCGAGCGTGGCACTGATCGCGCGGCGCACACGGATGTCGAGAGCGTCGACCGGCACGGCCGCCAGGGCCTTGCCCCGTGCGTCCAGCTGGGCGTCGCTCTGCTTGATCGCGGCCTCGAGCCCTTCACGGGCTCCCGGGATGCCGAGCGACGCCGCGATGTTGAGCGAGCGCTCCGCGGCGAAGGCCGACCCGGCGGAGTCCTGCGCGGAAAGGCTCGCCACCAGGTGCGCCGTCTGGCTCGCCGTGCGGGCCGTCTGCCACGAGGTCCAGGAGACCCACCCGGCAGCGACCGCGAGGACGAGGATCGGCATGGCGAGGGTCAGAAGAATCTTCCCGCGCACGCCCAACCTGCGGAGCATGTGGCCTCTCTTCCTTCGCTGCGCGGCCGGGGCCGTCAGTCTGTTCGTGACGGCGCCGCCCCGCGGCTTGCCCGCGGCGTACGACCTCCGTAACGCACCACCGGCGCCGAAAGCCCACGTCGCAGGCGCGCGTGAGTAGGCTCCGGGTGTGCGAGCGGTCACGATAGCCTCCCAGGCAGGCAGAGGGAAACTCGCCCTTTCCCACCTGAACCCTCCTGAACCGGGCACGGGCGAGGTTCTGATCGAGGTCGCAGCGAGTGGAGTTAACCGCGCTGACCTGCTACAACGCGCCGGCAAGTACCCTCCGCCGCCCGGCGCACCAGAGTGGCCCGGGCTCGAGGTCTCCGGAACGATCGTCTCTGCAGGCGGCGGCGTGTCGCCCCGGCGCGTCGGCGAGAAGGTCGTCGCCCTCCTGGACGGCGGCGGCCACGCCGAGCTCGCCGTCGCCCGCGCCGCGCAGACGCTACCGGTGCCCCCCGGCGTCGACCTCGTCGACGCCGGCGCCCTTCCCGAAGCGGTGTGCACCGCCTGGACCAACCTCGTCGACACGGCCCGGGTGCAGCCCGGCGAGTGGGTGCTGGTGCAGGGCGGGTCGGGCGGCGTCGGGACCGTCGCCGTCCAGCTCGCGCGAGCGCTCGGCGCGCGCGTCATCGCGACCGCGGGAGGCCCGGAACGGGTCGCCCAGGTGCGCGAGCTCGGTGCCGACGTCGTCGTCGACCACCGCCGCGAGGACTTCGTGGCGGCGGTGCGCGCCGCGACCGCGGGGCACGGGGCCGACGTCGTCCTCGACGTCCTGGGCGGGCGAGCGCTGCCCGACAACGTCCGGGCGCTCGCGCACGGCGGACGGCTCGTGGTCATCGGCCTGCAGCAGGGACGCCGCGGGGACCTCGACCTCAACGCGCTCATGACCAAGCGAGCCACCGTGACCGGGACCATGCTGCGCTCGCGGACCCCGGCGGAGAAGGCGGCCGTCGTCGCGGCGGTGCACGAGCACGTGTGGCCCATGGTCGCCGACGGGCGCGTACGGCCCGTCGTGCACGCGCGCCTGCCCCTGGGCGAGGCGGAGGCGGCGCTCGCGATGCTCGAGCACGGTGAGGCGTTCGGCAAGGTGCTGCTCGTCCCCTGAACCCGCCCGGCGTGGGGCACGGGCACGCCGGCCGCGCGCGCAAGGATGGGTGCATGAGCCAGCCTGAGCAGCCCCCGGCCGACGACGACCAGCCGCACGAGCACCACGAGCCGCGCATCGTGACTCCCGAGGGCGAGGAGGTGCCCGCCGAGGCGATCCCCGAGCAGGAGGACGACGAGAACGTCTCCTCACGCATCGAGGAGCCGGCGAAGGTCATGCGCATCGGCGGCATGATCAAGCGCCTGCTCGACGAGGTCCGCGACACCCCGCTCGACGACGCCGCCCGCACGCTGCTGGCGGAGATCCACGAGCGCTCGCTGCACGAGCTCGAGGACGGGCTCTCCCCCGACCTCGTCGACGAGCTGCACCGCATCACGCTCCCCTTCGCCGACGACGGCACCCCGCCGTCGGACGCCGAGCTGCGGGTCGCGCAGGCGCAGCTCGTGGGCTGGCTCGAAGGGCTGTTCCACGGGATCCAGACGGCGCTGGTCGCGCAGCAGATGGCAGCACAGGCGCAGCTGTCGCAGATGCGGCGCGGGCTTCCACCGGGTGGTTTCCCCGGTGCCGCACCGGGGTCGGTCCCCGGCGGGCCCGGGATGCACCACGGCGGCGGCGAGGACGGGCGGCCCTCGCCCGGGCAGTACCTCTGACCGACGGCGACGCGGCGGGGGCCACCACCGCCGTCGGCCCGGACGCCGCTCGGACCGGATGCTGACCCCTGCCGCGACCTGCGGACGCCGTCCGCGGCGTGCGCTGGCAGGATCGGAGCATGCACGCACGCGCCGGCCAGCCCGCCCTGCCTGAGGACCTCGTCGACGTCGACCAGCTGGTCGGCGCCTACTACGACCTGACCCCCGACCCCGACGACCCGGGTCAGCAGGTCGTGTTTGGCACGTCGGGTCACCGCGGCTCGTCGCTCGACCACGCCTTCAACGAGGCGCACATCGTGGCCATCACCCAGGCGATTGTCGAGTACCGCGCGTCGCAGGGCACCGACGGCCCGCTGTTCATCGGCCGGGACACGCACGCGCTCTCCGAGCCGGCGTGGCGGTCGGCGCTCGAGGTGCTCGCCGCGAACGACGTCACCGTGATGATCGACGCCCGCGACTCCTGGACCCCGACCCCTGCCGTGTCGCAGTCGATCCTGCTGCACAACGGCGCCGTCGCCGAGGGCGGCGTGCGGACGTCCGGCCCCGGCGTCGCCGACGGCATCGTCGTGACGCCGTCGCACAACCCGCCGCGCGACGGCGGGTTCAAGTACAACCCGCCGCACGGCGGACCCGCCGACACCGACGCGACCTCGTGGATCGCGGACCGGGCCAACGCGATCATCCGCGGCGGGATCGCGCAGGTGCGGCGCACGCCGATCGGGCGGGCGCTCGCCGCGGGCACGACGCACCGGCACGACTACCTGACGACCTATGTGGACGACCTGCCGAACGTGCTCGACATCGACGCGATCCGGTCGGCGGGCGTGCGCATCGGCGCCGACCCGCTGGGCGGTGCGTCGGTCGAGTACTGGGGCGCCATCGGCGAGCGGCACGGGCTCGACCTCACCGTGGTGAACCCGCAGGTGGACCCGCGCTGGGCGTTCATGACGCTCGACTGGGACGGCAAGATCCGCATGGACTGCTCGTCGCCGTACGCCATGGCGTCGCTCGTTCACCGCATGGCGGACGGCTCCGCCCCGTTCGAGGTCGCGACCGGCAACGACGCCGACTCCGACCGCCACGGCATCGTCACGCCCGACGCCGGGCTGATGAACCCCAACCACTACCTCGCGGTGGCCGTCCAGTACCTCTACGGCGGGGCGCGGCCCGGCTGGCCGGGCGGGGCGGCGATCGGCAAGACGCTCGTCTCGTCGTCGCTCATCGACCGAGTCGGGGCCGGGCTCGGACGGCAGGTCGTGGAGGTGCCCGTCGGGTTCAAGTGGTTCGTCCCCGGCCTCCTCGACGGGAGCGTCGGCTTCGGCGGCGAGGAGTCGGCCGGGGCGTCGTTCCTGCGCCGCGACGGGCGCGTCTGGTCGACCGACAAGGACGGAATCCTCCTGGCCCTGCTCGCCTCCGAGATCATCGCGACGACCGGGAGGTCGCCGTCGGAGCACCACGCCGAGCTGGTGTCCCGGTACGGGCAGAGCTGGTACGCCCGCGTCGACGCCGGGGCGTCGCGCGACGAGAAGGCGCGGCTCGCGGCGCTGTCGCCCGAGCAGGTGACGTCGACCTCGCTGGCCGGGCAGGACATCACCGCGAAGCTGACTGCGGCGCCGGGCAACGGGGCGAAGATCGGCGGCCTCAAGGTGACGACGGAGGACGCGTGGTTTGCCGCGCGGCCGTCGGGCACCGAGGACGTCTACAAGATCTATGCCGAGAGCTTCGTGTCGCAGGACCACCTGGCGCAGGTCCAGGAAGCGGCCAAGCAGGTGGTCGGGGACGCGCTGGCCTGAGTCGTCACGGAGCCGTCACGGCGCTGAGCGCTCGCGACGCCAGACGTAGGGGGTCGTCTCCGAGACCTTGACCAAGCCGCTGCGCTCCAGGATGGGGCGGCTGAACTCCGTCGAGTCGCTCTGCAGGTAGCGCTTGCCCAGCGCGAGGGCCGAGCGGGCGCGGGCCGCCGTCAGGGCACGGTAGATGCCGCGGCCCCGCCACTCGGGGCGGGTCGCGCCGCCCCAGATCCCGGCGAACTCGGTGCCGGGGACCGGCTCCAGGCGGCCGGCGCTGACGATCTCGCCGCCGGCCTCGGCCACCCACATCTCCATCGACGGGTCGTGGGCCTGGCGTCGCAGCAGGTCCTCGGCGTGCCGGTCGCTGCGCGGCTCGCCGAACACCTCGTCGCACATCGCCGCCATGGCCCGCACGTCCGCCTCGGCCGTGATGCGGCGGAGTGTGACGCCGTCGGGCAGCGGGACGTCGACGGCGAGCAGGTGCGCGTCGCCGATCATGATCGACTCCGGCTCCTCGGCCTCGAAGCCGTGCTGCACGAGCGCCTCGTACAGGCCGGGGGCGTCGTCGTGGGCGCGCGTCTTCCACTCGGCCTCGGTGATGGCGGCGTCGTCGCGCAGGTGTTGTGCGACGGCGGCGACCAGCGCGCGCACGCGGTCGGCGTCGGCGGGGGCGCCGTCGTCGTCCAGCGAGCGGTACGAGACGAAGCCGCGTCCCTCGGCGAAGGTCGCGATGCGCACGGGCCCGAGCGGTTCGACGGCGAGGGCACCCGGCGTCTCGGCGTCGGACCGGAGCTGAGCGTCGTAGGCGGCGAGGAGGGTAGCGGCGTCGACCATGCGGCCACCCTAGGGCGGGACGGGCTCGTGTTCACGCGCTTTCGACGTCCTCGAAAGGGAGGGTAGGCCGAGCCTGGTCTGGGTGGTCAGCCGCCCATCGCCTCGCGCTGGGCGTCGCGGATCGCCCGGGCCGGGTCGACGCCCTTCGGGCACGCGCGGGTGCACGCGCCGACCTGGATGCAGGGCCAGATGCCCTCCTCGTTCTCCGCCAGGGCGACCATGCGGACCTCGTTCCCCTGGTCGCGCGAGTCGAGGTCCCAGCGGCGGGCCGTCGCGATGGCGGCCGGGCCGGTGAAGCCGGTGACGTCGTCGAGGACTGGGCACGCGGCGTAGCAGAGCATGCAGTCGATGCACTGGGAGAGGCCGTGGTAGGCCTGGACCTGGCCGGGGGTCTGGCTGTGGACGGCGAGCACGTCGACGGCGGGGACGCCCGCGGGCTCGGCGGGGGCGGCCTCCGGCGCGGGCAGCATCCACGGGGAGACGCTGCGCAGCTTCGCCAGGAACTCGTCGGTGTCGACCGCGAGGTCGCGCTGGACCGCCGCGTGCGCCATCGGGCCCACCGTGATGCCCGACGTGCGGTAGCCGGCCACGGTCGTCTCGCAGCCCAGCACGGGGCGGCCGTTGACCATGACGCCGCACGACCCGCACACGCCCATCCGGCACGACCACCGGAACGTCAGGCTCGGCTCGGCGTGGTCCTTGATCCAGTCCAGCGCGTCGAGCACCGAGGTGCGGTCGTCGAACGGGACGTCGAAGGTCTCGTCGCGCGGGGCCTCGCCCGGCTCCTGCCGGGTGACGGTCACGCGGAGCGTCTGGTCGGTCATGCGTCTCCCTCCGGCACCGGCTCGAACCGCACGCCGACGCCGCCCGACGCGTCGATCGTGACAAGGCTGTGCCGGGCGACGTCGTCGGTCTGCGGGTGGTCGAGGCGCTGGTGTGCGCCCCGCGACTCGGTGCGCGCGGTGGCGGCCGCGACGACACCGCTCGCGACGGTGAGCATCGCGCCGAGCTCGAGGGCCTGGGCCCAGTCGGTGTTGAAGACGTCGGCCGTGTCGCCGACGCGCACGTCCCGGTACCGGCTGCGCAGGTCGTCGAGGACGGCGGTGGCGCGGGCGAGCCCGTCGGCGTCGCGGAAGATGCCGACCTCGGCGTCGAGCACGCGGCCGAGGTCGCGGCGGATCTCGGCAGGCGACTCGCTGCCCCGCCCGCGCATCGCGAGCCAGCCGTCGGCGCGCGCACGCGCCTCGTCGACCACGGCTTTGTCAGGGGCAGGGGGCGATCCGGCGCCCCGACGCCCTGACAAGTCCGGTGGTGAAGCCGCCGCGGCGCCCGCCGCGCGGCCCACCACCAGGGTCTCCACCAGCGAGTTCGAGCCCAGGCGGTTGGCCCCGTGCAGGCCGGTCGAGGCGCACTCCCCCGCGGCGAACAGGCCCGGGACCGGCCTGCCGGCGTCGTCGAGCACCTGGCCCGACGCCGTCGTGACGATGCCGGCCATCGTGTAGTGCGCGGCGGGCCGCACCGGGATGGGCTCGTGCACCGGGTCCACGCCCGCGAAACGGCGGGCGAGGCCGGAAACGAGCGGCAGGCGCTCGTCGATCACCGCCTTGCCGAGGTGGCGCAGGTCGAGGTGGACGACGCCGCCGTCGCGGGTCGGCAGGGTGCGACCCGCGCGGTCGGCGTGCCAGAACGCCTGCGAGAGCTTGTCGCGCGGTCCGAGCTCCATGCGACGCGGCTCGGGTGCACCGACGGGCGTGACCGGGCCGAGCCCGTAGTCGGCGAGGTACCGGTCGCCGGCCGCGTCGACCAGCACGCCGCCCTCACCGCGCGCGGCCTCGGTGATGAGGATCCCGCTGCCCGGCAGGCAGGTGGGGTGCACCTGCACCATCTCGAGGTCGCGCAGCGGCAGGCCCGCGCGCAGCGCCATAGACAGCCCGTCCCCGGTGACGATCCCCGCGTTGGTCGAGGTCGCCCAAGCCCGCGCGTACCCCCCGGTGGCGAGCACGACGGCGGGGGCGAGCAGCACGACGACCTCGCCGCGCTGCTGGTCGTAGCCCACGACCCCGCGCACCGACGGCTCGTCGGAGAGCAGGAGGTCCAGGACCACGTGCTCGTCGTAGCGGCGGACCGCCTCCTCGCGCAGCGTCGTCTGGAAGAGGGTGTGCAGCAGGTGGAACCCGGTCTTGTCGGCCGCGAACCAGGTGCGCGGCCGGCTCATGCCGCCGAAGCGGCGCACCTCGGGCCGCCCCTCGTCGGTGCGTGACCACGGCATGCCCAACCGCTCCATGCGGGCCAGCTCCGCGGGGGCCCGCTCGACGACGTAGCGCACGGCGTCCTCGTGCGAAAGGCCCGCACCGCCCACCATCGTGTCGGCCACGTGCTGGTCGAGCGTGTCATCGCTCCCCGGCACGACACCCGCGGCGCCGCCCTCGGCCGCCACCGTGTGCGACCGCATCGGGTACACCTTGGAGACGAGCGCCACGACGCCGTCGTCCCGCCCGGCGGCGGCGAACGACTCGACGGCCGCGAGCGCCGCGCTCAGGCCGGCGGCCCCACCACCGACGACGACGACGTCCGCGTGCTCGACGCGCACTCCTACTCCGCGCCCGGGCCCGCGGTGCGGGTGCCGAAGTCGGTGAAGGTCTTCAGGAGGTCGTCGTACTCGTCGTGCTTGGCCATGTACGCGCGGATGAAGGGGCACAACGGCACCACGGTGTCCCCGGCGGACCGCACCAGGCCGAGCGCGCCCGCGGCGAGCTGCGACCCGATGCCCTGGCCCTCGAGCTCGGGTTCCACCTCGGTGTGCGTGAAGATCACGGTCGCGCCGAGGCGGTGGTAGTACGCCCCGCCCGCGAAGGTGCCGTCGTCGAGCGTGCCGACGAAGGCGGATCGGGTCGGGTCGTCGGTGACGGTGACGTGTGGTCGGGCCTCTGTCATGGGCCCATCGTGGCGCGCCGGGCGCCCGCGGTCCAACCGCGTGCGGGCCGCGCGGCGCGTGGTGAGACTCAGACCTGCAGCGAGTAGTACCGCGGGTTGCGCTCGATGAACTCGGCGACGTACCAGCAGAGCGCGTCGACCTTCTTGCCCTCGTCCGTCGCATCCTCGAGCGCCTGCCGCGCGAGCATGCCGGCGACGCCGCGTCCGCGGAACTCCGGCACGGTCGCGGTGCCGGGGATGACGACGACGTCACCCTCGACACGGTAGTTGAGCCAGCCCATGACGCGGTCGGTCTCGGGGTGGTGCGCCTCGTAGCGGGACTGCTCGGGGACCTTGATGATGACGCACACCGGCGCCTGCTCAGCGGGGGCCGTCGGTAGCGTCATGCGCGAACCGTACCCCGGCGGCCCGGGCGGGCCTGCAACAATCTGTCGATGCCCTCCAACCCCTACGTCGACGTGCTGCGCGTCCCCGGCACCGCGGCGTTCTCCGCGGCGGGCGGCCTGGCCCGGCTCCCCATGTCGATGGTGGGCATCGGCACCGTGCTGATGCTGCAGGCCTACACCGGCTCGTACGCGGTAGCCGGCCGCGTCTCGGCGGTGCTGGTCATCGCGCAGGCGGTCGGATCGCCGCAGGTGGCACGGATCGTCGACCGGGCGGGCCAGCGCCGGGTGCTGCTGCCGATGCTGGCGGTCACGACGGCGGGGCTGCTGGGCCTCGTCGCGGCCGCCGCCGCCGGGGCGCCCGAGCCCGCGCTGTGGCTGCTCGCGGTGCTGGCGGGCGGCGCCAGCGGCTCGTACGGCTCGTACGTCCGGGCCCGGTGGACGCACGCGCTGGGCGACCCGCGCCGCCTGCACACCGCGTTCTCGTTCGAGTCGGCCGTGGACGAGCTCGTGTTCATCGTCGGCCCCGTGCTGGCGACCCTGCTCGCGACGGCGGTGATCCCGCCGGCCGCGCTGCTGCTCGCGGCGGTCGCGGGCGGCGTCGGCGGGCTCCTGTTCCTCATGCAGCGCGACACGGAGCCGCCGGTCCGGCGGCACGACGGCGGTGCGGTGGACCGCGTCGACGACGCTGCCGGCGGGCCGGTCCGCGGCGGCAAGACGCGCGTGCGCGCGTCCGGCGCGCGCTCCGCGATCTTCGTGCCCGGCATGCCCGCGCTCGCGCTGGTCTTCGTGGCGATGGGCACGATCTTCGGCGCGGTCGACGTCGCCACGGTCGCATTCGCGACCGAGCACGGGCACCGAGGCGCTGCCGGCCTGGTCCTGGCGGCGTTCGCGCTGGGCTCGCTCGTGTCGGGCCTCGCGTACGGGGCGATGCACTGGACGTTGCGGCTCTCCACGCGCTTCGCCGTCGGGACGGGCGTGCTGGCGGCCGGCGTCTCCCTGTTCTTCACCGCGCAGTCGCTGCCGGTGCTGGCCGTCGTCATGTGCGTGACGGGGTTCGCCATCGCGCCGACGGTGATCAACGGCAACGCGATGGTGCAGGCACTTGTGCCGGGGCACCGGCTGACCGAGGGGCTCGCGTGGGTGGGCACGTCGATCGGCGCGGGCTCGTCGCTCGGCTCGTGGCTCAGCGGCGCCCGCATCGACGCCGCGGGCTCGCACGGCGGCTTCCTGGTCGCCATGGCGGCCGGCTGGGTGTGCGTGCTGCTCGCGCTGCTTGCCCTGCCGACGCTGCGGCGTCAGCAGGGGCGCGTCCAGGACGACGTGACGACGCTCGGCTCGGCGGGCTGACCGGTCCCGAGGGCTCGTCGAGCGCCAGGGGTCCGGACGGATGCTCCCGGGTGACCGCCGCCGCTACGCTCGCCCCGACGCGCCGCGCGGCGCCGAGAGGGAGGCCTTGATGGACCTGTTCCCGCACGGAGGGAGCGCCTCCGGGCGCCCGGACGGCGGCGTGCTGCTGACCGCCGCAGACATCCGGGCGCGGCGGTTCGCGCTCACGCGCTTCCGCGAGGGTTACGTGCCGGCCGACGTCGACGAGCTCCTCGAGCGCGTCGCGCGGGGCCTCGACGGGACCGGCCCCGTGCCCACGCCCCTGGAGGTGCTCGAGTCGAGGTTCGCCGCGACGAAGTTCAAGGAGGGGTACGACGTCGAGGACGTCGACGACTTCCTCGACCGCGTCGTGGCGACCCTCCAGCTACGCCTGCAAGGGATCGGCGGCACCGGAGCGAGTGCGCCGGCCGCGGCTGCGGCTGCCGCCGGTCCCGCCTGGGGCCTGCGCCAGACCTCCCACCGCCTCCAGCTCGCGACGGCGCAGGCGCTGTCCGCCGACCTGCTGCAGGTCCGGACCGCCGACGGGCGCCTGCTGGGCGTCGTAGGTCTCGAGTCGAGCCGCGACGGAGTCACGCTCGTCGTGCAGTGACGGCCCTCAGGGCTCGGGCGTGCGGGCGTCGTACCGCCAGAAGCGCGGCGTGCGCCACGCCACGAGCCACAGCGCCGCGAGGCAGGTGAGGCCGCCCACGACGGCGGCCCAGCCCTCGGTGAACCAGCTTGCCTGCGCGCCGAGCCACAGCTCCCCGAGGCGTGGGCCGCCGGCGACGACGACGATGAACACGCCCTGGAGGCGCCCGCGCAGATGGTCGGGTGCGGCGGTCTGCAGGATCGACTGCCGGAAGATCGACGACACGGCGTCGGTGCCGCCGGCGAGCGTGAGCGCGACGCACGCGACCGCGAGCGCCCCGACCAGCACCCCGGACGGGTGCCCGCGGCCCACGAGCACGAGGACGACGCCGAACAGCGCCACCGACACCGCCCAGGCGCTGATCGCCCAGATGATCGCCCGGCCCTGCCGGTGGACGTGCCCGAACGGGCCCGAGAAGAGCGTGGCGAGGATGCCGCCCGCCGCGAAGGCGGCCGCGAGGATGCCGGTGGTGCCGGCCCCGCCGCCCAGGTAGACCAGGCCCGCGGCCGGCCACAGCACGCGCGGGAACGCGAGCACCATCGCGCACAGGTCGACGACGAACGACGTGCGCAGGTTGGGCCGGGTCGCCAGGTAGCGCAGGCCTTCGAGCACCGAGCGCAGCCCGGCGGCCCGGCGCGGGGCAGCGGGCGCGACGTCGTCGAACCCCTCTCGCTGCGGCGGCAGCTGCGGCAGGCGCCACGTGGCCCACAGCGCGACGGTGAACGCGACGGCGTCGACGGTGTACGCCCAGCCGAAGCCGCCGGCGAGCACCAGCGCCGACGCCAGGAGGGGGCCGCCGGTGAGCGCGACGTTCCACGCGAGCGTCTGCAGGGCGTTGGCCGCGGGCATGAGGTGGGCCGGAAGCAGCCGCGGGACGATCGCCGTGCGGGCCGGGTTGTTGACCGCATATGCCGCCGACTGGACCGCGACGAGCCCGTACAGCAGGTTCACGGAGCCGACGTCGAGCCAAGCCTGCAGCGCGATCGTGAGGGTCACCGCCCACAGCACCAGGGACGCGAGGAGGGAGACGGTACGGCGGTCGTGCCGGTCGACGAGCGCGCCGCCGTACAGGCCCAGCACCACGAGCGGGACCAGGGCGAAGGCGCCGAGCGTCCCCACGGCGAGCGTCGAGCCCGTGAGCTCGTAGACCTGCAGGCCGACGGCGACGACGGTGACCTGCGTGCCGATGCTGGAGATGCCCAGGCCCCACCACAGGCGGCGGAAGTCCGGGGAGACGCGCAGCGGCGTCAGGTCGGCGAGCAGGCGGGGCATGGCGCAGTGTTCGTATGCCGGGGCTACGGCCGGCCGGCGCCGTCGTCGCTCGGCTTCTCCGCCTCGACCAGCGCGCTCTGGACCTCGCCGACGACGGCGGCCATCGCCCGCTGGGCAGCCTCGGCGTCGCCGTCGGCCACCGCGCGCGCCAGCTCCTCGTGACCGTCGAGGGCACCGGGGACCGGCAGGGCGGGCATGAGACCCAGCGAGGTCCTCCCCGACAGCACCGCGGCGACGAGACCGGACAGCGCGCCGAACAGCTCGTTGCCGCTCGAGCGCAGCAGCAGCTCGTGCAGGCGCACGTCGAGCCCGAGGAACTCCTCGTGGTCGCCCTCGCCCGCCTCGCCGAGCGCGCGCATCCGGCGGGCGATCTCGAGCAGCTCCGCCCGCACGGCGGGGCTCGCGTGGCGCGCTGCCCCGGCGGCGGCGAGCGGCTCGACTGCGCGGCGCAGCTCGGTGAGCGTGCGGAGCTGGTCCACGCGCCCCTCGCCGAGCAGGCGCCAGGCGATGACCCGCGGGCTGAGCACCTGCCAGTCGTCCATGCCGAGGACCACGATCCCGACGCGCCGCCGCGAGCGCACGAGCCCGAAGCTCTCGAGCATGCGCATGACCTCGCGCGCGACGGTGCGCGAGACGCCGAACTCGGTCCCGATGCCGTCGAGCGTCAGCACCGAGCCTTCGGGCAGGTCGCCACCGGTGATGCGTCTCCCGAGCGTGTCGAGGATGGTGGTGTGGAGGGCGTCGGCTGGCACGGGGCCAGCGTACGGTTTTTGGTAGCACCTATCACTTGCGGAAAGGTATTACCAAAGGGAATCCTGGGAGCGTGGACATGGACGTCACCTCGAACCCCGCCCCGCTCATCGTCGTCATGGGCGTCGCCGGCTCCGGCAAGACCACCGTCGCCGCCCTGCTCGCCGGCCGCCTCGGCGCCGCCTTCGCCGAGGGCGACGACTTCCACTCGGCCGCCAACGTCGCCAAGATGTCGGCCGGGCACCCCCTGACCGACGACGACCGCTGGCCCTGGCTGCGCGGCATCCGCGACTGGCTCGCGGAGCAGCACGCGGCCGGCCGCCCCGCCGTCGTGCCGTGCAGCGCGCTCAGGCGGGCCTACCGCGACCTGCTGCGCGGGGCCGGGCCGGTGCAGTTCGTGCATCTGACCGGCTCGCGCGAGCTGCTCGCCGGGCGCATCCAGAGCCGCGTCGGCCACTACATGAAGCCCGAGATGCTGGCGAGCCAGCTCGCCACCCTCGAACCGCTGGGCCCCGACGAGCCCGGCTTCACCGTCGACATCGCCGGCCGCCCCGAACGGCTCGTCGACGACATCCTCGCGCACGTGCGCGGTGAGGCCAACGCCCGCACCACCGAGACCCACGTCACGGAGGAGCACTCATGATCACCCTCGTCCCCCTCGCCGGCAGCGTCCACGCCGGGCTCCGCCTCGCGGACGCTGCGAAGCCGACCGCCCCCACCTGGCAGCTCACCGTCGCCGCCCTCGTCGGCATCACCGTCATCGTCGTCCTCATCGTCTGGGCCAAGCTGCACCCCTTCCTGGCGCTCGTCATCGGCTCGGGCGTCATGGCGCTCGTCGCGGGCACCAACCTGGTGAACGCGTTCGACTCCTTCACCGTGGGCCTCGGCACCACGGTCGGGGGCGTCGGCGTGCTCATCGCGCTCGGCGCGATCATCGGCAAGATGCTCATCGACTCGGGTGGCGCCGACCAGATCGTCGACACGATCCTCGCGAGGACGCCCACACAGCGCGTGCCGTGGGCGCTCGCGTTCATCGCGTTCATCGTGGGCATCCCGCTCTTCTTCGAGGTGGGCGTGGTGCTGCTCATCCCCGTGGTGATGCTCGTCGCCCGCCGCGCGCGGCTCTCCCCGATCCTCGTCGGCATCCCCGCGCTCGCCGGCCTCTCGGCGCTGCACGGGCTCGTCCCGCCGCACCCCGGCCCGCTGCTGGCGATCAGCTCCCTCAAGGCAGACCTCGGCATCACCCTGGGCCTCGGCCTGCTCGTCGCGATCCCGACCGTGATCATCGCGGGCCCGCTGCTCGCCCAGGTCCTGGTGCGCTGGGTGCACCTCGACCCGCCCACCACCGTGCTGGGCGTCGGCGAGGACCGGCTGGACGCGCAGGTCCGCCCGGTCGGCGTCGTCCAACGCACCGAGCCCGACGACGGCGGCGGGGCCACCCCCGGCCAGCAGCCTCTCCGTCAGACGGCCGTCGTCGAGGCCGGGCAGCCGGCCGTCGAGACGGCCCCCGACCAGCGCCCCCGGCCCAGCTTCGCGGTGTCCGTCGGCGTCGTGCTGATGCCCGTGGTGCTCATGCTGATCCGCGCGCTGGTCGAGATCACCAAGCAGGAGAAGACCGGCTGGGGCAGCGCGTTCGAGTTCCTGGGCGAGCCGCTGGTCGCCCTGCTGCTGACCTCGCTCGTCGCCCTGTTCACGTTCGGCTACCGCGTCGGGCGCACGCGCTCTCAGGTCTCGGACCTGGTCGGCGCCTCGTTCCTCCCCATCGCCGGGATTCTTCTCATCGTGGGCGCCGGCGGCGGCTTCAAGCAGACCCTCGTCGACTCGGGCGTCGGGGACGTCATCGCGAACGGCATCACCTCGGCCCACCTGAACCCGCTGCTCGCCGGCTGGCTCGTGGCCGTGCTCATCCGCGTCGCCACCGGGTCGGCGACCGTGGCCACCATCACGGCCGCGGGCATCATGGTCCCCATCGCGGCGGGCCTGAGCCCGACGCACACGGCACTGATGGTGCTCGCGATCGGCGCGGGCTCGGTGTTCCTCTCCCACGTGAACGACGCCGGGTTCTGGCTGGTCAAGGAGTACTTCGGCATGACCGTGGGCCAGACGTTCAAGACGTGGTCGCTCATGGAGACCGTGCTCTCGGTCGTCGCGGGCGGCCTCGTGATCATGTTGGGCCTGGTCATCTAGCGCGGGCAGCGCGACGACGACGGGGCGTCAGGACATCGTCGTCCCGAACACGAGGCCCAGCACGTACGTCACCGCGGCGGCGCCGAAGCCGATCGCGAGCTGCCGCAGCGCCCTGGTCAGCGGCGACGTCCCCGAGAGCAGGCCGGTGACGGCGCCCGTCGCGAGCAGCGCGATCCCCACGAGCGCTGACGCGATGACGACCGCCGCCGTGCCCTGCGCCCCGAGCAGGTACGGGATCACCGGCACCACGGCGCCCGAGGCGAAGAAGCAGAAGCTCGAGATCGCCGCGCCCCACGCGGTGCCGTGCGTCTCGAGGTCAGCGTCCTCGCCCACGACGCCGGCCGCCGCCTCGGCGTCGTGGCTCGCGTGCAGGTCCGCCACGGTGGCCGGCGCGTCCGCGGCGCCCGACGTCGTCCCAGCGGCCGCGAGGCGGGCGAGCACCTGGTCCGCGTGCGTCTGCGCGTCGCCCGCGCCCATGCCGCGGGCGCGGTAGACGAGCGCGAGCTCGTTGGCGTCGACGTCGAGGTGCGGCAGTGCGCGCGCGACGCCCGGGGCCGGCGTCGACGCCTCGAGGAGCTCGCGCTGCGAACGGATGGAGATGAACTCGCCCGCGCCCATCGAGAGCGCGCCGGCGAGCAGGCCCGCCAGGCCCGTGAGCAGCACCGTGTGCTGCGAGGCGCCCGAGGCGCCGATGCCGAGGATCAGCGCGAGGTTCGAGACGAGGCCGTCGTTCGCGCCGAACACAGCGGCCCGGAACGTGCCCGAGAGCCGGTTGCGCCCACGCGTCGCGAGACCGCGGACCACCTCCTCGTGGATCTGCTCGTCGGCGGCCATGGTCGGGGTCGCGTCGGCCTCCTCGTGGTACGCCGTGCGCGCCTCCGCGCGCTGTGCCAGCGCGAGCACGAACACGCCGCCGAAGCGGCGGGCGAGCCAGCCGAGCACCCGCGTGCGGACGTCCCCCCGCAGCGCGCGGCCGACGTCGTCGCCGAGCAGGTCGAGCCAGTGCTGCGCGTGGCGACCCTCCGCCACGGCCAGGGCGAGCAGGATGTCCCGCTCCTCGCCCGTGCGGCGGCTCGCAAGGTCTCGGTACACGGCGGCCTCGGCGCGCTCGTCGGCGAGGTAGCGGCGCCAGCGGCGGATGTCCGCGGCGGTGCGCCGGCGCGCGGGATGCTGACCGGCCGAGCGCTCGGCGGGCGTGGGGGAGGTCATGCTCAGATTCTGCGGGCGCGGCGCGGCCTGCGGTTTCGCATCGCCCCATCCGCGGTTGCCCGGCCGTCGTCGGGCGTCACGTCGGCCCCCGGGCCGCGCGTGGTGCGCCCGGTACTCGACGCTGTCGGCGGGGCGGGGCAGAATCGCCGCCGTGATCATCGTCAGCACCGACGGCTCGTGCCTCCGCAACCCGGGGGGCGCGATCGGCTGGGCGTGGGTCAACCACGAGGGTGGCCGGTTCGACTCCGGGGGCGCCGCCTCGGGCACCAACCAGGTCGCCGAGCTGACCGCCGTCCTGCGCGCGGTCGAGGCGCACCCGGGGGCCGAGCCGCTCCTCATCGAGTCCGACTCCCAGTACGCCATCCGCTGCTCGTCCGAGTGGCTCGAGGGCTGGAGGCGCAAGGGCTGGCGCACGGCGTCCGGCGGCCCCGTCAAGAACCTCGAGCTCGTCCAGGCGATCGACGCCGCCATCACCCGGCGACCGGGCCCCGTCCGGTTCCGCTGGGTCCGCGGCCACGTGGGCAACCCGTTCAACGAGCGCGCCGACGAGCTCGCCGGCCTCGCCGCCACGGAATGGGCGGCCGGCCGCGGCGAGGTCGGGTCGGTCCTCATCGTCGACGTCGACGAGCTGCAGCAGCCCGATGCGCCGCGGGTGCCCACCCCGGTCGCTGCCGGTGCGGCCGCGACCTCTGAGCGCACCGCCGCCGAGCCCCTGTGGGAGCTCGGCACGCTCTTCGACTGAAACTGGTCGCCATGCAGGTGCACCACGAGTCGCAGCGTCCGCTCGATGCCGCGCTGACGCTGGCCCCGCTGCGTCACGGCCCGTTCGACCCGACGGTGCGCCGCACCCGCGACGGGGCGCTCTGGCGTACGTCCCTGCTGCCCACCGGGCCCGTCACCCAGCGCATCGTCCAGGACGGGCCGTTCTCCGCCGTCGTGCAGCTGTGGGGCGACGGTGCGCGCGAGGCCGCGGACGCGATCCCCGTGCTGCTCGGCGAGGACGACGACGCGACGGGCTTCGCCCCTCCCTCGCAGCTGCGCGACTCCGCGCGCCTCGCGCTGGGCATGCGGATACCGCGCACCGGTCGCGTGCTGGAGTCGCTGGTGCCGGCCGTGCTCGAGCAGCGCGTGCAGTCGGCGATGGCCCACCTGGCGTGGCGGGCCTTGCTGCTGCAGCACGGCACGCCCGCGCCCGGCCCGGCGCCGGCAGGCCTGCGGGTGGTGCCCTCGCCGCGCGCGTGGGCCGCGGTGCCGTCCTGGGACTGGCACCGGGCGGGCGTCGACCCGGGGCGGGCGCGCACGGCCGTGGCCTGCGCGCGGCTGGCGGCCCGGCTCGAGACGGCGTCCCGGCTGGCTCCTGACGAGGCGCGGGCCCTGCTCGAGAAGGTCCCAGGGGTTGGGGTATGGACATCTGCCGAGGTTGCCCAGCGGGCGTTCGGCGACGCCGACGCCGTCTCCGTCGGCGACTTCAACCTTCCCGCGGCGGTGGGCTGGGCGCTGACCGGCGAGCGCACAGACGACGCCGGGATGCTCCGGCTGCTCGCCCCGTACGTGCCGCACCGGCACCGGGTGGTGCGGCTGATCACGCTGCAGGGGCGCCCGCGGGCGCCCCGCCGCGGCCCACGGACGTCGCTGGCGGACTACCGGACCTTCTGAGCACGCGGCCCGGCGGGCTACCGCCGACGGGCAGCACGACGCCGCGTGCGACGTCGTCGTCGGGTCCGGCGTCGTCAGCGATGCTCAGCGCTCGACGTCGTCCTCGCCGCGCACTGCGGCAGGCTGCTGCAGCGCCACGACCTCGGCGTGCGTGCGACCGGCCAGCGTGGTGCGGCGCGGGTTGGCGATCGATCGGTACAGGTTCTCGGTGTCGGACATCCGTGGCTCCTCCTCGGGGCGCAGGCTCAGGCTCGTGGACCACCCGCGGTCCCGCCTCGTTGCGGGGTAGGTGGGAAATCATGCGTGAGACCGGGTCTCCATTTCCACCCCCCGGGGCTGTGAAGCGGGTCACTTACCCCGCGTTTCACCCGGTCAACGCCGGTTCGCCGTCACCGGTGCGGCCGGCGGCCCGTCCACGGACGGACCGGACGAGCGCCGTCGCCCGCTCCGCGCGACGATCGGCACATGCCGATCGAGCCGAGCCCCGACCCGCAGCTCGTGCTGCTGCGCCACGGCGAGACCGAGTGGTCCGCCAGCGGCCAGCACACCGGCCGCTCCGACATCCCGCTGACGGCGGCGGGCGAGGAGCAGGCCCGCCAGGCCGGGCGCGCCCTGGCCGGGTACCGGTTTGCAGCGGTCTACACCTCACCGCTGCAGCGGGCCCGCCGCACGGCCGAGCTCGCGGGGTTCCCGGACGCCGTCGTCGACGAGAACCTCGCCGAGTGGGACTACGGCCCCGTCGACGGGCGCACGGCGAAGGAGATCGGCACCGCGCTCGGGCGCGAGTTCCTGATCTTCGCCGATGGTGTGCGCGTGCTCCCGCCCGACCCGGCGCACTCCGACGGACGCCCCGGCGAGCTGCTCGAGGAGGTCTACGCCCGGGCGCTGGGCGTCGTCGCGCGCGCCGACGAGACGCTGTCCGACGGCGGCGACGTGCTCGTCGTCGCCCACGGCCACCTGCTGCGGGTCCTGGCGACGGCGTGGCTCGGCGTGGACGCGCGGCTAGGCGAGCGGCTCGAGCTGGGCACGGCGGCGATCTCGATCCTGGGCTACGGGCACTCGCTGCGCACGATCGAGGGCTGGAACCTCCCGCCGACTCCCTGATCCGCCTCCCCTGACGTGGGAGCATGCGGGCATGGCCCTGCGGGATTCGAACCTCATCGACGACGAGAGCGTCGTCCTCCAGCTGCACTCGCACGCCAAGGCGATGATCTGGCCTTTCGTGCTGTTCCTCGTCCTGGTGGCGCTGGCGGTGGTGACGCTGCTGGCATCGACCAGCGACACCCTCACCTGGGTGGTGCTCGGCGTGCTCGCCGCGACTGCCCTCGTGGGCGTGCTCCCGCCGTGGCTGCGCTGGCGGACGTCGTCGTACACGATCACCACGCAGCGGATCTCCGAGCGGCGGGGCATCGTCACGCGCGTCGGCCGGGACATCCCGCTGTACCGCGTCAACGACATCTCGATCGAGAAGGACCTGGTCGACCGGCTGCTGGGCTGCGGCACGCTCGTGATCGCCGACGCGACGGAGAAGCCGGGCATGGTGCTGGACGACGTGCCGCACGTGGACACGGTCCACAAGACGATCCAGCAGCTCCTGTGGAACCAGGACGACGGCACCGACGACGGTGAGCTTCCCCCGACGGAGCCGGTGCGGGGCCGGCGCCGGTGACCGCCCGCGTCCAGAGGACCTGGTTCGTCACGGGCGCGAGCCGCGGACTCGGGCGGGCGATCGCCGTCGCGGCGCTCGATCGCGGAGACCGGGTCGCGGCGACGGCGCGGTCGCTCGCCGCGGTCGAGGACCTCGCCGAGCGGTATGGCGACGCCGTCGTGCCGCTCGAGCTCGACGTGACCGACGCCGACGCCGCCCGCGCCGCCGTCGCGCGGGCGCACGAGCACCTCGGCCGCCTCGACGTCGTCGTGAACAACGCGGGCTACGGCCTGTTCGGGTACGTCGAGGAGCTCGACCCGCAGCAGCTCCGCGACCAGCTCGAGGTCAACCTCTTCGGGGTGCTGCACGTGACTCAGGCGGCGCTGCCCGTGCTCCGGGATCAGGGGTCGGGGCACGTGGTGCAGGTGTCCAGCTCGAGCGGGGTCGCGGCCTGGCCCGGGCTGGGCGGCTACCACGCGTCGAAGTGGGCGCTCGAGGGGCTGAGCGACGCGCTCGCACAGGAGGTCGCGGGGTTCGGCATCGCGGTGACGCTCGTCGAGCCAGGCCCGGTGGCGACCGAGTGGCGCGGCGCGTCAGCGGTCCGCGCGCGGCCGCTGCCTGCGTACGACGACGCCCGCGCGGCGGCGTGGCATCCCCCGGGGTCGTCGACGCCGGAGGCGGTGGCGGCCGTGGTGCTGGCGGTCGTGGACGCACCGGAGCCGCCGCTGCGCATCCTCGTCGGCGATCTCGCCGCTGACGCGGTGCTCCCGATGACGCAGGCTCGCCTGGACGCGTGGCGCGCCTGGGAGACGCTGGGCCGCTCCGCCGACCGCTCCTGATGGAAGAGTGAAAACATGGACCCCTCGGTCGACCTGTGGATCCGCCTCGCCTGCGAGTTCATCGGCACGGCGATCCTCATCATCATCGGCAACGGCACCGTCGCGAACGTCCACCTCAAGGGATCCAAGGGCTACCGGGGCGGCTGGAGCCTCATCGCGATGGGCTACGGCCTGGGCGTGATGATCCCCGCGATGATGTTCGGCGGGATCAGCGGCAGCCACATCAACCCGGCGTTCACGCTCGGGCTCGCGATCTGGGGCTTGTTCCCGTGGCACCTGGTGCCGCTGTACTGGCTGGCCCAGCTGCTCGGCGCGATCGCGGGGCAGCTCGCCATCGTCGTCACGCACAAGCCCTACTACGACCTGACCGAGGACCCGGAGGACGTGCTGGCCACGTTCTCCACGATCAACTCCGCGCACAGCCGCCTCAACGGCTTCCTGTCCGAGACGCTCGGGTCCGTCGTGCTGTTCTCGTGCGCGCTGGCCCTCGTCCACTCGCCGCTCATGGTCGGCCAGCAGGGCGTGGCGCACATGGGGGTCGGGTTCCTCGTGTGGGCGCTCGTCGTCGGGCTCGGCGGGCCGACCGGTCCTGCGCTCAACCCCGCGCGCGACTTCGGGCCGCGGCTGGTGCACCAGCTGCTGCCGGCGTCGGTGCTGCACGTCAAGGGGAGCTCCGACTGGCGGTACGGCTGGGTCCCGGTGGCAGCACCGCTGCTGGGCGGCGTGATCGGCGTCGGCGGGTGGTACCTGCTGCTGGGGTGACGCGGCGGCGAGTTCGAGCATCCGCGCGGAGTTCGAGCGCTCGAGCGCTCGAACCGCGCGACGATCACTCGAACTCGCCGGCGCGGCGCTCCACGTGTGGGAGGGCTTCCGGGGGCAGCAAGGTGTTCAGTTGCCAGTTTTCGAAGGACTTCGCGTGGGTCGCGGCGAGGCCGTACGGGCGCGCCTCCTGGAGCGCGTGGTGGTGCACGCCCAGCGCGCGCAGGCGCTCGGCCAGCTCGACGACGTCGGCGCGGGTGTGCGTCGTCGGGTCCACGGTGGTGCGCACCTCGTGCGCGACGCCGTGCGCCAGCACCGCGTCGAGCGCCTTCCACGCGGATGCGCCTGAGGAGCTCACGCCCGTGACCTCGGCGTACCTCTCCGGCAGGTGCTTGATGTCGAGGCCGACCCAGTCGACCGTGCCGGCGGCCAGCAGCGCCTCGAGGCGCTTCGGCCAGGCACCGCCGGTGTGGAGCCCGACGGCGAAGCCCAGGTCGCGGACCGCGTCGATCGCCGGGGGCAGCGCCGGCGAGATCAGCGGCTCGCCGCCGGAGAACACCACGCCGTCGAGCAGGCCGCGGCGGCGGCCGAGGAACTCCAGCACCTCGGACCACGCGATCGTCCCGGGTGCGCGCGGGTCGAGGATCTCCTCGTTGTGGCAGTAGACGCACCGCCACGGGCACCCCTGGAGGAAGACGACCGCGGCGAGCCGGCCGGGCCAGTCCACCGTGGAGAGGCGGACCAGCCCGGCGACCGCGGGCTCGGCGTCACGCGAAGGCAGGCTCACGGAACGTCACTCGCTCGTGGTACTCGCCCTGCTTGCCGGTGTTGAAGCTCGACACCGGGCGCAGGTAGCCCATGACGCGCGTCCACACCTCGGTGCCGCGGCCGCAGGTCGGGCACTCGTGCTGCTCGCCGGTGAGGTAGCCGTGCACCTCGCACACCGAGAACGTCGGCGTGATGGTGATGTACGGCAGGCGGAAGCCCTCGAGCGAGCGCTTGACTAGCTTCTTGCACGCCTCGGCGTCGCTGATCCGCTCGCCCATGTACAGGTGCAGCACGGTGCCGCCCGTGTACCGGGTCTGCAGGTCCTCCTGCTGCTCGAGCGCCTCGAAGGGGTCGTCGGTGAAGGACACCGGCAGCTGGGTCGAGTTGGTGTAGTACGGCTCGGCGTCCGTGCCGGCCTGGAGGATCTGCGGGAACCGGGCGCGGTCCTCCTTGGCGAACCGGTACGTGGTGCCCTCGGCCGGCGTCGCCTCGAGGTTGTAGAGGTGGCCGGTGCGCTCCTGCGCCTCGACCATGCGGGCGCGCACGTGGTCCAGGACCTCGAGGGCCATGAGGCGGCCGGCGGACGTCGTGATGTCCTCGCGGTCGCCCGTGAAGTTGCGGATCATCTCGTTGACGCCGTTGACCCCGATCGTCGAGAAGTGCGAGTCGAGCGTGCCGAGGTAGCGCTTGGTGTACGGGAACAGGCCGTCGTCCATGAGCTTCTGCACGGTGACGCGCTTGGTCTCGAGCGACTCGACCGAGATGTCGATGAGGTGGTCGAGCGCCGCGAGCAGCTCCGTCCACGAACCCGTGTGCACGTAGCCGAGGCGGGCCATGTTGATGGTGACGACGCCGATCGAGCCCGTCTGCTCGCCCGATCCGAACAGGCCGTTGCCGCGCTTGAGCAGCTCGCGCAGGTCGAGCTGGAGGCGGCAGCACATCGAGCGCACGTCGCCCGGGTTGAGCTCCGAGTTCACGAAGTTCTGGAAGTACGGGGTGCCGTACTTGGCCGTCATCGCGAAGATCTTGTCCGCGACCGGGGCGTCCCAGTCGAAGTCCTTGGTGATGTTGTAGGTGGGGATCGGGAAGGTGAAGGCCCGGCCCGCGGCGTCGCCCGCCGTCATGACCTCGACGAACGCCTCGTTGATCATCGCCATCTCGGGCGCGAGGTCGCCGTAGGTGAAGTCCGCGACCTCGTCGCCGATGAGCGGGTGCTCGTCCTTGAAGTCGTCCGGGCACACCAGGTCGAACGTCAGGTTGGTGAACGGCGTCTGGGTTCCCCAGCGCGACGGCACGTTGAGGTTGTGGACGAGCTCCTGGATGCCCTGGACCACCTCGTCATGGCTGAGCCTGTCGCGGCGCACGTAGGGGGCCATCAGCGTGTCGAACGAGCTGAACGCCTGGGCACCGGCCCACTCGTTCTGCAGCGTGCCGAGGAAGTTCACCACCTGGCCGAGCGCGCTCGAGAAGTGCTTGGCGGGGCCCGAGTCGATCTTGCCCGGGACGCCGCCGAAGCCCTCCTGGAGGAGCTGGCGCAGCGACCAGCCGGCGCAGTAGCCGCCGAGCACGTCGAGGTCGTGCACGTGGATGTCGCCCGAGCGGTGGGCCTCGCCCAGCTCCGGCTCGTAGACCTCGTCCAGCCAGTAGTTCGCGGTCACCTTGCCGGCGACGTTGAGGATCAGGCCACCGAGCGAGAAGCCCTGGTTCGCGTTGGCCCTCACCCGCCAGTCCGAGCGGTCCAGGTACTCCCCGATGGTCGACGCGACGTCGATGCTGCGGCCCATGATGCGTCCCTTCGTTGCGGCGTGCTGAGCGGTGCTCTCAGCGGGAGAGCCTGGCATCACTCAGGTGGCGTCACAAACGGCGCGCCGCGCGCGAACCACAAGATGTTGTGGATTCACGCCGAATTGATACTAGATGTGGTGTTGTCCTGACACGATGTCACGGGCGCCCGGTGCGCGTGCACCGGGCGCCCGTGGTCGCCCAGCAGGTGCTACGCCGCGAGGGAGGGGGGCGAGGAGAGGCGGGACAGGCGGGCCGCCGTGTCCGCGTTCGCGCCGACGATCGTCAGGCGCTTGCCGCGCGCCTCGTACTTGTTCCGCACCGCGTCCAGGGTCGCCACCGTCGACGCGTCCCACACATGGGCGCGCGTCAGGTCGACGACGACGTCGTCCGGGTCGCCCGCGTAGTCGAACTGGTAGACGAGGTCGTTGGAGGAGGCGAAGAACAGCTCGCCCTCGACGGCATACACGCGCCGGGGGGCCGCGGCGCCGTCGTCGTCCACCGGCGTCACCGTGGTGAAGTGCGCGACCCGGCGCGCGAACATCACCATCGCCACGAGCACGCCCGAGATCACGCCGACCGCAAGGTTGTTCGTCGCGACGGTGACCACGACCGTCGCGAGCATGACGGCCGTCTCCGAGCGCGGCATCCGGCGCAGCGTCGCCGGGCGCACCGAGTGCCAGTCGAACGTCATGACTGCCACCATGACCATCACCGCCACCAGCGCCGCCATCGGGATCATCGCGACCGCGTCGCCGAGGCCCACCACGAGCACCAGCACGAACACGCCCGCCATGAACGTCGAGACACGCGAGCGCCCGCCGCCGGTCCGCACGTTGATGACCGTCTGCCCGATCATGGCGCACACGCCCTGCCCGCCGAACAGGCCGGCGATCACGTTCGTCACGCCCAGGCCCCACGCCTCGCGGGTCTTGTCGGAGCGCGTATCGGTCACGTCGTCGACCAGCTTGGCCGTGAGCAGGGACTCGAGCAGCCCCACCAGCGCCATGCCCGCCACGTACGGGGCCACGATGCGCAGCGTGTCCAGGGCGAGCGGCACGTGCGGCACCAGCAGCGAGGGCAGCGACCGCGGCAGCGCGCCCTCGTCCCCGACCGTCGGCACGTCGAGGCCGCCCGCCACCGTGACCACCGTGAGCAGCGCGATGGCCACCAGCGGCGCAGGAACCGCCCGCGTGAGCCGCGGGAACAGCACGACGACGGCGACACCCGCCGCAACCAGCGGGTACACCGCCCACGGCACGTGCACCAGGTGCCGCATCTGGGACCAGAAGATGAGGATCGCCAGGCCGTTGACGAACCCGACCATCACCGAGCGCGGGATGAACCGCATCAGCCTCGCGACGCCCAGAAGCCCGAGCACCACCTGCAGCACCCCGCTCAGCACGACGGCGACGATCAGGTAGTCCACGCCGTGGTCCCGCACCAGCGGCACCGCGACCAGCGCGACCGACCCCGCCGCCGCCGAGATCATCGCGCGGCGACCGCCCAGGAACGCGATCGCGACCGCACCCACGAACGACGAGAACAGGCCAAGCCGCGGGTCGACGCCCAGCACGATCGAGAACGCCGTCGCCTCCGGGATCAGCGCGAACGCGGTCACGAGGCCCGCGAGCACCTCGACACGCATCAGCCGCGGCGAGCGCAGCACGGCCAGGACGGAGGCAGACGAGTCCACGGGACGAATCGAGGGCACGCCCCATTGTGCGGGCCGCCATGATGGGCGGGTGACCACGCTCGCCCGCCGGCTCTCGACCGCCGACGCCGTCGTCGTCGGCCTCGGCTCCATGATCGGGGCCGGGGTGTTCGCCGCCTTCTCCCCCGCCGCGCGCGCCGTGCTCCCCGCCGGGTCCGGGGCCGCGCTGCTCACGGCGCTCGCGGTGGCAGCCGCCGTCGCGTTCGCCAACGCGACGTCGTCGGCACAGCTCGCCGCGCAGTACCCCGTGGCCGGCGGCACGTACGTGTACGGCCGCGAGCGCCTCGGCGCCTGGGCGGGGTTCGTCGCGGGCTGGGGGTTCGTCGTCGGCAAGACGGCGAGCTGCGCGGCCATGGCGCTGACGTTCGCCGCGTACGCGGTGCCCGACGGCGCGCCGACGGCAGTCCGGCGCGCGGTCGCGGCGCTCGCCGTCGTCGCGCTCGCGGCGGTGAACTACCGCGGCGTGACGCGGACGGCGCGCGTGGCGCGGTGGATCGTGGCGTTCGTGCTGGCGGCGCTCGCGGTGACGGTCACGGTTGCGTGGCTGGGCGGCGCCCCCGCGCTGGGCTCGGGGTTGGCGGGCTGCAGTCTGTCGCAAGCGGCCGAGGTCTCGACAAGCTGCGACGGTGCCGCGGGCGGGCTTCCGGGTGCCTATGGGGTGCTCCAGGGGGCGGGGCTGCTGTTCTTCGCCTTCGCCGGGTATGCCCGCGTGGCGACCCTCGGCGAGGAGGTCCGCGACCCCCGGCGGGCCATCCCCCGGGCCATCACGCTCGCGCTGGGGATCACCGTCGCCGTGTACGCCGTCGTCGCCGTCACGCTCCTCGCGGTGCTCGGGCTCGAAGGGACGGCCGCCGCTGGTGCGCCGCTGGCGGCCGCCGTCGAGCGGGCCACCGCCGACGGCGGTGGTGCGGCCTGGGCCGCGGCGTGGGCGCCACCGCTGGTGCGGGTCGCCGCGGCGGCGGCCTCGCTCGGTGCGCTGCTCGCGCTCGTGGCCGGCGTCGGGCGGACGGCGCTCGCCATGGCGCGCGAGGGCGACCTGCCGCGCGAACTCTCAACCGTCCACCCGCGCTTCCGGGTGCCGCACCACGCCGAGGTGGCGCTCGCCGCCGTCGTCGTGGTCCTGGTGCTGACGGTGGACCTGCGCGGGGCGATCGGCTTCTCGAGCTTCGGGGTGCTGACGTACTACCTGGTCGCCAACCTGTCCGCGTGGACGCAGACGGCGCCCGACCGGCGGTACCCGCGGGCGCTGCAGGTGTTCGGGGCGGTCGGGTGCGCGGTGCTGTGCGCGACGCTGCCGTGGGTCGCGGTCGTGTCGGGGGCCGGGGTGCTGCTGCTGGGCGTCGCGGTGCGCAGCGTGCGGCTGCGGCTGGGGGCGGGGCGGGCGTAGCGCCGGGTTCACGTCCCTCGCTTCCGCACCGGCGCCGGTGGCGGCGAGGTCACTCGTCGGCGCCGCGGCGGCCCGCGGCCTCCCGCAGCTCGCGTCCGCGCTCGACGTCGGCCTGCAGCTTGGCGGCGCGCTTGTCGCTGGCGCGCGTGTCGCGCGGCGACAGCTGGAGCTCCTCCTCGGCGGCGATGCCGCCGTGCAGCTCCCTGACGCGCTCGAGCTCGGCATCCAGCTCGGCCCCGAACAGCAGCGCGAGGTTGGTGATCCACACCCACAGGAGGAACACGATGATCCCGGCGAGCGAGCCGTACGTCGCGTTGTAGCTCGCAAACCTCTGGACGTAGAAGCCGAAGCCCAGCGAGGCGAGGCCCCAGACGACGATCGCGACGACGGAGCCCACGCTGATCCACCGGAACCGGGAGTGCTGCACGTTGGGCGTCGCGTGGAAGAGCACCGCGACGAGCACGATCACGAGCAGCAGGACGACCGGCCACTTGACGATCCCCCACACGGTGAGCGCGACGTCTCCGAGCCCGATGACGTCACCCACGGCCCGCGCCAGCGACCCCGACATCACGAGCGCCACGATCATCGCGACCGCGACCAGCAGCACCAGCAGCGTGACGAGCAGCAGGATCGGCCGCAGCTTCCAGATCGGCCGGCCCTCGTCGATCCCGTAGATGCGGTTCATGGTCCGGCCGAACGCACCGACGTAGCCCGATGCGGACCACACGGCCAGCACGACGCCGATGACGAGCGCGACGCCGGCACGCCCGCCCGCACCTGCGGCGTTCTTGGTCAGGGTGCTGATCATCTGGGTGGTCTCCTGCGGGAGGACGTCGCCCAGCGACTTGACGACGTCGTTCACCATCGACTCCGCGTTCCCGAACAGCCCGAGCAGCGAGACGACGGCCAGCAGCGCCGGCGCCGCCGCCAGGATGGCGTAGTACGTCAGGGCGGCCGCCTCGTCGAAGCACTGGTCGCGCGTGAACTCGCGCACCGTGGTGCGCAGCACGTACTTCCAGGACTCCTTGGGCAGCTCGGTCAGGGAGGTCTCCGTGCCGGGGGCGCCGGGCGACGGCGCCCCCGCGCGCTCGCTCGCCGCGCCGACGCTGCTCCCAGGGTCGCTCATGGCGTCCTCCCTCGTGGTGGCCTTCTTCGACCATCGCGCGACCTCGCTCCGCTCACAATCGGGAGGGCGGGTGTCGGTGGCCGGGTAGAGGCTGGCCGCGGCGCGCGACGGGCGGGCCATCTCGGGAGGGAGCACCGTCATGGGCGAGGCGACGAGCACGACGGAGAGCACGCGCGCGACCGGGGGTGTCGGCGTCGTGGACACCGTGATCTTCGACGTCCCCGACGTCGAGGCCGCCGGGGCGTTCTGGCTGGAGCTGGTGCAGGGGCGTGTGATCCAGGAGTCGGACGAGTACGGGCAGTTCCTCGTCGTGGGCACGCGTGAGGGGTGGCTGCTGGGGTTCCAGCCGGCGCCGGACCTGGTGCCCGCGCAGTGGCCCGGGCAGGAGCACCCCCAGCAGCTCCACCTCGACCTGCGCGTGCCTGACCTGGCCGCGGCGACGGCGCACGCCCTGGCGCTCGGGGCGACGCTGCTGCGCGAGAACCCCAGGTGGAACACGCTCGCCGACCCGGCCGGCCACCCCTTCGACCTCTGCCTGAGCGACGAGGTGGACCGCACCACGGTGTGGGCCGTGACGTTCGACGTGCCCGACGCCGGGGCCGCCGCGCGCTTCTGGGCCGGCGTGCTGGGCGAGGAGGTCGCGTACGAGGGCGACGGCGTGGCCATGGTGGGCGGCTCGCGCACGGTGCTGTTCCAGCAGGTCGAGGGCTACCGCGCCCCCGACTGGCCGGACCCCGCGAGGCCGCAGCAGCTGCACCTCGACCTGGGCATCGGCGACCAGGACCCCGACACGGCCGAGGCCGCCGTGCTCGCGCTCGGCGCAACCCGGCTTCCCGGCGGCGGGAGCACGTTCCGGGTGTTCGCGGACCCCGCGGGGCACCCCTTCTGCCTCTGCCGGGACTGAGGCCGCCGCGGGGGCGCTGGTAACTTCGCCTGCCACCGGCGTGACGGCCGGGGCGGGCGTGCTCCACACTCGGTGCCGACGCCAAAGGAGGCCTCGTGACCGACCCGTTCGCCCCGCCCTCGCCGCACCCGGCGACACCGCCGCAGCCGGCGGCACCGTACGCACCCGAGGGCGCGGCGCCGTACGCCCCGCCATCCCCGTTGTCCACGCCATCCCCGGCGCTCGCTCACGGAGCGCCTGCACCGGCGTACCCGGGCGCCTCGGACACGGCGCCGGCCGTGCCGTATCCCTCCCCGTACGAAGCGCCGGCGGCCTACATGTCGCCGGCCGACGTGCCGTCAGGCGCGTACCAGGGCGCGTACCAGGGCACATACCCCAGCCCGTACGCAGCCGGCTACCCGTCGCCCCACGCGACACCGTACGGGACCGAGCCGCCACGCCAGCCCGGGACGGACGGCCTCGCCGTCGCGTCGCTCGTCACGGGCCTGGTCGGCCTCGCTGTCGTCCCGCTCGTGCTCGGCATCGTCGCGCTGCGCCGGATCGCGCGCAGCCGGCAGAACGGCAAGGGCATGGCGATCGCGGGCATCGTGCTCGGCTCGGTGGCGGTCGTCGTCGCCCTGGTGGCGACGACGGCGTTCACGTTCGGCACGATCGGCAGCGCCGTCGAGGGGGCCCTCGGAGCGGCCGGTCCCGGCGACGGCGCGCTGCCCGGGCAGTCCTACGGCGACAACGCGACGCTCGACAGGCTGTACGACCAGTGCGACCAGGGCGACATGCCCGCCTGCGACGACCTCTACGCCCAGTCCGAGCTCGACAGCGACTACGAGAACTTCGGTTTCAGCTGCGGCGGCCGGTCAGACGGCGAGGTGAGCTTCTGCACCGAGCTCTGGGACTGACGCAGCGCGGCGCCGTCGCGCGACGGCGACCGCCGCCCCCGCGATCAGCACCAGGACGAGGACGACCGGCCACGGCGTCGCCCACCCGCGGGCGTCGCCGTCGACGGCGGTGAGCACGCCCGAGGACCTGGCGGCGTCGGTGTAGACCGGCGCCGCCGTGACGGTGGCGTGCAGCAGGCCGCTCGCGACCACTCCGGGCACCGGGGCCCGGACGGTCCACCGCTCGCCCGGCAGGAGCCGTGGCGACTCGGCCCATCGAGGCGGTGCAGATCGGCGTCATCGCCGTCGTGTTCCCGCTGCTCACGCTGCTGCGCCGCCGCGCGCCGCGCACCGCGACCGCGCTGGGCGCCGTCGTCGCGGGCGGTGTGACGGTGATGGGCCTGGTGTGGTTCGTGCAGCGCGTGGCCGGCGCCTGAGTCAGCGCCGCAGCACGAGCGCTGGGTGGCGTGGGTCGTCGTAGCGCACGACGACGTCGGCGTGCCGCTCGGGCGCGACCTCCCGCCGGTACCGGTCGTACGCCGCGAGCTGCCAGGCGTCGTCGAGCGGCGTGCCGCGCGTCTCGGCCGCCCGGGACAGGGCGAGGTGCACGGTGACGTCGACGTCGAGCCACAGGCCCATGGCGAGCGACCCGTCGAGCACGACGACGGTGCCGGGGGCCGCCGCCACGTAGGCCGCCCGGGTGGACCGGTCCGTGACGGGGTCGCGCAGCGTGGGCAGGTAGCGGCCGTCCTTGACGACGGCGGTGAGCACCTCACGGTTGAGGGCGCCGGCGTCCACCCAGCCGTCGAGCAGCGAGTCGGCGTCGCGCCGCCCGTGCTCGAGGCGGAGCGACGCCGGGCGCAGGAAGTCGCGCGTCCGCACCCGCGCGACCGGGCGCCCTGCGGCGCGCAGTGGTTCGACGAGCGCGTCCGCGAGCTCCTCGGGACGCGTGGCAGGGTGGCCGTCCACCAGCAGCCGCACCGCCGTCGTGCCGCTGCTCGACACCACGAGGCCCACCACGTGCCGGACCAATGCCTCGAACGTCACCGGTTCCACGCGCACCGCGCCATGCTGCCACGCACGGCGAGGCGGCGACCGGCCGAGGCGCTTCTCCCCGCCATACGATCGTGACGTGACGAATCAGGTGGTACGTGTCGGCATCGTCGAGGACGAGGCGCTCATGCGCGGCATGCTCGAACAGACGCTGTCGGCCGAGCCGAGCTTGCGCGTCGTGCACTCCGTGCCCGGCGCCACCGAGGCGCGCCTGGTGTTCACCCCGGGGTCGGTCGACGTGGCGCTGCTCGACGTGCACCTGCCGGACGGGAACGGTGTCGCGCTGGGCGTGCAGCTGCAGCGGCAGGACCGGGACCTGGCGGTCATGCTGCTGTCCTCCGAGGACGTCATGGGCCTGTTCACCTCGGTCCAGGAGGAGGCGCCGAAGGCGTGGAGCTACCTGTCGAAGCGCTCGAGCTTCGCCCGTGACGTGCTGGTCCGCGCGGTCGCGGCGACGGCGGCAGGGCAGGTCGTGCTCGACCCGTACCTCGTGCAGCGCTCTGAGCCGCGCAGCGGATCGGCGGTCGCCGACCTCACCCCCGCCCAGTTCGGCGTGCTGCGCCTCGTGGCCGAAGGGCTGTCGAACCAGGCCGCGGCCGAGCGGCTCGGCATCAACACCCGTTCGGTGGAGTCCCACCTCAAGTCGATCTACCAGCGGCTCGGCATCGACGGCGACGGCAGCAACCGCCGCGTCGCGGCCGTGCTGGCCTTCGTCGAGCAGACGGGGCGCGCGTGGCGGACGTGACGACGGAGGTGATGACCCGGACCCGGCCGGGGCGTCCGCGCAGCCGTCCTGCGACCGACGAAGCCGTCCGCCTGCACGACCCGACGCGGACCGGCGTGCTGCTCGCGTCCACCAACGTGCTGCTGTACGCGCTGATGTCGCTGGCCCAGTGGGCCGGCTGGGGCGGCTGGTACGAGGCGTCGCGGCTCAGCGGCTTCGAGACGCTGGCCGAGGCGCTGGCCGTCATGGCGGTCAACCTCGGGTTCGGCCTGCTGATCGTGGGCGGCACGTTCGCGCTGCGCCCGATGACGTGGAAGGCCCGGGTCCGCTACCCGATCATCGCGCTCGTTGCCCTCGCTGCGTCGGTGCCGCGCGTGGTCGCGATGATGGCCATCTACTCGACGCCGTCGAGCGACGTATACGTCGGGGCCGAGTTCCTGGCGGGCTTCGCGGCCGGCTTCGTCGCCGTGGGCGCAGGCGTCTTCACGGCCGAGCTGATCAGCCGCGCGAACCAGGAGGAGGCGAAGCGCCTGCGCGAGGAACAGCGCGCGGCCTGCGCCGTCGAGGAGCTGCAGACGGAGGAGATGCGCGTGCGCCGCATGGTCTCCGACCAGCTCCATGGCACGCTCCAGCACCACCTGGTCACCGTCACCGCAGGGCTCGACGGCGTCGCCGCCCGCCTGGAGGCGACCGATGCCGCCGCAGCCGGCGAGCTGCAGGAGCTGGCCGAGCGCCTCGAGGAGATCCGCGAGCAGGAGGTGCGCTCCCTGAGCCACGCCGTGTTCCCCTCGGGCATCGAGCTGGGCACCATGCGCGCGCTCGAGCAGATGCTCCGCCGCCTCCCGCCGCAGGTCGCGACGTCTGTGACGGTCGGCCCGGAGTACCGCCGCGCGCTGGACGCGCACGAGGCGCCGATCCCCCTCGCCGAGCGGCTCGTCGCCGTCTACACCGTCGAGGAGGCGGTGACCAACGCGCTGAGGCACGGCCACGCGACGGCGGTGCACCTCGCCGTCGAGCTGCACCCCACCGACGATCCTGCGCAGTGGGTGCTCGACGTCGTCGTCGACGACGACGGCGCGGGCGTGCCGGACGCGCAGCCGGAGCTGCACGGGCTGTCCCGGCATGCGGAGCGGCACGAGGCGCGCGGCGGGTGGCTCGAGCTCGGGCAGAGCCCGCTGGGCGGGGGGCGCCTGCACTTCGTGCTGCCGTTCGTCCGTCAGTACCGCCCGGTGGACGGAGCGGACGCCGTCGTGGCCGCCGCCGAGAGGTTCTGACCGGAGCGCGTCGTCGGCGCGGACGATGGTTGTCGGCGGCGAGCACCAGGTCCTCCCGGCGCGTTCGGCGAGACCTCCCGGCGAGCTCGGCACGCGTGCGGCACTCTGAGGGGCATGACCACTCTCGAGCGCCTCACCTCCGACATGACCGCCGCCCTCAAGGCGCGTGACACGTTCGCGACGTCCACCCTGCGCCAGGTGGTGGCCGCCGTCCGCAACGAGGAGAAGGCCGGCAAGGTCGCCCGCGTGCTCACGGAGGAGCAGGTTCAGGCCGTGCTCGTCGCAGAGGTGAAGAAGCGGCGCGAGTCGTCCACCATCTACGCCGGCGCGGGTGCGGGCGACCGTGCCGCGAACGAGAGCGCCGAGGCGGACCTCATCGAGACCTACCTCCCCGCGGTGCTCTCCGACGAGCAGGTCGACCAGCTCGTCGGGGACGCCATCGCGGAGGTCGGCGCCACGAGCGTCAAGGACATGGGCAAGGTGATCAAGGCCGCGACCGCGGCCGCCGCCCAGACCGGCGGCCGGGTGGACGGCAGGACTCTGTCGGAGAAGGTGCGGGCGGCGCTCGCCTGACGCCCTGCGCTCACCCTCAGGCGACCATGTCCTCGAGCTCGCGCCCCTTCGTCTCGCGGACCGAGGTCAGCACGAACACGAACGACAGGGCTGCGAACAGCGCATAGATCAGGTACGGGATCGCCGCGCCGAAGGCGGAGAGCAGCGGCGGGAACGTCAGGGTGATGGTGAAGTTCGCGAGCCACTGCGCCGCCGCAGCGACGCCCAAGGCGGCTGCGCGGATGCGGTTCGGGAACATCTCGCCGAGCAGCACCCACACCAGCGGACCCCACGTGGCGCCGAAGAACACGACGAACAGGTTGGCCGACACCAGCGCGATCACTCCCCACGAGCCGGTGAGGCGCAGGCTGTCCCCCGACCCGGTGGACTGGGTGAACGCGACGGCCATGAGGCCCAGCGTCACGGCCATGCCCACGGAGCCGATGAGCAGCAGCGGCTTGCGGCCCACCTTGTCGATGAGGGCGATGGCGATGAACGTGACAAGGACGTTCGTGACGGCGGTGATGGTCGAGACCGTGAACGCCTGGGACTCCGCGAAGCCGACGGCCTGCCACAGCGTCGTCGAGTAGTAGAAGATCACGTTGATCCCGACGAACTGCTGGAACACCGACAGCAGGATGCCGACCCACACGATCGGCCGGAGGCCCAGTCGCGGTCCGCGCAGCGTGGCGGCGTGGGCGTTCTCCTCGTCCTGCCGGATGGAGTTGTGGATCTGCGCGAGGCGGTCGTCGACGTCCTCGTTCGGCCCCAGCACCGACGCGAGCACGCGCCGCGCGTCGGCGTCGTCGCCCCGCGCGGCGAGGTAGCGCGGCGACTCGGGCATCCGCAGCGCGAGCGCGCCGTAGACGACGGCCGGGATCGCGCAGACGAGGAACATCCACCGCCACGCCTCGAGGCCCAGCCAGAGCACGTTCGCGGCGCCGCTGGCGGCGGTGGCGAGAAGCTGGTCGGAGAGCAGCGCGACGAAGATGCCGAACGTGATGGCGAGCTGCTGCAGCGAGCCGAGCCGCCCGCGCATCGCCGCGGGCGCGATCTCCGCGATGTAGGCGGGCGCGATGACCGACGCGATGCCGATGCCGACGCCTGCGAGGAAGCGCCACACGGCGAGGTCGCCCGCCGAGAACGCGAACCCGGCCAGCACGGACGACACGAGGAACACGATCGCGCCGAGCACCATGACGCGCGTGCGGCCCCATCGGTCGGCGAGGCGGCCGCCGGCCCACGCACCGAGCGCGCACCCGAGCAGCGCGACGGCGACGACGAGGCCGGTGACCGTGGACTCGAGCTTGAAGTGTCCCTGGATGGCGTCGACCGCGCCGTTGATCACCGACGAGTCGAAGCCGAACAGGAAGCCGCCCACCGCGGCCGAGAAGGCAAGGGCGATGGCCTTGCGGTGCGCGGCAGTGGCCGTCGTCGGCATGGATGCGGATGGCGTGGACATGCTTCCATCGTGTGCCCACCTCCGGAAGCACACCCGTCGAGCGCGGCGGGGGCCGCCTCAGCGGCCGAGCGCGCGGTGCGTGAACCGGCCTCCCACCACCGTCGCGGCCACCGGCAGGGTGCGCAGGTTCGTGGCCGGGTCGAACGGGTCGTCATCCAGGACGGCCAGGTCGGCGGGCATGCCCACGGCCAGGGCCAGGGGCCGCCTGTCGACCGACGCCGCGAGCGCCGCCGGGACGTCGATCCGCTGCTCGGGGTGCCAGGGCTTGCGCCCGTCCCGCGACCGGGTGACCGCGGCGGCGATCGCGACCCACGGGTCGAGCGGGGCGACCGGAGCATCCGATCCGAGCGTGAGCCGCACGCCCGCCGCGAGGAGCGAGGCGAGCGGGAAGCAGCGTCCGTCCCGGCCCGGCCAGAGCTGCGCGGTGACGTCACGGTCGTCCATCGCGTGCTCGGGCTGCACGCTCGCGACGACGCCGAGCTCGGCGAAGCGTGCGACGTCGTCGGGCCGCAGGAGCTGGGCGTGCTCGATCGATCCACGCACACCGGACGCGGCGAAGGCGTCGAGCGCGAGCGCGTTGGCCTGGTCCCCGATGGCGTGCACGGCGGCCCGGAGCCCGGCGTCGCGGGCGCGGCCGAGCAGCGGCACGAGCCGCTCGGGCCCGACGGCGAGGTGCCCGTGCGCGTCCGGGCCCGCGAGCCCTGGATACGGGGCGAAGCAGTAGGCGGTGCGGGTGTTGAGCGACCCGTCGGTGATGACCTTGAGCGGACCCTGCGTGAGCAGGCTGTCAGGGCCAGGGCGCGCTCCGGGGCGCCCTGGGGCTGACAAGCGACTCGGGAGGAGCGGGTCGCCGTCGTGGAGACCCTCCGCGACCGTGGCGTCCAGGTGGTTCTCCCAGACCGCGGCGCGGACGCGCAGGCCGTCCCAGCCGGCCGCGCCGCGGCGGCGCCACGACGTGAGGTTGTCGGCCATCTCGAAGTCGACGACGCCGACGACGCCGCGCGTGGCCGCGGCTGCGGCGGCGTCGCGCACCAGGGCGTCCGCGACGTCGTCGCGCATCGCGACCAGGCGCTCGCTCACGCGCATCCACTCCTCCTCGCGCAGCAGCCCGGTCGGGTGCTCGAGGCCGAGGAAGCGCAGCCCCGCGGTGGAGGCCCACGCCGAGTGCAGGTCGCCCGCCACGAGCACGACGGGCGCGTCGCCGGCGACGGTGTCGAGCACGGCGGCGGTCGGCGCGCTCGACCACGTCGCCCACCGGAAGCCGAACCCGATCAGCGGGCGCCCCTGCTGGGGGGCGCTGGCCGGGTCATCCAGTCCGGCGCGGACGAGCTGCGCGGCGTGCCCGGGCGAGGTCGCGGCGGACACGTCGAGCCTGCGACGGCTGATGGCCCACTGCGTGAGATGGGTGTGCGCATCCCAAAGCCCAGGCAAGACGAAGCGCCCGCCGAGGTCGACCAGCTCACCCCCCAGCGGTTGCGGGACCCTGGGGCTCCGCTTCTCGGGGCCGATACCCGGAGCCGCAGAGTCCCACGACTGCTGGGCGGAGGTGGGGGCGGAGGTGGGGGCGGAGGTGGGGGTGGGGGTGGGGGTGATGGACGCGATGCGGCCCTTCAGCACGTGGATCGTCCACAGGCCGTCGCGGCCCGACAGGCGGGCGTTCGCCAAGTGGAGCGGCGCGGTCACGGCGTCACGCTACGCCCGCGCGGCTCACTCGCAGGCGACGCCGTCCTTGTCGCGGTCCATGGCCGCCCGGTAGCCCAGGTCGCCCGTGTGGAGCGGCGCCGCGCCGGCGGCACGGGCCGCGGTGCAGTTCTCGTAGTAGACGTCGGACGGGGCGGGGTTGTCCGCGGCGGGGGCAGGGTTCACCGGAGCCGACGACGGCGCGGGCGCCGGGTTGTCGGCCGGGGTCGGCGCGGGGTTGCCCTTCACGGGCGGCGCCGTCACCAGGCCGCCGGCCGGCAGCGGCTCGCCGGGGCACGCGGACAGCACCCGCACCATCGCGTCGCGCTCGGCCGCCGTGACCCATACGCCATACGCCTTCTTCACCGCGACCTGCCGCGCGACGTACGCACAGCGGAACGGCTTGTTCGGCGGCAGCCACGTGGCGGTGTCGCCGTCGCCCTTCGCGGAGTTGAGCGCACCCTTGGCTGCGAGCAGGTTCAGCGGGTCGTTGGCGAAGGTCTGCCGTGCCTGCGCCGACCACTGCTGCGCACCCTTCTGCCACGCGTCCGACAGCGCCACCACGTGGTCGATCTGGACCAGCGAGCTGGTGCCCTGGCCGCGCTGGAACGCGATCATCTCCCCCGAGTACGGGTCCGCGAACGTGCCGGTCAGCACCACGCAGCCATGCGTTCCGGCCTTGGTGACGACGCCGGTGAGGTCGCGACCCAGGATGTCGTTCCGGGTGTCGCAGCCGTTGCGGTCGACGTCGGACCACGCGGGGCCGAACTGGTCGCGCGAGTAGCCGGTCTTCGGGGCGCGGCCCTTGACGGTGAGTCCGGCGACAGCGGCGAGGGCGGTGCCTGGGCGGGCCTCCTGAGTCGGGGCGGGGGAGGACTGGGGTGGCGTGGCCGTGGGCGTCGGCTCGACGGTCGGCGTCGGTGACGGGTCTACGGAGGCGCTCGCGGCGGCGGTCCGGCTCGCGCTCGGCGCCGGTGCGCTCGCCGTCGTCGACGCCGCGACGTCCGCTGTCCCGCCCGCGGGGGCTCCGCCGTCGGACGCACCCGCAGAGGCGACGACCATGAGCGCGACCAGCGACCCGGCGCCGACCGCGGACGCGGTGCGGCGCCGCATGCGGCCCCACCACGTGCGCGTGGTGACCACGCCCCAGCCGGCGCTGAGCGCGAGGTAGGCAAGCGCGGACACGAGCATGCCCGCCGGGCCACGCGTCAGCCCGAGCACAGCGACGAGCACGAGGCCGCAGAGGCCCACCCAGAAGGCGGGACGGCGGCGAGCGGTAGTCGCGGAAGTCACGAGGACAACTGTGCCGGTCAGCGCCGCGCGTGTGGCGGATCGGCGGGTGAATCTGGCGCTGGGCGCTCGGGCCCCGCCGCGCTACCCGCGGAACGGCCGGAAGAACGCGCGCAGCTCCGCCGCGTACCGCTCCGGCTCCTCGAACGGGGCGAAGTGCCCGCCGTGCGGCGGCTCGGTCACGTAGACGGTGTTCGCGGTGCGCTCGAGCCACCCGCGTGGCGGCCGCACGACGTCGCCGCCGAAGATCGAGAACCCCGACGGCACCTCGACCCGCTGCGTGCGCCGCGTCATCGGGATGGCAGCGTTCGCGGCGTAGGTCCGCATGGACGAGCCGATGGTCCCCGTGAACCAGTAGAGCGACACGAGCGTGAGGATCTCGTCGCGCGTGAACCGGCTCTCGACGTCGCCGCCGCAGTCGCCCCACGCGCGCAGCTTCTCGACGATCCACGCCGCCAGCCCCGCCGGCGAGTCGGTGAGCCCGACGGCGGCGGTCTGCGGCTTGGTCGCCTGCATCGCGCCGTACGCACCCTCGGTCGCGCTCCAGGACCGGGTGTCGGCGATCCACCGGCGCTCGGCCTCGCTCAGCTCGCCGGGATCGCCGTCGAACACCGGGATGCCCGCGTCCGTGCGGTGCACGGCCACGACGCGGTCCGGGTGGTCCAGGGCGAGGAAACGGCTGACGTGGCTGCCCATGTCGCCGCCCGCCGCACCGAACCGCTCGTACCCCAGCGTGGTCATCAGCTCGGCCCACACGCCGGCGACGGCGACGGTGTCGAGCGGTCGGTCCGGGCGGTCGGAGTAGCCGAACCCCGGCATGTCGGGCACGACGACGTCGAACGCGTCCGCGGGGTCCGCGCCGTGCGCACCGGGGTCGGTGAGCAGCGGCACCACCTTGAGGTACCGCCAGAAGGCGTCCGGCCAGCCGTGGCACAGCACCAGCGGCAGGGCGGCCGACGTGGGAGCGCCGGCCGCGCGCACGTGCACGTAGTGGATGCCCAGCCCGCCGACGGTGACCCGGAAGTGCGGGTCCTGGGCGAAGGCCCGCTCCTGGGACGCCCAGTCGAAGCCGTCGGCCCAGTACGCGACGAGCTCGCGCAGGTAGTCGACGTCGGCGCCGAGCGACCAGCCGGCGTCCTCGGGGGCGTCGGGCCACCGGGTGGCGCGCAGGCGGGCCCGGAGATCCTCGATCGCCGCCCGGTCGGTGCGCGGGGTGAAGGGCTCCGGCGTCGGCATGTCCTCAACGTACGGGCGCGCGGGCCGAGTTTCACCCGGGCGGCGGCGTCCCGGATCCCTGCGGCACGGGCGCGTTGATCGCGACTCAGGCCAGCGGCCGACCGCCACTCAGGCGAGCTTGCGCCACCCCGGCAGCACGCGCTCGAGCGCGACGGGCAGCTCCACGGACTCCCCGTCCTTGCCGCCCTCGCCCAGCACCATCGGCGGCCGGGCCGGCTCGGGGTGCACGCCGCGCACCTTGTCGAGCGCGGAGAGCGGCGCGATGAGCACGTAGAAGCTGCCGTCGTCGCCGAGCGCGGCGGTGCGGTCGAGGCGCAGGTACCAGCCGCGCAACCGGGTGCGGGCATCGCCGCGGCCGCCGTAGCCGCGCACGCGCAGCGGCTCGGGCGCGGGCCCGTGCTCCTGGACCACGGGCAGGAACTCGTGCAGCAGCGCCTCGGCCTTCTGGTGCACGGCGTCCTGCCGCGCCCGCAGCCGCTCGGCCTGCACGCGCGCCGCCTCGGTCCGTTGCGCCACCCAGTCGTCGCTCACTCGTGCAGTCTGTCACCGCAGGCAGCGCTCGTTCGAGCGGCCGTCGCCGCCCGGGCGGGCACCCAGGCGCTCGACCAGCGCGATGGGTGCTCGATCGCGAGCCCCTCAGCGCCGCTCGACGAACACCCGCAGCGCGTCGCGGACCAGCGTCGCGCCCTCCAGGCCGCCGTAGTTCACCGCGAAGCGGGGGTCGGCCACGTACATCTCGCCCAGGCCGAGCAGGTACTCGTCGGGCGCGCGGCCGTCGTCGTGCCCCGGCGTCCCCGGGATGCTCGCCAGCCACTGCGCGTGCCGGGCCGCGAGCGCCTGCGCCTCGTCCGAGTCCGGCGCGACGCCGGCCCCGGCCGCTGCGACCCAGTCCGCGGTGAGCGCGGCGAGCCGCGCCTTCCACTCGGTCTGCCCTTCGGCGCCGAGCGACCGCCACCAGGCGTCGCTGCGCGTGTACGCCTCGCGGCCCCAGCGTTGCTCGACCTCCTCGCGGTACTGCGTGTGGTCGAACCCGTCGAGCATGTCCTTCGCCATGAGCGTCTCTCCCCCGCTGAGCGCCGCGAGCGTGCGCTCGACGGACGCGATCTGCCGGTCCAGCCGACGGCGGTCGCCGCGCAGCTGCTCCAGGTGGCCGCTCAGGGCGGCGGCCGGGTCGGTCTGCTCGGCGAGCACGCGCCCGACGGCGTCGAGCCCGAGCCCGAGCTGCCGCAGCAGCAGGATCCGCTGCAGCCGCGCGACGGCGTCGCCGTCGTAGTAGCGCAGCCCGCCGGAACCGGTGCGCGACGGCGGCAGCAGCCCCACGGCGTCGTAGTGCCGCAGGGTGCGGCTGCTCACGCCGGCGAGCCGGGCGACCTCCTGGATGGACCATTCCATGCCCTCGACGGTAGAGGTTGACGTTGCGTCAACCGCAAGCCTCAGGGCGATCAGGATGCGAGCGCGCGCAGCCCCTCGACGACGAGCGCGTGGTCCTCCGCCTGCGGCAGGCCCGAGACGGTCGCGACCCCGACGATCCCCACGCCTTCGACGCGGATCGGGAACGCCCCACCGTGCGCGACGTACTCCTGGAACGGCAGACCCGTGGCCTCGTTGAAGTCGTTCCCGCCGGCCGCGTGCCGCCGCCCCACCAGGTACGACGACGCGCCGAAGCGGTAGACGGTGCGCACCTTGCGCTCGACCCACGAGTCGTTGTCCGGCGTGGTGCCCTCGAGCGCCGCGTGGAACACCTGCTGGGTGCCCTTGCGGATGTCGATCGTCACGGCGAGCGAGCGCTCCTCGGCGAGCTCGACGAGCAGGCAGCCGAGCCGCCACGCGTCGTCGTGCGTGAAGGCGGGAAGGACGAGCTCGCGCTCCTCGTGCTCGAGGCGGGCGATGACGGCGGCGACGTCGTCGCCGGGGGTCCAGGAAGCCATGCGCACAGCCTGGCACGGGGAGCGATCCGGCGCGGCCGACCTCGCCTGCAGTCTCGACGTCGCTGCGCCCGCGGGCACAGCCCCGTGCCGCCGTCGACGTCAACCTCGCGCCTCCCGCGCTCCCGCGAACGGGTGGCGAGCCGGTCTTCCCCCTGGGGCACCGTGCGCGAGGGGCGCGGTTGCCGGACCAGCACGCGGAGGACGTGTCGCTGGCCGCTCTTGACCTGGGCTGGACGTTAAGCGAGGTCAGGTACCTCGCGCAAGCGGCAGACGGGCGATATCACGAGGCGCGCCAGGCGTGGCTAGCGTGACGCCATGGCGATCATCCACAGGGCGACCCTGACGCCCACCAAGCTCGAGCTGCTCGAGGCATGGCTCCCGTCGCAGCCATGGTTCCCCGGCGGCTCTGCGGCCGGGCTCGAGCGCGTCGCGGCCTTCCGGTTCGACGACCCGGCCGGCGAGGTCGGCGTCGAGACGCTGCTGGTCCGCACGCCCGGCGGCCCGCTGCTCCAGGTGCCGCTCACGTACCGCGGCGCGCCGCTCGAAGGCGGCGAGGCATGGCTGGTCGGCACGATGCAGCACTCGGCGCTCGGCCCGCGCTGGGTGTACGACGCCGAGGGCGACCCGGTCTACGTCGCCGAGCTCACGCGCGTGATCCGCGAGGGAGACGGCGAGGTCGAGCAGTTCTACGACACCCCGCAGGGCCCGGAGCCCAGGCCGGACGACACGCACGTGCACGGGAGCGGTGGCCCGGCAGCCGGCTCCGCAGAGCGTGGCCGGCTCACGGTCGTCCGCGTCCTCGACGGCACGACGACGGCGCCCGCCGGCGCGGCGACGCTCACGGGCACGTGGGCGGACCACCCCGGACCGGCGCTGCTCGCCACCCTCGCCTGAGGCCCTGGAGCTCCGCTCCCTCCCCCTGGGCTGACACACCTCTCCCCTTTCGGCGTCGTACCTGCTGCCGTTCTGGTCGCCAGAACGGCATCAATGACGACGCCGAAAGGGGAGGCGGATGGGTTCAGTCGCGGTTGGCCGGGAGCTTCACCCCCGTCGCCGCCGCGAGCAGGCGCACTGCCGTGCCCGGCTGACCCGTGAGGAGCGCGTGCTCCGCGTTCGACGTCTGGGTCGCGTTGCCCGCCGTCCCGTTGCCCGCCACCACGGCAGCCTGCGCGAGGTCACGGGCCACGCTGACGACGACGTCGGCCGCGCGGTAGCGGTCGGTCGCGCCGTCGGCGGTCCAGCCCGCCGCGGAGGCGTCGAACTTCAGGTCGGCGGCCGCGCCCTGGAGCAGGGTGAACGCCGGCCGCGTGTCCCGCACGGTGCCGTCAGCGGCCCAGAAGTCCGCCTCGAGCAGGCGGCGCACCGCCTTGTACTCCGTCGAGCCCGCCCCGAGCGTGGACTGCAGCGCGACCAGCCGCCCCCGGGGCGAGTCGGTCCGCAGGCCCCAGCCGAACGCGAACTGCGGGTCGTACGACGCGTCGCCCACGTTGTCCGGCTTGTGGTCGTCCGACTTCGGCCACGTCACCGGCAGGCGACCGGTGAACGGCTGGTCGCCGAACAGCACGTCGGCCACGCCCGCGCCCTCGGTGCCCGGGAGCCACGAGGCCACGAGCGCGTCGATCTCCGAGAGCTGGTCGGACACGAGCTGCGGCCGCCCGCTGACGACGAGCACCACGCACTCCATGGCGCCGCAGACCTTGTCGATCGTCGCCTTGTCGGCAGCCGAGAGCGACAGCGAGAACTGCGACCCCGACCCGTAGCGCACGTCGCCCACGCCCTCGGCGTAGGGGCGCTCGCCCACCACGACGACACCGACGTCGGCCCCGTCCATCGGCGCAGATGCGTCCGGGCTGATGGTGACGTCGCCGCTCGACGCCGCCCGGATGGCCTGGCTGATCGTGGTGCCCTGCGTGATGTTGCCAGCCGAGCCCTGCCAGGAGATCGACCAGCCGCCGAGCTGGCGGCCCAGGTCGTTCGCGGTCGAGCCGGCGACGTAGACGTTCGCGTCCTTGGCGAGCGGGAGAGCGCCACCGGCGTTCTTCAGCAGGACCTGCGACTCGGACGCCGCCTGGCGGGCGACGTCGCGGTTCTCGGCCGAGCCGACCCCGTCGATGTTCGTGCGGTCCGCGAACGGGTGCTCGAACAGGCCGAGCGCGAGCTTCTCGCGCAGGATCCGCGAGACGGCGTCGTCGATGCGCGCCTGGCTGACGTCGCCCGACGCGACCGCCGCCTCGATCGCGGCGATGAAGCCGTCGTAGTTGTACGGCGCCATCGCCATGTCGACGCCGGCGTTGACGGCCCGGACCGCCTTCTGGGCGTAGGTGCCGCCGGGCAGCTTGTCGATGCCCTCCCAGTCGCTGATGACGAACCCGTCGAACCCGAGCGTCCCCTTGAGGACGTCGTTGTTGAGGTGCGCGTTCTCGTGCATGCGCACCACGGGGCCGTCGCCGATCTGCACCGCCGAGTAGGACGGCATGACCGATCCGGCGCCCGCGGCGATGGCCGGCTTGTACGGGTCGACGAAGAGCCGCTGGAACTCGGACTCGGTGGCGGCGTGGGTGATGCCCTGGTCGATCGGGTAGCCCGAGCCGGTCACCGACTCGTCGTAGGTGGTGCCGCCGTCGCCCGTCCAGTGCTTGACGGTGGCAAGCACCTCGTCGGAGCCCGACATGTCGGCGGGGTCGTCGCCCTGGAAGCCGCGCACGACGTCGGCGCTGAACGCGGACACCAGCGCCGGGTCCTCGCCGAACGACTCGTAGGAGCGGCCCCAGCGCTCGTCGCGCGTGACGCACAGGCACGGCGAGAACACCCACGGGATGCCGGTGGCCCGCACCTCGGTGGCCGTGACCTGCGCGGCCTGCCGCACCAGCTCGGGGTCGCGCGAGGCGCCCAGGCCGATGTTGTGCGGGAAGAGCGTCGCGCCGACCACGTTGTTGTGGCCGTGGACGGCGTCGACGCCGTAGATCATCGGGACCTGCAGCCGCGTGGTGAGGGCCTCGCGCTGGAACCCGTCGATCATGTTCGCCCAGCCGGCGGCCGTGTTGTCGGCGGGGACGGAGCCGCCGCCGCTGAGCAGCGACCCCAGCCCGAGCGACGAGATGTCCGACGTCGCGGCCAGGCCCAGGCGCTCGGCCTGTGCCATCTGCCCGACCTTCTCCTCCAGGGTCATGCGCCCGAGCAGGTCGGTGACGCGCTGCTCGGTGGGCAGCGATGCGTCGAGGTAGGGCAGGCCGTGCGCGTTGATCACCACGCGCGCCGACCCGACGGCGGCGCCGTCGGACGCGAGCGCGACGGGGATGCTCTTCGCCTCGCTGCTCCCGGTGGCCGGGCTGGTCGAGACCTCGAACGACTGGACGGCGCCCGGCAGGGCGCCGGCGTCGAAGGTCGCGGCGCCGGAGAACGGCGCAAAGTCCGTCCCCGCGACCGCCGTGCCGCCCGAGCCCAGGCCGTACGTCACGGTCACCGGCTCGGCGAGGGCCTCGCCGTCGGACGTCGCGAGCGTGAGGTTCACGCGCGCGGTGCCGCCGGCGTCGACCAGGACGACGTCGGGCGACGCCGACACCGTGGCCAGCACGGGAGCAGCGGGCGCCCCATACACCTGGAAGTCGTCGACCTTGTAGCCGGTGCGGACGGTGTCCGTGGGCATGGTCAGGGCGTAGCCCCAGGCGCGGGTGAGGTCGAGCGTGCCGTTCTGGATGTCGGCCGGGCCCGGCTGGTAGTCGCCGCGGCGCGTGAACTGGCTCAAGGGCAGCTCGACGAGCTTCCAGCGCGAGCCGTCCGCCGACCAGTTGTCCTTGAACGTCGTCTGGAACAGCTCGCTGTGCTCGCCGTCGGGGCCGTCGTCCTTGAGCTCGACCTTGATGTCGGCGCCCGCGGTGGGCGACGCCGGGCGGGAGTCCTGCGAGGCGTACCACCAGAAGCGGATGCCGCCGTAGGAGGACCAGTTCTGCGGCGTCGCCAGGTCGTGGCTGAAGCCGCCCCACTTGCCCGCGGCGACCTGGTAGTCGCCGGCGAGCACGTGGTTGCCCGCGGGCGCGGCGCCGTCACGGGTGTCCTCGGTGATGCTGAGGCTCGGCTTGGAGGCCTCGTCGGCGCCCCACGCGAAGACGCCGACGGGGTTGGCGTCCGTGGACAGCGTGACGTCGCCCTCGAAGGACGCGATGCTGATCGCGCGCTCGACGAGCGAGAAGTCGTCGAACATCCAGGCGCCGCCGCCGAGGTCGCTCAGCGTGACGGCGTAGCCCCAGGCGGTCTTCGGGTCGAAGCGGTCGGCGGCGTTCGGCGAGCCCTTCTTGCGCAGGTCGGCGAAGCGGATGGTGACCTGCTGCCAGCCGCTCATGGTGTCGGGGAACGAGGTCTCGAAGAGCGTCGCGCTGCCCGCCGAGGAGCCGCCAGACTTGAGCTCGTACCGCAGGTTCTTGCCGCTGCCGGCGCCATGGAACCAGAAGGTGAAGGCGTCGGCGTCGGACCAGTCCTGCACCTCGCCGAAGTCGTGCGTGAACCCGGACCAGCCGCCTGCGCCCACGGCGCCGACCTTGGCCTCGAGGGCGTGGGATCCGGCCGTCGCTCCGGGCCGGCCCGACGCGTCGACGCGGGTCAGGACGGGAGTGGCGTCGCCGTCGGAGCCCCACCCGAAGACGGGCAGGGTCTCGGACTCGAAGTCGTCGAACGCGATGGGCTCGCCGACGTTCGGCACGTCGCCGTGCGCGCGGAGCGTGACGGTGTGCTGCTGGAACTTGCCCTGCCGCGTGCCGTCGGTCGCGCCTGCGATGGCGAGCGAGAACGTGCGGTCACCGGCCAGCGCGCCGTGGTCCGTCGTCGTGACGGTGACGTTGGCACTGGTCTGACCTGCGGGGATGACGACGTCGGTGTCGACTGCGGCGTAGTCGTCGCCGGCCTTGGCGGTGCCGTCGGTGCTGGTCACATGGACGGTGGTGTCCTGCGCACGCGGGCTGGCCAGGCGCAGCGGGACGACGACGTCGTCACCGGCGTCGACGGCGGTGCTGCCGGACGCGAACCCGAGCGTCGGGTGCGGGGACGTGCCCCAGACCTCGAGGCTGAACAGCGAGTAGCCGTACCAGTGGAGCTTCGGGGCCTCCCAGTCGAAGGAGACGCGGCCCGTCATGTCGAGGCGGACGTAGCGGGCCTGCGTGGCGTCGGGGAGGTCGATGACCTGGGTGCCGCCGGTGGCGCCCTGCTCGGTGTCGACGGTGTGCCAGCTGGCCGCGTCGTCGGGGGCGGCGTCGGCGACCTCGACGGTGAAGTCGGTCGCGTACGCGGCCTCCCACACGAGGCGCAGCGAGTCGAGGCTCGAGACCTCGCCGAGGTCGAGCTGCAGCCACTGTGGCCAGTCGACGTCCTGGTCGGGGCCGTTGCCGCTGGCCCAGCGAGTGCTGGGGTTGCCGTCGGTGACGGCGTCGGGCGGGAAGCGACCGTCGTTGTCGTTCTGGAACGCCGACGCGGTGGCGACGGCGTCGCGCGCCAGGTCCCCGAGGGCGGGATCGCCCGGGGCTGCGGCGGCGGGGGCGGCAGTCGCAGCCGCGATCCCGAGGGGGATCGCGAGCGCTGCGACGAGGGACACGGCGGAGAACGCCGAGGTGGAACGGGAGGGCAGCATGTTCACTCCGTCGTGGTTACTGACCTGTTAGCGGGCCGAGGCTAGCGCGGACCGTGTGAGGCGCGCCACTGCTGCACCCGCCTCCGTCGGGGCGGTCAGAACGCCAGGAGGTTCGACGTCGAAAGCGTGGACAGCTCGTCAGGCCGGGCTTCCGCGCGGCTAGCCTCCCGGGCCATGACCTACGAGAACGTCACCCTCGACCCCACCGCGAACGTCTACTTCGACGGCAAGTGCGTGAGCCACACGTTCTACCTCGCGGACGGCACGCGGAAGTCGGCCGGGGTCATCCTGCCGGCGTCCCTGACTTTCGGGACCGGTGCGCCTGAGGTCATGGAGCTGCACTCCGGCGCGTGCGAGGTGCGGCTCGCCGGGAGCTCCAAGTGGGTCTCGTACTCGGGTGGGGACAGCTTCTCGGTGCCGGGGGACTCGTCGTTCGAGATCGCGGTGTCGGAAGCGGTGTCGTACGTCTGCCACTACGGCTGAGCTCTGGCAACCGGTGGTTGAGCCTGTCAAAACCACGCCAGGCCTGATTTGATGCCCGCATGGAACCGGAGTCTGCCGAGTCCTACTACGCCCGGATCGCCGCAGCGACCGACGCCGGCGGACGCCTCCCCGTCGTCACCGACGGGTCGCTGAGCTGGGACATCTTCCCGTTCGAGGCGGGCTCGCTGCGCATCAAACCGTTGCAGCCCCTCGCCGACGCCGAGCCGCCCCGCGACGGGGAGGATCCCGCCGAATGCTGGTGCGCGTCGTCCGACGACGGTGTTCGCCTCCGCGCCGCGGTGTGGCACAACGAGCGGTGGGTGCTGCGGCTCGTCGAACCGGCGAGCATGCCGCTCGCTCTGATGCTCGAGCCCTTAGCGCACCATGACGTGGCGGGGCTGTCGAAGGAGCTGGCCGCCGAGATGGGGCAGCTCATCGTGTCCGTGAGCGCGGCCATGGAGGCGCTGCCAAGTGTCGGGCGGGCGCAGATCGCCCGGTATGGCGATGGGGCTGCGCACGCGCACCTGTTCTTCTTTGGGCGGCCAGCCCGGGTGCTGCAGCTGCGGGGGTCGCCGTTGCTGGAGTGGTCTACCTGTCTGCCGATGGTGCCTGGGGATGTGCTGCGGGCGAATGCCGGGTATGTGGCGGGGCGGGTGGCTGTTGATATGGGTGGGGACACCACTTAGGGGGTCATCAGAGGAACGCGTGGCCACGAGGAACGCGTGGCCACGAGGAACGCGTGGCCACCCTCACGCCTCACGCCGCGGCGACTCTCGCCATCGTAAAGAAGTCAGTCGGCATCGCGTGCTTGAGCAGCCAGGTGATGGCGATTGGCCGCTCGCCGTGGTGCGAGACGTAGGTCGCCGGTCCCAAGAAGAGGAAGGGCGCGCCGCTGCCAAAGTCATCTACGTCTGTCTCGCGGGCAAAGAGCAGAATGCTACTGCTCCCGTTGAGGTACCTCTGACCTGTTGGCGAGGCGACAGTCGTGCGGCTTTGCGATTCCCAATGGAACAAGGTTGGGCTGATCGGGTAGTCGCGATACAGCGTTGTCGGCGAGAACGCCTTATCTGACTTCTTGAGCTGGATGAAGAAGGCATCGGCGTTGAACTCCTGCGAGTACACCACGCCTTCGCGGAAGCTGGTCGGGAGCCTGTCGAGCCGGGCCCATCGCAAGGCGGCGAGGATCTCCTCTCGCCGGTATCGCGCGTGCACCTGAAGTGGAATCCCCGAGAGCGACCCGTCGAGGGCGAACGTCGGCCTGCGTGCGCTGTCAAAAGCCAGATCGACGACGCTCGACAACTCCGCACGTGCTCCGATCTCCAGCCTGAGGGCTGCCAGTCCCGCTCCGAACGAAGGGAATCGTCCACTGTTCTTTCCGGCGTCAGGCCAGATCGAGAAAAGGAGCATCGTCGCGAGTTCACGCTCGACGGGCGAGAGATCGTCCCAGCGAGCGTTGTCCCTGAGAACTCGCTGGTAGCCGTGTGCACGGACCGCGTCGTCGACATGAGCGAAGTTCCGCACCCGCTTCAAGATCTCGTTCTCTCGCGGACCGGGTGTGGAGACCTCCAGCCCCACTTCGCGACGAAGCCGCGTCCAGGACCGGCCCGGCTTGAGCACATCGGCGAGTTCGGCTCCCGACTCGTCGAGAAATCCTCCGAGGTCGGCATCGGGCACGCGCCGGAGCTCATTCAGGAGATCGCGCCATCGGCCTCCGATCTGGGACCGTAGGTTGTCCAGGATCATGTCCCTGGCCACCTTGTCCATCGCGATCTGGCTGCCGCTGGGTAAGAAAGGGAAGTCGCTCTGGACAGCTGCCTGGAGTCGTCCGCGGCCGATGCCTGTCAGGGCGCCAAGCTTGATGTCCCATCGGAACCGCGAGTTCTGCAGGCCCACGAAGTCGAGAACCGTCAGCACGGCCTTCGTTGCGGTCCGGCGAAGGCCACGCCCCAACTGCTGGAGGAAGATGGTCGCGCTCTCCGTCGGTCGGAGGAACAGCACCGTGTCGACCGACGGAATGTCGAGGCCCTCGTTGAACACGTCAACGGTGAAGATGACGTTGACCCGACCCTCGCCGAGTGCGGTGATTGCCGCCGCACGATCGCGGGCGAGTGTCTCGCCGGTCACCAGCGCGGCCGGTATTCCCGCCTCGTTGAACGTGCGCGCCATATAGGAGGCATGCGCGACGGAGGCGCAGAATCCCAATGCACGCATAGTTCCCGGGTCGAGAACCTTGTCCCGCAGCTCACGGAGGATGATGCGCGCCCGCGCCTCATTGCCCGTGAAGAGGTTCGAGAGCTCGGTGTCGTCATACCGACCCGCGCGCCAGGTCACCGCGCTGAGGTCCGTCCCGTCGGAGACGGCGAAGTAGTGGAATGGGCACAGCAGGTCGGCATCCAGCGCGTCCCACAACCGCAGCTCGGAAGCGATTCGGCCGCCGAAGAACTCCTGCGCAACGTTCGTGCCGTCGGCGCGCTCAGGAGTCGCAGTCAGCCCGACGAGTTCTCGAGGCCGAAGGTGGTTGAGAATCGCCCGATAGGTTCGCGCCGCGGCATGGTGGAACTCGTCGATCACGATCACCTCGAAGGCGTCGACGGGGAATCGAGCGACGCCGTAGGAGGACAGCGACTGTACGCTCGCGAACACATGGGTCCAGGCGGTCGGTGCGACGCCACCGACATAGAGCTCGCCGAAGTTCGCGTCGGCGAGGACCTCGCGATATGTGCGCAGTGATTGCGTCAGGATCTCCTTGCGGTGTGCGACGAACAGCAGTCGCGGACGCGCCCCGCCGGCCTGCTCGCAGAGCCTTCGGTAGTCGAGGGCGGCCACCACGGTCTTACCCGTGCCGGTTGCCGCGACGAGGAGGTTGCGGTGTCTGTCGTGCAGAACGCGCTCGGCCTCGAGCTCGTCAAGCATCTCCTGCTGGTACGGGTACGCCCGCACGTCCAGCCCGGCCAAGGAGATCGTGACACGGTCACGTCCGGGGCCACCGCCCGCCTCTGCGAGAGCTCTGTCGAGGCGATCGGAGTCGATGTCCGGGTTGTATGGCTGAAAGGACGCGTCGTTCCAGTAGGTGTCAAAGGTCGCGTCGAACTTGTCGAGGAGCGACCCCATGGCGACTCTCGAGAGACGCACGTTCCACTCGACGCCGTCGAGCATCGCCGTATGCGTGAGATTCGATGAACCGACGTAGGCCGTGTCGAAACCAGTGTTGCGGTGAAACATCCACGCCTTCGCGTGCAAGCGCGTGCGAAGCGCGTCGTACTGGATGCGCACGTCGGCGCCGTACTCACGGACGAGCTTGTCAAGCGCCTTGCGTTCGGTCGCGCCGGTGTACGTCGTCGTGATGACTCGGAGACGACCGCCCCGTTCCGCGAGCCGCCGCAGTTCCGGCTCGAGTAGCCGGAGCCCTGCCCAGCGAACGAATGCGCACAAGAGATCGACGTGGTCCGACGTCGCGATCTCAGCCTTGATCTCAGGGCCGAGGTTGGGTTCCGACTTCGCATTGGTGAGCAGCGCGGCATCGCCGAGCGGGGTCGTCGGCCGGACGTCGTCGTATGTGATGACGCCGGGCCCGGCCGCCGGGACGAGCCGGAGCAGCTGGCGCGGCGGACTCGCGACTGCGCGTTGCGGCTCCCCCAACAGCGAGAGGACCCGATTGCCGAGTGCAAGAGCACTGGCTGCGTCGTCTGCACGCGCGAATGAGCGGAGGGCTGAGTCGTAGATGTGCCTCGCGAGCAGGTGCGGGAGATCCGCGTCATCGACTTTCTCGAGCTTGATCGTGAGGTCGCTGAGCTGGGCGAGCGCCTCGTCGAGCTCAGTAGTCACCACGTCCTCACGGAGGCCGAACTCTGCCCATTCCTCGTTCACGTGCACAGCTTGGCGTACCGGCCCGGCAAAGCTGATCATTGACGCCGCATGTGAAAAGGCGTCGTCGCCGGTCTCGGTCAGCAGTCTCGGGAAACCAGGGCGCGATCTCGATCTCGGAGCGCCCTAAGGTGCCCCCATGTCCGCGCCTTCAGCAGCTTCCAGCATCGTCGTCGTCGGCTCCGTCAACGCCGACCTGATCGCCCGCGTCGCCGCACATCCCTCCGCCGGCGAGACGGCGCTCGGCGAGTCGATGACGGTGCTCGCCGGCGGCAAGGGGGCCAACCAAGCGGTCGCGGCGTCACGGCTGGGGTCGCGCGTGGCGATCCTCGGGTCGGTCGGCGACGACGCGTTCGCCGCCCCGGCGACCGGCACCCTGAAGGAGGCGGGCGTGGATCTCTCGGCTCTCAGAGTCACGCCCGGGCCGACGGGGATCGCGATGATCGTGGTGGCCGCGGACGGGGAGAACTCGATCGTCGTCGTCCCGGGTGCGAACGCGGCGGTGGACGGCGGGTTCGTCGGCGGCCATGCCGAGAAGATCGCGGCGGCGAGCGTCGTCGTCGTCTCCTGCGAGATCCCGCGCGACGGCGTCGAGGCTGCGGCGCGGGCCGCCACCGGGCGTGTGGTGCTCAACCTCGCACCGGTGATCGAGCTCGATCCCAAGGTCGTCAGACTCGCCGACCCGCTGGTCGTCAACGAGCACGAGGCTCGAGGAGCGCTGACGATGCTCGGTGGAGCAGCCGTTGGCACCGCGACGGGCCACGCCGATGTCGCGCGAGCGCTCGTCGCGGCCGGCGTCCGCTCCGTCGTCGTCACCCTGGGCGCTGCCGGCGCCCTCGTGGCGACGGCGGACGGCGTCGTCGTGGTCCAAGCCCCGCGCGTCACCGCCGTCGATACGACCGGCGCAGGCGACGCCTTCATCGGTGCGCTCGCCCACCGGCTCGCAGCTGGCGACGAGCTCGACGACGCCGCAAGGTTCGCGGTGCGGGTCGGGGCGTACGCGGTCACGAAGGTCGGCGCGCAGGCGTCCTACCCCGACGCCAGGGATCTCCTCCCGAGTCGCTTGTCAGGGCCAGGGCGCCCCGGAGCGCGCCCTGGCCCTGACAGCCCGCAGGTGTAGCGGCTGCGCAAGAAGTGGCACCACGTCTGGGCGGGAGGAGTCGAACCTGGGGCGGTGGCTTCCCGCGCGGCAGCAGGTGCGGTTCGGTGCGGGATGGGAGGCTGAGCCCATGACGCCGGCAGAAGTCAGTCTGCTGATCTTGGTGGTGGCTGTCGGTCTCTTCGTGTGGAACCGGCTGCCGGTCGGCCTGGTGGCCATCTTCACGGCGTTGTCGCTGTGGGCGACCGGGCTGCTCTCGGTCGAGGAGGCGCTCGGCGGTTTCGGTGACCCGGTCGTGGTCTTCATCGCCGCCTTGTTCGTGGTCAGCGAGGGGATCGACAGCGCCGGGGTGACCTCGTGGGCAGGCCAGGCGTTGCTCAACCTGGTCGGAGACCGGCCCCGGCTGCTCACGGTCACCGTCATGGTGCTGTCCGCGGTGGCGAGCGCTCTGATCTCGTTGAACGGTGCCACCGCGGCGCTGATCCCGCTCGTGGTCGTGGTCGCCGCGCGGATGGGTTCGGAGGCGGCGCACCTACTCATGCCGATGGTCTTCGCCGGATCCGCCGGATCCTTGCTCGTACTCACAGGCAGCCCGATCAACATCGTCGTCTCCGACGCGTCGCAGGGCGCCGGGGCGGGCGGTTTTGGATACTTCTCGTTCGCGATCGTCGGGCTGCCGCTGCTCCTCGGCACCATCGTGATCGGCGTGCTGCTGGCTCCTCGGCTCGTGCCGGCGCGGAACGCAAGCCGTCCGACCGCGGACTTGGGTGGGTATGCCGGGACCGTGGCCGAGTACTACGAGCTGCGCGACGGCTTCTACCGGCTCCGCGTCCGGGATGGGTCACCCTTGGTCGGTCTGCCGGTGGCCGAGCTACCCGGGCGGGTACCGCACGGAGTCAGCGTCATGGGCACGCAAGCTGGGCTGGATGCACCGGTACAGGTCCCGACGTCCCTGGCCGTCGGCGACCGGCTGATCGTGAGCGGGTCAGCCGCCGATGTCACCAGCTTTGCGGTGGATGCGGCACTCGCCGTGGCGATGCAGCCGGTCACGGCTGACGGCGGATCGCTGATCAGCCGCGAGATGGGCGCCGTCGAGGTGGTCGTCCCGCCGAGGTCACCTCTGGTCGGGGAGGAGGTGTTCCCGGGGATGGCACGCGGACCGGAGCTGGTCATCTTGGCCGTGCGACGGCTGGGTCGCGACCTTGGCCCCCGGCCGACCAAGCTGGCCGATGGTGACAGCCTGCTCCTCCATGGCTCGTGGGCAGCCGTGGACGCGCTGACTCAAGACCACCACGTTCTTGTGGTCACGTCGCCCGACCTCGTGCGACGGCAGGCGGCCCCGCTCGGCACCAAGGCAGCGACGGCGCTCGCCGTCCTGGCGGGCATGGTCGTCCTGCTGGCCCTCGGCCTCGTCCCGCCCGCCATCGCTGGCCTGGGAGCGGGGGCAGCGATGGTGCTGTTCCGCGTCGTGTCGGTGCAGCAGGCCTACCGTTCCGTGTCCTGGCAGACCGTCGTGCTGATCGGCGGGATGATCCCGCTGTCGACGGCCATCCAGCAAACGGGAGCGGCCGATCAGATGGCGACCGTCCTGCTCGACGTCGTCGGCGTCGGCAGACCACTGCTGCTGCTGGTGGTCTTGTTCGGCGTGACCGCCGTCCTGGGTCAGTTCGTGAGCAACACGGCGACGGTGCTCATCGTCTTGCCGGTGGTGGTCGCGGCCGCGGGCGAGGCACACGTTTCCGTGCAGCCATTTCTCATGATGCTGGCAGTCGCCGGCGCCTCGTCATTCCTCACGCCGGTCGCCACACCGGGCAACATGATGATCCTGGGGCCGGGCGGGTACCGGTTCGGCGACTACTGGCGACTCGGCCTGCCGATCCTGATCTATTGGCTCCTTGTCACCGTTGTCGTCGTCCCGCTGGTCTGGCCGTGGTGAGGCCCGCTCTGATCAGCGGACGCTCGACGGGTCGAACCTGAGGGCGAGCTCGACAAGCAGCCGGCTGCCGAAGGCGGTCGGGCCCTTCGGGAGCCATCTGGTCGCCGTCTCGGCCTGTGCCGTGCCGGCGATGTCGAGGTGGGCCCAGGGAAGGCCGCCCACGAACTCCTCCAGGAAGAGCGCGGCGGTGATCGAGCCCGCGTTCGGGCCACCCAGGTTGGTCATGTCGGCGATCCCGGAGTCGAGCTGGGCCCGATACCGCCGCACGAGCGGCAGGGGCCAGACGGGCTCGTCGGTTCGCTCCCCAGCGGCCTGGACCTGGGCCATGATGCCGTCGGCGTTGCCCATCAACCCCGCCACCTCCGTGCCGAGGGCCCGCAGGCAGGCACCGGTCAGGGTGGCGATATCGACGATCGCGTCAACCCCGTCCTCCACCGACAACGCGAGGGCATCGGCCATCACGAGCCGACCTTCGGCGTCGGTGTTGAGCACCTCAACCGTCTTGCCGTTGCGCATGGTGAGCACGTCACCCAGCTGCATCGCGGACCCCGACGGCATGTTGTCGGTGCACATGAGATACCCCGTGACCGTGGTCGGGCACTCCAGCTCCCGGAGGACCGTCATGGCGGCGAGGACGGCCGCCGCGCCGGACATGTCGTTCTTCATCTGGGAGTGCGACAGGTCGCTCGGCTTGAGGCTGATGCCACCGGAGTCGTACATGATGCCCTTGCCGACCAGTGCCAGGTGACCGCTGCTCTGCTCCGGGACGTAGCGCAACCGGATCATTCGCGGTGGCTCGAGGCTGCCCCGGTTGACCCCGAGAAGACCGCCGCACCCCATCCGGACGAGGTCGTCCTTGTCGAACACCGCCACCTCGAGCCCAGCGTCGGGGCCCAGATGCTCAGCCAGATCCGCCATGGCCGCTGCCGTCAGCATGCGGGCGGGACAGGTGGCGAGGTCACGGGCGAGCATGGCCGCGCGCGCCGACAACCAGCCGCGGCGAGAGCCCTCCTCGACCGCTGCCTGTTCGCCGTCCGGTGCGACCAGCGTCAGGGCAGTCACCGGGACGACGCTGGACTCGGTGCTGCGGAGGCTGAATCGGTAACGTGCGAGCAGGATGCCCTCGACGATCGCGGCCGCGGCATCGCCCGCCGTCATGGTCGACGAGTGCGGCACCCGCGTCGCCAGTCGCGCGTCGTACGGGACGGCTGTGGCGAATGCTGCCGCCGCATCGCGAACCTGGGTGGGCGTCAGGTCCTCGAGCTCACCCACCCCGACCGCCACCTGCGTGGGGCCTTGTGCACTGGGGATCGGCAGCGCGGAGCCGACGGTGGGTTTGAACCCAGCGCGGGCCACGACGTCCAGGTCCATGCCGAGCGGCTCCAGCGCCTCGCCGGAGGACGTGACCGGGAGACTCACGGCGTCGACGTCGTGTAGCGGGTCGTCGGGACCGACGGTGCTCAAGCGGACGGAGGAGCGTAGCGAGGGTGCGACATCGGTGACCTCGGCCGTGGACATGGATCCTCCTCCGCACGAAGGGCCGAGCAGTCATCGAGACGCGGCACGGGTAATGCTCTCGCTGACGTCGCCGTCAGGCTGGTGTGCACGACGTCTCGAGCGGGCATTACCACCCGCTGCTCGCTGGGTGGTGCGACCATACCGCGGGTCAATCTGGGGCGCGATGCGTGAGCCCTGTCGACGCAGCCGAGGGGCTTCGGCGTGGCACACGCAGGGCAGAGCCCTCGGTTGTATATTGCGAAAACCTCGCTGCTGGGCGTTGCGGCACCGAAAGGATCGTGGGATGAATCCGGTCTTGGCATTCGTGATCGTGATGCTCGTGTGGACGATCAGCGACTTCGTCGCCAAGAAGACAAAATCCCTCCTGTCGTCGCTCTTCGTGGCGTCGATCATCTTTCTGATCGGGTTCCTCACGGGCATCTTTCCCGAGGACCTGCTGACAAGCTCGTCCCTGCTCGCCCTGGCCGGCGTGGTCGTGGGGTTCGTCATCGTGCACCTCGGGACCATGATCAGCCTCGAGGACTTCAAGAAGCAGTGGAGGACGCTGCTGGTCGGCATCGCGACGGTCATCGGGATCGGCGTGGCGTTGCTGATCGCCGGTCTCATCTTCGGCGGCGGGATCCACCCGGGGACCTACGACGCCGTCGCCGCGCGACCGCTCGACTTCGTCGTCGCGGGCGTCGGCGCCTTGAGCGGCGGCACGATCTCGGTGATCATCGTTCAGGAAGCAGCTCTCGGCGCCGGCCTGACCGCCGTAGCGATCTTCCCGGTCCTCATCGCGGCGCTGCAGGGACTCGTCGGGTTCCCGCTGACCTCGATCATCCTCCGCCGGGAGGCAGCCAGGCTCAAGGGCGAGTACCGAGCAGGCAACATCAGCGCACCCGCGGACGCGGAGGAGCAGGTCAAGGCCGAGGGCCGCCTGCCCGCCCCGCTGCGCACCACCGCGGGCACGCTCTTCATCGTCGGCGTCGTGGTACTGATCTCTATCTTGATCAACAACGTCACCGATGGGATTCTCAATACGTTCGTCGTGGCTCTGCTCTTCGGTATCGCCCTGCGGACCTTCGGCATCTTCAAGCCGTCGATCCTCAACGGGATCGACGCCTTCGGGCTGATGATGATTGCAATCCTGATCTTGATCTTCGGGCCGCTGGCTACCGTCAACGCCGGCGATCTGGCCCGCCTCGCCCTGCCCTTGCTGATCTGCTTCGCCTTCGGGGTCGCGGGTATCGCCGGCTTTGCGGCACTCACCGGAAAGCTCCTCGGTTACAGCGTCTCCATGTCGATCGCCATCGGCCTCACCGCGCTGTTCGGCTTCCCCGGCACCATGGTTCTGTCCCAGGAGGCGGCCAAGGGGGCGGGAGAGTCGGCCGAGGAGGTCGCCGCGATCGAGCACGAGATCCTGCCCAAGATGATCGTCGCCGGCTTCTCCACGGTCACGATCACCTCGGTCGTCGTGACGAGCATCATCGCCGGCCACATCGGCGGTTGACGCTCGAGAGCGGAGGCGCCCGGGGAAGGTTCCGGGCGCCTCCGCCGTCGTACAAAGGTTCGCGGTGCGGGTGTGGGGCACCGAGAAGAGCATCAGCATTCGACGCGTCCGGCTTCGGGCGGCTGTCCGCATCGCCGCCAGCGATGAAGCACCGGCACTTTGGTGATCGAGCCGGGGCGCTCACTGGTCAGACGACGGGGCCGCCCCGGAAGGGATACGGCTCGAGGGACTCTTGGCGCGACGGCGTCGCGGCGGGACGCAGGCGCGAGCTCGCCACGAGCCGCAGGCTCAAGGCCTGGGCATCAGCGGTGGTCGCGCGCGTCACGGTCGTTCTCCTCGGGTCGCGACGGGCGGCTCGCCCGTCGTCTGCGTGGATGAAGGTAGGTGCTGGTGTGGATGGCCCGCCAGCGAATATGTGCGGCGTCATCCCCAGGGCTGATGCCGCCGTCACAGGTTCATCCACAGGTCCGACGACGTCGGCGCGCGCCGCCCGTAGCGTCCCTGACATGTCCACGCACCTGCACAGGCTCAGCCCACGCGAGGTCGCGAGCCTGACCACCACGTCCCGTCCTCACGCCGAGTCGGTGATGTCCGGCGTTCTCGCCGCGCTCGCCGTGCTGCTCCTGCTCGCAGCAGGAATCGCAGCCCTTCTCCGCTGAACACCCCCTTTCGACGTCGTAGGTGGTGGCGTTCTCGGGCGGAGAACGCCACCATCTCCTACGTTCAAAGCGAGGAAGCCAACCGGGAGGAGCGCTGTGACCACGCACGTCGTCCTGCTGCGCGCGGTCAACGTCGGCGGCACGGGCAAGCTGCCCATGGCCGACCTGCGGCGGCTCGCCGAGGACGCCGGCTTCACCGGCGTCGAGACGTACATCGCGAGCGGCAACCTGCTCGTGGAGTCCGACGACGGCGAGGCAGCCGTCGGGCGCACCCTCGAGGAAGCGCTCGAGGCCTATGCGGGCAAGCCGGTCGGGGTGCTGGTGCGCTCGCCCGACGAGCTGCGGCAGGTGCTCGACGCGAACCCCTTCCCCGACGCCCGCGGCAACCGCGTGGCGGTGATCTTCCTGCCCGCGGCACCGCCGTCGGACGCCCTCGAGAAGGTCACGCGCGCCGACGACGGCGAGGAGCTCCGGCTCGGGAAGCGGGCGCTGTACGTGCACTACCCGAACGGGATGGGGAGCTCGAAGCTGCGGATCCCCGCGGCCGCGAAGGGGACGGCGCGCAACGTCAACACGGTCGCCAAGCTGCTGGAGCTGGCGGAGAAGCGCCGCCACGGCGGTTGAGCTCGTCGAAGTCACCGCGACGGCAACGTGGGGTGGTTTCGACGAGCTCAACCAGCGGGGCCGGGCGTCAGCGCCCGAAGAGCTTCGAGAAGAAGCTGCCACCCGACGACGGCGCCGCGTCGTCGTGGCCGCCGCACCACTGCGCGGCCGGGACCTGAGCCTTGACGCTGTCGACGTGCTGGCCGCAGCCGGCCCAGGTGGTCTTGCCGCAGGTCGAGCAGGTGGCGGGGTAACACATAGGGATCTCCTTCAGGGACGGGTGGTGGTGGTCTCGACGAGCTCGACCACCGGGGATGACGGGAACACAAGGCTCAGGCGAGCATGAGGAAGAGCTTCTCCAGCTCTTCCTGGGTGAGGCCGTTCTCGGCCTCGGCGGTGCCGACGGGGTCGGTGAGGCAGTCGCGCATCGCCGTCGAGACGATGGCGAACCCGGCCCGGTCCAGCGCGCTGGACACCGCAGCGAGCTGCGTGACGACATCCCTGCACGAGCCGCCGTTCTCGACGGCCGCGATGACGGCGTCGAGCTGGCCGCGGGCGCGGCGCAGCCGGTTCACGATCTTCTTCTGGGCCTGGGCGTCGGTGGTCATCGGGCCAGCACCTCCTCTTGGACGTCGCCGGAGACTAGACGGTCGGCCGCCGCCGGCCCGAGGGCCGCCCGCAGCGTGAGCATCCCGCCCGAGAGCGAGGCGGAGTCGAACCCGGCCGCGGCCAGCACGCGGTGGGCGATGTGGGCGCGCACGCCGGACTGGCAGGTGACCCGGACGGGGCGGCCGGCGGCGGCGGACCGGACCTCGTCGAGGCGGTCGCGCAGCACTGTGTGCGGGATGTTGAGCGCGCCGGGGATGTGCCCGGTCGCGAACTCCGCGGGGGTGCGCACGTCCAGGACCAGGGCGGACGCGGTGACGGTGTCGAGCTGGTCGGCGTGCCACAGGCGCAGGGTGTCGTCCAGGACGTTGGCGGCGGCCATGCCGGCGAGGTTGACCGGGTCCTTGGCCGCGCCGAACGGCGGGGCGTAGGCCAGGTCCAGGTCGATCAGGTCCTCCACGCCCAGCCCGGCGCGGATCGCGGTGGCCAGCACGTCCAGGCGCTTGTCCACCCCGTCGGCGCCCACGGCCTGGGCGCCCAGCAGGCGCCCGTCGTGGGCGAAGTGCACGACCAGGTGCAGCTGGGTGGCGCCGGGGTACCAGCCCGCGTGCTGGGCCGGGTGCAGGTGCAGGGTGTGGTGGGCGATGCCGGCGGCGGCGAGCGCGGCGCGGTTGGCGCCGGTCAGCCCGGCGGCCAGCGCCCCGACCCGCACGATGGCGGTGCCGACCGCGGCCGGGACCGGGCGCGCGGTGGCCGGGCGCAGGATCGCGTCGGCGACCTGACGCCCGGCCCGGTTGGCCGGGCCGGCCAGCGGCACCGGGCGGCGCACGCCGGTGATCGCGTCGGTCGAGACGACGGCGTCGCCCGCGGCCCACACGTGCGCCAGGTTGGTGGCGCCGTGCGCGTCGACCACGATCGCGCCGCGCTCGGTCACCACCCCGGCCGCCGCGAACACGGCGGTGTCCGGGCGCACCCCGACCGACAGGACGACCAGGTCGGCGTCCAGGCGGGTGCCGTCCGACAGCACGACCACGTCACCCGTCCCGGCGGATGGCTCGATCGCGGTGGCCGCCACGCCGTCGTGCACGGCCACGCCCAGGCGGGTCAGCTCGGCGCGGACCAGGGTGGCCAGCTCCGCCTCCAGCGGGGGCAGCACGTGCTCGGCCAGCTCGACCAGCGCCACCTGCAGGCCCGCGGCCGCGAGCTGCTCGGCCGCCTCCAGGCCGATGAAGCCCGCGCCGAGCACGACCGCGCGGCGGGCGCCGGCCTCGACCCAGCCGCGCACGGCGACCGCGTCCGGCACGCTGCGCAGCGTGCGCACCCGGGGGGAGTCGATGCCCGGCAGCGGCGGGCGCACCGCCTGCGCGCCCGGCGTCAGCACCAGCGCGTCATAGGAGATGGTCTGCTCGCCCGACGGCGTGCGGACCGCCACGGTGCGCGCGCCGGCGTCCAGGCCGACCACGTCGTGGCGCGTGCGCACGTCCAGGTTCAGCGCGGCCCGCAGCGACGCGGGCGTGTGGACCAGCAGCCCCTCGGCCGAGGCGATCTCCCCACCCACGTGGTACGGCAGCCCGCACCCCGCGAACGAGACATGCTCGCCCCGCTCCAGGACCACGATCTCGGCCGACTCGTCCAGACGCCGCGCACGGGCCGCAGCACTCATCCCGGCGGCCACGCCGCCCACGATCACGATCTTCATGCCGACGAGAATACCCCCGGGGGTTTATGCCTCCGGGGGTATCAGCGTGCGTCGTCGGTCACACCACGCGGAGGAAGACCGGGTTCGACTGCCAGATGTTGCTGGTGCGCACGATGTAGCCGCCGGGACGCGTGGCCTCGACCTGCCGGCCGTTGCCGAGGTAGATCGACACGTGGCCGGGCGACCAGATGATGTCGCCGGGGCGCGCCTCGGCCCTCGAGATGCGGCGGGTGTGCGACGAGTCGCGCATCGCCGTCGACTGGTGCGGCAGGTTCACACCGAGCTGGCGGTACGCGTAGACGACCAGGCCCGAGCAGTCGAAGCCGGCGGGCGAGGAGCCGCCGAAGACATACCGCGTGCCCACGTACCGCAGCGCGATGCTCGCGGCGGCCGACCAGTCGCCGGTCGGCGCCGGGGCCTCGGTCGCCGGCGCAGGGGCCTCGGCCGGGGCCTCCATCCCTGCCGTGGACGGCGAGGCCGCCGCCGGGTCCAGGGTCGGCGACGCGGGCGGCGGAGGCGGCGGCGGGGCGGGCGTGACGCGGACGACAGCGACGGCGGCGCCGTCATCCGCCGTGCGCTCGACCTCGATGACCGCCTCGGCGGAGACCTGGACCGTGGGCGCCGCACCGAGGGCCTCGCGGGCGTGGTCGGCGATCTGCTCGACGCTGACGCGCGTCGCCTCGAGAGCGGTCGCCTCGACGCGGGTCTCGGCGGCGCGCGGCTCGGTTGCCGCGTCCGCGCCGAGCGTCTCCGCGCCGGCGGGCGCGATCGCGGACATCACGATGCCACCGGCCGTGGCGACGACGACAGCGCTGCGACCGGCGCCCTTCGGGCCGTCGGCGGCGACGGCGCGGATCGCCCCGGTCAGGGTCGAGAGCGGAGTGCGCTCGGCACGGTGCCGCGCAGTGTGGCGTGAGTTCAAGGAGTTCCTCGAGGCCGCGGTCGGGGAGGGGTGCGGCGCGTGCGGCGTGGGTCCACGCCGGACGTGTGGTCCGACCGTGGCAGGAGGGGCGGACGCGCCGCGAGCCGCTGGCGTTCGGCGATCGCCGTCAAGTCGACTATCGACCGCAGATACCCCTAGGGGGTATCGTGTCGTTACACGACGATCAGGGAGGGCAACAATGTCGATGGCGCATCACGACCACCTGGAGCGCACCGCGGGTCGCGAGGACGCCGACCACTCCGCGCACGCCGACCACCACGCGCTGCTGTACCGCCGCCTGTTCTGGATCATGCTGACGCTCGCCGTCCCGACCGTGCTGCTCAGCAGCATGTTCGCGGACCTGGTCGGATACCAGCTGCCCGGCTGGTCAGGGCTCGGCGCGGTCGCGCCCGTGCTCGGCACGGTGATCTACGTGTGGGGCGGCCGCCCGTTCCTCACGGGGGCCGTCGACGAGGTCAAGGCCCGCCGTCCCGGGATGATGCTGCTGGTCGCGATGGCGATCACGGTGGCCTTCGTCGCCTCGTGGGGCGCCACGCTCGGCCTGCTCGACAGCGACCTCGACTTCTGGTGGGAGCTCGCGCTCCTCGTCGTGATCATGCTGCTGGGCCACTGGCTGGAGATGCGGTCGCTCGCGCAGACCTCCTCGGCGCTCGACTCGCTCGCGGCGCTGCTGCCGGACGAGGCGGAGAAGCTCACCGACGGCGTCGTGGTCACGGTCGCACACGCGGACCTGCTGGTCGACGACGTCGTGATCGTGCGCCCCGGCGGGCGCGTGCCGGCCGACGGCGAGGTCGTCGAGGGTTCCGCGGACGTCGACGAGTCGATGATCACCGGCGAGTCGCGACCGGTCGCCCGCGGCGTCGGCGACCGGGTCGTCGCCGGCACGGTCGCGACCGACGACGCGCTTCGCGTGCGGGTCACCGCCGTCGGCGAGGGGACCACCCTGGCGGGCATCCGGCGTCTGGTCGCCGAGGCCCAGTCGTCGACGACGCGTGCGCAGCTCCTCGCGGACCGCGCTGCTGCACTGCTGTTCTGGTTCGCCCTCGCAGCAGCGGTTGTCACGATCGTGGTGTGGAGCCTGGTCGGCAGCCCGTCCGACGCCGTCATCCGCGCCATCACCGTGCTGGTGATCGCCTGCCCGCACGCCCTCGGGCTGGCGATCCCGCTGGTCGTGTCGATCTCGACCGAGCGCGCAGCCCGGGCCGGCGTCTTGGTCAAGGACCGCGCCGCGCTCGAGCGCATGCGGTCGGTGGACACCGTGCTCTTCGACAAGACCGGGACCCTCACGCAGGGCGAGCCGGTGGTGAACACCGTCGTCGCCACCCGGCGGGCGCGCGAGCTCGTGGGGGCCGCCGGGCGCGGACGTGGTGGTCGCGACGGGCTCGACGACCCGACGACGGAGGACCAGGTGCTCGCCCTTGCCGCCGCCGTCGAGGCCGACTCGCAGCACCCGCTCGCTCGGGCGATCGTCGCGACCGCCGCCGCGCGGGGCGTGACGGCGCCGGCCGCGACCGGCTTCACGTCGTCGACCGCCGTCGGCGTACGGGCGACAGTGAACGGGCGGGAGGTCGCCGTCGGCGGCCCACACCTGCTCGCCGAGCACGGGCTCGCTCCCCTGCCCGAGACCTCGGCGTGGTCCGAGAGCGGTGCGATCGTGCTGCACGTGCTGGTCGACGGCGTCGCCGTGGGGGCGCTGTCGCTGGCCGACGAGGTGCGGCCGCAGGCGCGCGAGGCCGTCGACGCGCTGCACCGGCGCGGCGTCCGGGTCGTCATGGTCACGGGCGACGCCGAGCCGGTGGCACGATCGGTCGCCGCCGAGCTCGGCATCGACCAGGTGTTCGCGGGCGTACGCCCCGAGCACAAGATCGGCAAGGTCGTCGAGCTGCAGGGCGCCGGGCGTACCGTCGCGATGGTGGGCGACGGCGTCAACGACGCACCTGCGCTGGCACAGGCCGACGTCGGCATCGCCATCGGCGCGGGCACCGACGTCGCGATCGCCTCGGCCGGCGTGGTGCTGGCCTCGGACGACCCCCGATCGGTGCTCTCGGTCATCGAGCTGTCGCGGGCCGGGTACCGCAAGATGCGCCAGAACCTGTGGTGGGCCGCGGGCTACAACCTGGCGGCCGTGCCGCTCGCGGCGGGCGTGCTGGCGGGGATCGGGTTCATCCTCCCGATGGAGGTGGGCGCGCTGCTCATGTCGGTCTCGACGATCGTCGTGGCGGCCAACGCCCAGCTGCTGCGCCGGCTGGACCTGCGGCCGGATGTGTCGGCGGCGCGCTGAGGGGCGCCGCTGCGCGCGGGCTCAGCCCACGTCCTCGCCGGCGAGGGCCTTGGCGGCGAGGCGCTCTTCCTCCGAGACCTCCCAGACCTCCCAGGCCGCGTGGAGCGCGAGCAGGATGATTCCGCAGCCCAGGACGAGGTCCGGCCAGCCCGATCCCGTCCAGGCCGTGAGCACGCCCATCGCGATGACCGCGACGTTCACGAGCACGTCGTTGCGCGCCGAGAGGAACGCCGCCCGCGACAGCGACCCGCTCGAGTGCCGCAGGCGCACCAGGAGCAGCGCGCTCACGCCGTTGATCACGATCGCGCCGAGCGAGGCGAGCACCAGCGGCACGACCTCGGGGGCCTGCGGGTGGGAGAAGCGGTGCACGGCCTGGACCGTCGCGTACGCCGCAGGGCCGAGGAGGATCAAGGCCATCAGCTTGCCCACCAGCGCGCGGCGGGCGAGCGGCCAGCCGAGCGCCGCGAAGATCAGCACGTTGATCGACGTGTCCTCGAGGAAGTCCACGGAGTCGGCCAGCAGCGACACCGACCCGGCCGAGAGCGCCACCGTGAACTCCACGAAGAAGTAGGCGAAGTTCAGCCCGGCGACGACGAGCACGACCCGCCGCAAGCGACGGGCGGGGTCCTGGGTGTCGGTCACGGGTTCATTCTGGCGGAGTTGCTCACACCAGGTCGGCCGTCGAAGGGTGCAGTCTGCCGAGACTGCGGCAGGCTTGCCTGCGAAGCAGTCGGGGCGGACCGTGGTCAGGTCAGCAGCGCCCGCAGCGACGCCGCGAACTCGTCCGGCTTGCCTACCTGGCCGTACTCGCCGGCCATGAACGCGCCATGGTCTCCGGGCATCACGGCGGGTGCGACGTCGAGCTCCTCGGCCAGACCGCGGGCGCCGCGGGCGGCCATCGTCTCGGCGGAGTCCTCCCCGTAGGCCGGGACGATGCGCGTCGCCGCCGCCCGCACCGCATCGAACGCGGGTTCCCAGCGCGGAATCGTCCGCATGTTGATGTCGAGCAGGGGGTCGCCGCGCTTCCCGTCGTCCTCCGCGGGGAGCCCGAACTGCCCGGGGTCGGGAGCGGGCTGGTCGAGGTAGTCGGCGGGGAGCTCGCCCTGCGCCATGACCAGCGCGAGGAACTTGGCCATGCCGGCGCCGAAGCCGTGCGCCTCGTAGGTGTGGAGGATGTCGTCCATCGCCGCCACCAGGACGTCGCGGTCGGGCAGCACCGCCGGCAGCGGGGGCTCGTGCAGCACGGCGAGTGCGAGGTCGTCGGGGAACTGCTGCACCCAGGCAAGGCCGTCGACAGCGCCGCCGCTGCTGCCGAAGAAGTCGTACGGGCCCAGCCCGACGGCCTCGGCGATGGTGTGCAGCGCGGCGCTGCGCGTCATCGGGTCGGGGTACGGGCCGGTGCCGGTCACGGTGCTGCGCTCCATGCCGGGCGGGTCGTAGGTCACCACGGTGCGGTCGGGGAAGTGGCTCACGAGGGTCGTGAAGCCGGCGGCGCCCATGGGGCTGCCGACGACGAACAGCGGGCGGGCTGCGGAGGGCTCGGCGGGCTCGTGGACGTCATACGTGATGACGGCGCCGGGGACGTCGAATGTGACGGTCTTGGTGGCGGGCACGGGAGGCTCCTCAGCTCCTAGGCGGGACGGTGCGTTCGGTGCGGTAGACCCCGCGGGGGCGCGGGACTCATCGTCGCCGCTGCCCCCGACGGCGGTGGGGTGGCCTGTGGATAACCTCGGGCGGCGGGGTCGGCCCGCCGCTACCGTCGCCGCGTGCCACGCCTCGACCTCGACCCCGCGACCTTCGACGCCTGCTCCGCAGCCGCCGGCGACGCCGCGGCGACACTGCATGGCACCGGGGTGCTGGGTGTGCCCGCGTCGGCGGCCGGGGATCCGGTACTCGCGTCCGCGCTCGCCGACCTCGAGCGCGCGTGGGCGCGCGACGTCGCGCTCCTCGAGCAGCAGCTCGGGCAGCTGGTGTCGGCCCTCGGGGAGGCGGGGCGGATCTTCGCCGACGCCGAGGACGGGGCCGCAGCGGTGCTCGCGGCGGCGCTGGGCCGGAGCCCGCGATGAGCCCGGCGGTGCCCCGTCCAGCGCCTCCGGCCACACCCGGGAGGAGCCCGCGATGAGCCCGTCGGCGCCCCTCCCGGCACTCTCCGGCGACCCGGCCGCACTGGACGACGCGGCGCGCCGGCTGGGCGGCCGGGCCGGCACGCTCGACGACGTCGCCGCTCGGCTCGTCGTGGTCCGTGCCGCGCTCGACGACGCCCGCACCTCCGCGTCGACGCTCGCGAGCGGGCGCCTCACCGAGGCCTCCGACGGCGCTCGCGGAACCGCGCAGCTGCTGCACGCCGTCGCGCTGCTGCTCGACGGGTTCGGGCGGCGGCTCGCCGCACTTCAGGCCGCGGCCCGCGCCGCGGCCGAGCGGCACGCGGACGCCGTCGGCCGGCGGGCGCGGTGGGCGGCGCAGGTCGCTCACTTGGAGGCGCAGCAACAAGCCGCCGCGCTCGCCCAGGCCGGGCTGTGGTCACCGCACGCCGCGGCGGCTCACGGTGGCCTTTCCGCGGTGACCGGCTCGGGCTCCGGCATGCCGTCGGCACACTGCGAGCGCGCCCCCGCCGGGACCCACGACTGGCAGCTCGAGCACGCCCGCCGCGAGCGTGACCGTGCGAACGACGACATCACCCAGGCCGCGGCCGCGCACCGCGCCGTCGTCGACGAGCACCGCGCGGACGCCGCGCGCACCGCCACGCAGGTCGGGGCGCTCGCGGACGCGCGCGCGGTGCGGGCCTGGGCGCTCGGGGACCCGTCCGCCACGCTCGCCGCCTTCGGTGCGTCCCGGGACGCTGGGCGGACCGCCGCCGCCGCGGTGACCCGCCTGGCCGGTATCACCGAGCAGGACGCCGCTCACGGGTCCGGGGCGACGGCCGTCGCCGGGCTGCTCCGCACCCTGGAGCGCGCCGGCAACGACCCGGTGTTCTGGTCGGCCTTCTGGGACGCCGTGACGCCCCAAGAGCTCTACCGCGCGGCGGACCGTGCCGTCCCGCTCCCGCTCGCCCGGGGCCTCGGCGGCGGCTCCGAGCGGTGGGTCGCGCTGCTCGGCGCGCTCGCCGCGGGCACCGCGGCCTGGGCACTGGCCCACACGCCCGCCGAACGTCAGGCCTTCGGGCGCCGGCTCGCGGCCCAGCTCCCGGCCGACGCCGGGTCCGCGCCCGAGCTCGCTGCCGCCCTGCTCGGCGCCGTGCCCGAGCCCGGCTGGGCAGGCCCCGGCGTACCGACGACGTCGTCGGGCGCCGCCCCGAGCGCCAGCACCCGCGGCACCACGGCCGCCGACGTCGCGATGGCCGGGATCGCGACGGGCGTGCTCACCGAGCTCGAGGCCGAGCCCGGCCGGTTCGACGCACCACGGGGTCGCGAACAGGAGGCCGCCACGGCACCCCTCGCCGCCGCTGCCCTCGGCAGCCTCGCGCGCGACCCCGCCGCAGCGCTTGCCCACCTTGCCCCGGAGAACCCGCGGGACCTCGATGCTCGCGCCCGCCGCTGGCTCGGGAGCGCCACCTGCTGGCCCGACGGCGGCACGGGCGCCGCGGCGGCGCTCGCGGCAGCGGTCCTGGCGGGGGCGTACTCGCCGTCCACGTCTGAGCAGGCGCGCGCGGCGCAGCTCGCCTCGCGCGCGACCGACGGCATGCCGACCGGCCTGCTCTCGGGTGGCACCGTCCTCGGTGCGCGGGCGCAGCGCGACGTCGCGCGCGCCTACCACCCTTACGTGGGCGTGTTCGGGCAGCTCGCCGAGCGGGTGGACGCCGCCGGAGTGATCGCCGTCCCGCGCCCCGTCGACCGGCCCGCCGCGGGCGACCGGCCCGCCGCGGGCGACCGGCCCGGGACTCAGCCTGACGAGCCCCTCGCGGACGGCTTCGGCGCGATGCCCCAGCCGGTGCAGGCCGACCTCGACCCGTTCCGGCTGCGCGAGGTCGTCTCCCGGACCTCGACGACCCCCGAGGGCGCCGCCGCCTGGCTCACCGATGCGGCCGACCACCAGGCCGACGTGCTCGACTACGTGCTCCCGGCAGACGGCGGCGCGGCGCCGGCGTCGAGCGGGATCCGCACCGAGGCGGACCTGCAGTCGGTCCTCCGCGAGACGCTCTCGGACGCCGGAGTGATCGCGGGCGGCCTGCAGGTAGGGCAGGTGCGGCGGGCGCAGCTCATGGAGGCCCAGCGACAGGCGGTGATCGACACCGCAGCGACGGTGATCAGCCCGCCCGTCGGCGGCCTGGCTACGCGGGCCGTGCTGCGCATCGGCGCCCGTGCCACCGTGCACGCCCTCCCCCGCCTCGCCGACGAGGGCGTCAAGCTCGCCGCCGACACGGGCGTGACCCACACCGCCGACGCCGTCAAGGGCGGGATGTTCCACGAGGTCGAGGCCGCGCGCCACCAGGTCGCCGTCGCGGAGCCGGTGCTACGCGACGGGTTCGCGACCGCGGGGCTGGAGGCCGCCGAGCGATGGTCGCTCGCCCGCGGCGACACTGCCGCGGAGGCCGCCGCGACGTGGAGGCAGCTCGAGCCGGACAACCTCGAGACAGTTCGCGCCTTCGGCTACGCGTACCGGCAGGCTGCGGACCCGGCGACCGGGAAGGCCCACTAGAATCGATTCGATTCTCTGCAGTCCTCGCGCCTGCGGGTCGCGTCCCCCACCGTCCGCCGTCTGCGCGGGCGCCATCCGCCGCCCGGAGGCACCCTCGTGACCGTGACCACCTCGCAGGGCACGCCCACGCCCGCCGGACCGCCGCCCGGCGGCGGCGCGACGCCCGGCGCCCGCCTCGGCGCCGACGGTGACCCTGGCATCGTCGACCAGCGGCGCGCGATGGTCATCCTCGTCGCGATGGCGGTCTCGACGTTCCTGTTCGTGCTGGTCGAGGGCCTCCCGGCCGGCCTGCTCACGCTCATGGCGCCGGACCTCGGAACGACGACGTCGCGGATCGGCCTGCTCGTCACCGGCTACGCCCTCGTGGTGCTGATCGCCACGGTGCCGCTGGCCCACTGGACCAAGCACATCCCGCGGCGCTGGGTGCTCGCCGCCACGGTGGGGCTGGCCGCCGTCACGACCTTCTGGGCCGGCGTCGCCGACAGCTACGAGTCGCTCTTCGCCGCACGACTGGTCACCGCGCTCGCGCAGTCGCTGTTCTGGGTGGCGGTGATCCCCGGCACCACCGGCCTGTTCCCGCCGCGCGTTCGCGGACGGGTCATGGCGCGCCTCGCGCTCGGAAACTCGCTCGCGCCGTTGCTGGGCCTGCCCGCCGGCACGTGGCTCGGCGAGCACACCTCCTGGCGGGCCGCGTTCTGGGCGGTCGCTGCGCTGTCCACGCTGATCTTCGTCGTCGTCATCGTGCTCTTCCCGACGGTGAAGCCGTCCGAGGGCGGCGCCTCGCGCGCGCCCTTCCCGAGCCGACGCCGGCTGACGTTCCAGCTGGTCACGACGGCGCTGATCGTCACTGGCGCGCTCGGGCTCATCACGTTCGTGACCCAGCTGCTGCAGGACGTCGCCGGTTACGCGCGATCCGACATGCCGTGGCTGCTGGCGATCCAGGGCGCGGCCGGCGTCGTGGGTGCGCTCGTGGTCGGGCGGTTCCTCGACCGGCACTCGTGGGGGTCGCTCGTCACGGCGATCACGATCGTCGTCGTCGCCCAGGTGCTGCTGTTCGCGTTCAGCCCCAACCACGTCGTCGCGATCCTCGGGCTCATCCTGTTCGGCGGGGCGTTCGCCACCGTGCCGCCCGCGCTCTCGCACCGCGTGATGCTCGTGGCGCCGGGCTCCACGGACATGGGCGTCGCGATGTCGTCGTCGATCTTCAACCTCGGCATCGCGGCCGGCTCGGGCGTGGGCGCCGTCCTCACGGCCTCGGTCGGCGTCCGCGCGGTCCCCTTGGTCGGTGCCGGCCTGGCCCTGCTCGCGCTGGTGTCGGCGGTCGCGGAGAACCGCTTCAACCCGCCGCTCCCGTCGCACCGTCACGACGTCGACCTGGTTCTCGAGGCCTGAGGAGGCTGGACATGATCACCGACGGCGAGCGGTGCCCCTGCCTGTCCGGGCTCACCTTCGGCGAGTGCTGCGCACCGATCCACCGCGGCGAGCGCGTCGCTGCGACCGCCGAGGTTCTGATGCGATCGCGCTACAGCGCGTTCGCCGTCGGCGACGCCGGCTGGCTGCGCGCGTCGTGGCACACCAGCACCCGCCCGCCGTCACTGAACCTGGACGACGACGTCGTCTGGCGCCGCCTCGACATCCTCGCCACCCGCGCCGGCGGGCCGTTCGACGACGCGGGTGAGGTCGAGTTCGCGGCATCCTGGCGCAACCCGGCGACGGGCGAGCGCGGCAGCCTCCACGAGCGCAGCCGCTTCGTCCGCGAGCAGGGCCGCTGGTTCTACGTGGACGGCGACGTGGAGGCCTGAGCAGGACGTCGTGGTTGGTCGCTCCCGTACGGCCCGGGATCACCACGACACGGCGCTCGACCGTCTGGAGCAGGTCATCGAGCGCGGGCCCGCCGACGGGACGTTCAGGCAGGACGTCCCGCTCGAATGGCTCGCCGGTCACACGCCGACGAGCCGCGTGAACGCGCTGAGCTGGGCCAGGGCGGCGGGCGTGGCGGGCAGGTGGTCGAGCAGGCCCGGGCTCCACACCAGCCACGCGGCCCACTGCGCGCGCGAGATCGCGACGTTGAGCCGGTTCTTCATCAGCAGGAACTCCATGCCGCGCGGCACCTCGTCGGCGTCGGACGCGGCCATGCTGACGATCGCGACGACGGCCTCCTGCCCCTGGAACTTGTCCACCGTGCCCACCCGCGCCTCGGTCAGCCCGGCGGCGTCGAGCGCCGCCCGGACGCACAGCACCTGCGCGTTGTAGGGCGTCACCACGACCACGTCCGACGCCGTCAGCGTGCGCACGCCGTCGTCGGTCCACGCGCTCCACGACCGCCCGACGAGCGACGCGACGATCGCGGCCACCTCGGCCGCCTCCTCGGGCGACTCGGTCGACCGTCCCGCGTGGCGCACCGGGCGCACGTGCAGGCCGGGCTCGACGCCGTCGAGCGAGCGCGACGACGCCGTCGGGTGCGAGTGCAGCCGGCCCTCGTACGACAGCTCAGAGACCGGGAGCGACACGGCCGGGTGCATGCGCCGGCTCGCGGCGAGGAAGTAGCCGAGCTCGGGTGGCAGCACGTCATGACCGTCGGCGACCCAGCCGAGCGCAGAGGTGTCGACGGGCTCGGGGTGCGTGCCCTGCGACACCTGCGGAAGCTGCTGCGGGTCGCCGAGCAGCAGCAGGTTCCGCGCCGCGACCGACGCCGCGATCGTCGTGCCCAGCGAGTACTGGCCCGCCTCGTCGACCACGAGCAGGTCCAGCGAGCGGCGCGGCACGCGGTCGGGGTTCGAGAAGTCCCAGGCGGTGCCGCCCAGCACGAACCCGCTGGTCGCGCGCTCGCCGGCGAACGCCGCGTACTGCTTGCGGGGGACGACCGTGAAGCAGACGTCGGCCTCGGGGTCGCAGGGGTCCTTGCCCACGAGGTCAGGGTCGAGTCCCGCTCCCACGATGCCGTCGAGCACGTTCTCGACCACGGCGTGCGACTGCGCCACGACGCCGACCCGCCAGTGGTGCCGCTCCACGAGGGTGCGGATCACGCGCGCGGCCAGGTACGTCTTGCCGGTGCCTGGCGGTCCCTGGACGGCGAGGTACGAGTCGTCGAGGTCGAGCACGCTCGCGGTGACGGCTGCGAGGTGGTCGCCCTCGCCGTCGGGCCCGAGGCGCACCGGCGCGAGGCCGCCCGAGCGGGTGCGCGGCGGGGTCCGGCGCAGCACGTCGACGACGGCGTCACGGGGCCAGGCGCCCCCAGGCTCCGCCACCAGAGCCTGGGCGGACTCTGCGGAGTCAGCCAGCACGGCCGCCCACTCGGCGATCGCCGTCACCTGGGTGCCCGGGTTGGGCGGGGGTCCCGGCGTCAGCGCGCTCGGCAGCATCGCGTGCGGGTCCGCGTCCGCGGGGAGCGTCTCCTCGACCAGCACCGTCGCGTCGTCGACCAGCTCCACCACCCGCACGGTGCGCGCCGACCGCGCGCCCGGGTCCGCCGTCGAGCTCGGGTAGGGCCCGGGGAACTCGTACAGCAGGTAGGCGCCCGCCTGGTCGCCCGCCGAGGGCCGGCTCCCGGGCCCCCACTCGCCGCGAAGCTCGAGCAGGCGGCGGTCGGTGCGCTGCTTTCCCTCCCGGAACCAGTCGCGCACCACGTGCGCGCGGTCGATGAGCATCACGTCGCGGGTGTCCGCCCAGTCCGCGAGCGGCTCGACGAGCCGCGAGAAGTGCCCCCACCAGAACGACTTCTGCTCCCGGCGGTGGTAGTCGATCGCCGCCGCAGCGAGGCCCAGTGCGCGCTGTTCCGCGGTGCGGTCGGGGTCGAGCGGGTCGCCGGCCAGCGCCGCGAGCCGGGCGGAGAGCGGCGACTCCTCGACCTCGGACGTGGGCGCCGGATCGGCCTCGCCCGACGGTTCGACGCCGCGCTGCCGCCCGAGCCCGACCAGCCAGTCGCGCAGCGCGAGCGTCGAGCGGCAGTCGTAGGCGTTGTAGTCGGCGATGGCGTCGAGCATCTTCTGCCCCTGCGCCTCGTAGCCGCGGACGATCGCGTCGCGCGCCGCCGCGTACTCGCCGATCGACGCTGCCGCCGTCTGCACGTCCCCCGCCCGCAGGTCGTCGCCCATGTACAGCGGCTCGAGCTTCTTGATCGAGTACGACCGGCTGCCCACCCGCACCGACCGCTTGACCACCGGGTACAGGTCCACGAGCACGTGCTCGCGCAGCAGCTGGTCCACCTCGTGCTCGCCGACGCCGTGCCGGGCCGCGAGCGCGAGCAGGTGGGTCCGCTCGTACGCCGCGTAGTGGTAGACGTGCAGGCCGGGGTGCCGGCGACGGCGCTCGCGCAGATAGTCGAGGAACCCGAGGAGGGCCTCCTTCTCCTGGGCGAACGAGTGCGCCCACCAGGCCCGGAACGTCCCGTCCACCTCGACGAGCCCGAAGAGGTAGTCGAGTCCCCACCGGGTCCCGTCGCCCTCGGTGTGGAGCGGGTCGCCCTCGAAGTCGAAGAAGATGTCCCCGTCGTCGGGGGGCGGGATCACGGCGAGCGCCGACGCGTCGACGACGCTCACCACCGGGACGTGCACGCCTGCGGTGGCGTCGCCCGGCGCCCCACCGTGCGCAGCGTCCGCCTCGGACGCGAGCTGCAGCGCGGCCTGGTCCCGCAGCCCGGCGAGCGTCGACGTGCCGATGCCCTCGACCGGGGCCGACGACGCCGCGAGCGCGTCGATCGTTCGTACGCCCGCAGCGGCGAGGCGGGCGCGCTGGCTCAGCCGCAGCCCGGCGACCAGCAGGACGTCGCGGTGGGCGGTCGCCTCGGCGTCGCACACCGGGCACCGGCCGCAGACGGCCCAGCGCGGGTCGTCCCACGCGGCAGGCCCGGTCTCTGCGAGGTGCGTGGCGACGAGCCGCTCGAGGTGCGCCCGGCGCAGGCGGTACACAGGCTCGACGTCGACGAGCCGGTGCGTGCTCACCGTGCCGTCGCCCAGGATCAGGTCGAGCTCGTCGTCGAGCGGGACGCCGAGCGCGCGGAGCCGGCCGGCGTACGCGGCGAGCTGCAGCAGCGCGGTCACCCGCGCGTGCCGCGCGAGCTTGGTGTCCTGGATCCGGTACCTGCCGTCCGCCTGCCGCACCACGAAGTCCGCGAACCCGACGAAGCCCGGGTGCGTGACGCCGTCGGGCCCCACCGCGGCCGGCTCGGCGAGCATCGCCTGGTAGACGACGTCCGCGCCCTCGTCGAACGCCGCGCGCGTGGCCGCGAGCGCCGCGGCGACCGCGTCGGGGTCGCGCAGCGAGGGCCGGTCGACGGCGACGACGCCGCCGCGCCGGCCTGAGACGCCGGGCGGGCGGGCGACGTCGTCGGCGACCGTGCGTGCCGCGCCGAACCGTTCCTCGTAGGCGGCCAGCACCCGCAGCTCGTGATCCTCGCCGAGCGCGGCGGTGCGGGCGAGCATCGGGTCTTCCTCGAGGGCCTCCGCCTGGAGGCGGCCGAGGCGGACGTCGAGCGTGCGCAGGAACGCGAGCTCGCACACCGCGGCGGAGGTGAGGTCGCTCGCGGACAGGACGAGGTCGTCACCGATCAGGTACATGCGGCTCCCTCCCCCCGCCGGAGCGGTCTCGACAGGCTCGACCACCGTGTGCTCGACCGTGCGTGGCGAGTATTCGCGTCGAGGCCACCCGCTGGTCGCCCTCGCGCCACCTTCGCATGCGTACCGTTGGAAGCACGGACAACTCTCGAAGGGACCACGATGACCTTCACCCTCACGCTCGTACGCCACGGACAGACCCACTTCAACGCCCGCGCGATCCTGCAGGGATCCTCCAACTCGCCCCTGACACGCGCGGGCCGCGAGGGCGTGCGGACGACGGCGCGGCACCTGGCCGCGTCGACGTTCACGGCGGCGTACTCCTCGCCGTCGGGCCGCGCGGTGACGACGGCGGTCGAGATCCTGCGCCACCACGACGGGCTCCGCCTGCAGGTCGACGCGGACCTGCGCGAGTACGACTTCGGCTCGTTCGAGCGCCGTCCCGAGCGGCAGCTCGAGGCCGTGGAGCCCTGGGCGGCGCTGATCCCGGCGGTGCTCGCGGGCCGTCACCCTGGCCTGCCGGACGGTGAGTCGGGCGCCGCCTTCATGGCACGCGTCGCCGCCACGTTCGACCGCATCGCCGCCGCGCACCCCGAGGGCGAGGTGCTCGTCGTCGGGCACGGGCTCGCCCTGGGCGCCTACCTGTGGACGCTGCAGCTGGGGCCGCTGGTCCCCCTGCCCAACGCGTCGGTGTCGACGGTCCGCATCACTGACGGTGTGCCTGAGCTGGTCGAGGTCGGCCTCGACGTCGCGGGCCACGGCCGCCTGTCCGCCCGGCCGGCACCTGCGCCGCTCCCGGCCTGACGACGGCGCTTCTGCGCGAGGGCGGGCCCTGACGTGCGGAGGCCGGGCGCCCCGGCAGCATCTACTTAACCGCGCGGCGCCCGCGGGGCGTCCGCGCCCGTCGGGAGCCGGGTGGCCAGCCCGCTGCCGAGAACGGCGACCCCGCACGCCGCCCCGAGCAGGGCGCCGGCCCCATTGAGCAGCACGTCCTGGACGGTCGAGACCCGGCCGGGGATCGCGAGCTGCGCCGTCTCGATGAGCGCCGACAGCGCGAACCCTGCGGCCGTCACCGTGAGCGCGACGGCCGGCATCGACCACCGCGGTCGGGCGTCCGCGAGCAGCAGCACGCCGAGCACGCCGAACGGCAGGAACATCACGAGGTTCGAGGCCGCCTCGAGGAACGTCACGTCGATGTGGATCCCCAGGCCGGCCAGGAAGTGCACGACCGCGGTCGCCCACCCGGGCACCGCGGTGGTGTCGAGCTGCGGCCACAGCGTCAGCGCCAGCACGGCCGCGAGATACAGAAGGAACAGCCACCTCAGCCAGCGCACGGGGTCACCCTACGCACGCCCGCTCGCTCGGGTGCCCTGCCGCCACCGCAGCGGCGTCATGCCGTGCCACGTCCGGAACCGCCGGGTCAGGTAGGCGGCGTCCCGGAAGCCGGTCCGGGCAGCAATCGCCGCGAGCGGCAGGTCGGTCTCCGCGAGCAGGCGCCGCGCCTCGGACATGCGCCGCTCGGTGAGCCAGTCGAGCACCGTGCGGCCGGTGCGCTCGCGCATCACGGTGGTCAGGTGCCCGGCGGTGTAGCCGAGCTCGCGCGCCACGGACGCCGTCGACACCGGCTCGGCGAACCGCGCCTCGACGACGGCGAGCACGCGCTGCACCAACGGGTCCGCCCCGGCCGCCGCGCCGTCGCCCTCGACCGCGTCCTCGCGGACCAGCCGGGCCAGGTCCACCAGCAGTCGCGTGAGCAGCGCCTGAGCGGCGGCGTCGGCGCCCAGCCGTGACGGGTCCGCGGTCTCGGCGTGCAGCTCCGCGAGCAGGTCCAGCCACGCCCCGCGGCGCGGCTCCGGCACCGGCAGGCTCCGGACGCCGTCGAACGCGGCGAGCAGCGGGTGGCCGCCCCACGCGACGGGCGGCACGCCCGCGAGCGTCGGCACGGCGTCGGGCACGAACGACACGGCCCACGCGCGGCTCTCGTGCGGCTGCTCGTCCCCCACGCCGATGACGTGCCCTGGCGGCACGGTGACGACCTCGCCGGCACGCAGCGGCCGCACGGCGCCGTCGATCCGCACGTCACCGCCACCGTGCTCGACGTAGACGAGCACGTGGAAGTCGTGGGCGTGGCGGTGATCGGCGGGCAGCCGGCCCTCGACGTGCGTGCCGTCGAAGCGGATCACCCAGACGGACGGCCGGCCGGGGGCGCCGTCGAACCGGTAGACGGGGGTGCCGTCGGCGCGCACGGTCCGCAGACGGGCGCGCGGGCCCGGCAGCCGCGGGCGCAGCGAGCCGACGCCTCCCGACGAACGTGCCATCCTCACCGACTTCCGTCCTGCCCGGCAGGTGCCGGGCGCCGCAGGCTGGTCGCAGACGCCCATCCGGGTCTATCAAACCTGAGGGCACGAGGGAAGGACGACCATGAGCGACACCACCAGCCCCACCCGCGAGGTCCGGCTTGTCGACGACGCCACGGCGGGCGACCGCGAGTTCATCCCTGGCTCGGGCAAGGCGAGCCTCATGTGGAGCTACGACCTGATGACCGCCGCAATGGGGATCGGCAAGCACCTCGACCGGCTCGTCGAGGTCGCGGAGATCCACCCCGGCCAGCGCGTGCTCGAGATCGGGTGCGGCACGGGCAACCTCGCCCTGCGCGCGGCAGCCGCAGGCGCCGTCGTGACGGGCCTCGACCCCGATTGGGGCGCGCTCGCCCGCGCGGCCCGCAAGGCCCGGCGGCGCCGGCTGGGCGTCACGCTCGTGCGCGGGTACGCGGACCACCTGCCTGCCGAGGACGCGAGCGTCGACCACGTGATCAGCTCGTTCGCGCTGCACCACATCCCGACCGACCAGAAGCAGGCGATGGCGGCCGAGCTGCTGCGCGTGCTGCGGCCGGGCGGCACGGTCACGATCCTGGACTTCGCGGACAGCTCTACCCCCGACGCCGGGTCGTACGGCCACGAGCACGGCCGCTCCCACAAGCACGGCGGCGGGGGCGGCCGGCTCGCCCGGCGGCGGACGCAGGCGGCCTACGTGGCCGACAACCTCGACCACGGCATCGCCCGCCTGCTCGAGGGTGCGGGCCTGACCGACACCCGCGAGCGCGCGGCCACGGCCGTGCTGCACCGCGTCCCCGTGGCGTATGTGCAGGCCCGCCGGCCCGAGCACCCTTAGCGGCCGCGGCGCCCGTCACGGCGCGCCCGGCGACCCCGGGCGCGCGGGTCCCCGGGCCTACGCTGGCCCCGTGCTGCCTCCGTTCGGCTCCGACAACTACGCCCCCACGCACCCCGAGGTGCTCGCCGCGATCGCCGCGGCCGACCACGGTTACGCCGTCGCGTACGGCGACGACCCGTGGACGGCCCGCCTCGCGGACCGGGTCCGGGAGCTGTTCGGCGCGGGCGCCACGGCGTTCCCCGTGCTCAACGGCACGGGCGCGAACGTCATCTCCCTCATGGCGACGACGTCACGCTGGGCCGGGGTGGTCGCCTCCGACGTCGCGCACGTCAACACGGACGAGAACGGCGCGCCCGAGCGCGTCGGCGGCCTCAAGCTCCTCACGCGCCACGCGACGGACGGCCGGATCACGGTCGCCGACGTCGAGGCGTGGGCCGGCGAGCTCGGCGACGTGCACCGCGCACAGCCTGCGGTCCTGACGCTCACGCAGGCGACGGAGCTCGGCACGGTGTACCGCGTCGAGGAGCTGCGCGCGCTGGTCGAGGCCGCGCACGCGCTCGGGCTCGCCGTGCACGTCGACGGGTCCCGGCTCGCCAACGCCGCGGCGTTCCTCGGGGTCGAGCTGCGGGCGCTGACCACCGACGTCGGCGTGGACATCGTCTCGCTGGGCGCCGCGAAGAACGGCGGGATGCTCGGCGAGGCCGTCGTGGTGCTCGGGCCCGACGACGCCCCGACCCCGGGCGCGGCGGCGGCTCGCCGGGCCGCGGCCGAGGCCGTCCCGTTCCTGCGCAAGTCGACCATGCAGCTCGCCTCGAAGACCCGGTACGTCAGCGCCCAGCTGCTGGCCATGCTGGACGTGGACCCGACGGGCGCGACCAGCGGTGGTGAGGCCCGGCCGCTGTGGTGGCGCAACGCCTCCGCCGCGAACGCCGCCGCGGCCCGCCTGCGGGCCGGTGTAGAGGCCCTCGGCACCGACGCCGTCCGCGTCACGCGCCCCACCGAGGCCAACGCCGTCTTCGCCACGCTCCCCCGTGCCGCCGCGGACAGGCTGCGCACCCAGACCCGCTTCTACGACTGGGCCGACGGCGAGACCCCCGACCGCGTCGAGGTGCGCTGGATGTGCAGCTGGGCCACCACCGAGGCGGACGTCGACGGCTTCGTCAGGGCGCTGGCCGAGTCGCTCTGACGGGATCCGTGAGACGCCTCAGGCTCTGTTTCGCCCTCCGCGGCACCCGGCGCTAGGTTCGCCCCATGAGCAGCGAAGCCCACACCGCGTCCGCCTCGACCTTCGTCGCCGAGCCGCCCGAGCGGGTCTGGGCCGAGCTCCTGCACCCCGGCGCCCGCTGGATGCTGGGCGCCAACATCGAGACCGACTTCCAGGTCGGCAGCCCCGTCACGTTCGAGGGCCACTTCTTCGGCCGCCAGTTCGCGGACCACGGCACGGTGCTCGCCTTCGAGCGTCTGCGCCTCATGCACTTCACGCACTTCTCGCCGCTGTCCGGCCTCGAGGACGTGCCCGAGAACTACCACGACATCCGCATCACGCTCGAGCCCGTCGACGGCGGCACGCGCATCCTCGTCGTGCAGCAGAACATCGACACCGCGGAGCACGCGAAGCACAGCGAGGAGCAGTGGACGCAGGCCCTGACGTCCCTCGCGCACAGCCAGGGTGCGCGCCGGCGTTGATCCCTGACACCCGCGCCGGCACGACGGCGGTCGCCGTCGTGCTGTCGCTCGCCCTCGTGACGCTCGCCGCCGGGTGCACCGGGGGCTCGGCCCCGTCCCCGTCCCCAGCGCCGCCGGTCCGTGCGGCGTCGCCGACGCCGTCGCCCTCCCCGAGCGGCCCGAGCAGCCCGACGGCGTCCCCCTCGCCGACGTCGGCAGCGCCGTCGGCCAGCCCCAGGCCGACCCCGACACCCACCCCGACGCCGACCGCGACGCACACCGCGTCGGGCAGCGACCCTGTGGCGGACTGGACCCTGGAGCAGAAGGTGGGCCAGCTGGTCATGGTGGGCATGCCGCTCGCCGGCTCGCGCGCGACGACGGCCGCCCTGGTCTCGCAACGGCACGTGGGCGGGGTGTTCCTCCACGGCCGGACGGACGCCGGCGTCGTGCGAGTCCGCAACCTGGTCGACGCCTACCAGCGGATCGACCACGACCCGACACCGCTGCTGGTCGCCACCGACCAGGAGGGTGGCCAGGTCCAGACGCTGCGCGGGCCGGGCTTCTCGACCATCCCTCCGGCCACCGAGCAGGTGAAGCTGCCGAACCTCGAGGCGAACGCCGCGACGTGGGGCCGCGAGCTGGTGGCGGCCGGGGTCGACGTCGACCTCGCGCCCGTCGCGGACCTCGTGCCGCCCGAGCTCGCGAGCGCGAACGCTCCCGTCGGCCACTTCCAGCGCAACTACGGCTTCACCGCGCCGGACGTCGTCGCCGGCGCGAGCGCGTTCGCCGACGGCATGCGCGCCGCCGGGGTCACGCCCACGATCAAGCACTTCCCGGGCCTCGGCCGCGTCACGGAGAACACCGACACGACGGCCGGCGTCACCGACGACGTGACGACGGCCGACGACGCGTCGGTCGGCGTGTTCCGCGACGTGCTCGCCCAGACGGCCTCGGGCTCGGGGCCGAGCCCGTGGGTGATGGTCTCGACGGCGATCTACTCCCGGATCGACGCGGAGCGTCCCGGGGCGTTCTCCCCCGCGGTGGTGGGTCTCCTCCGCGAGAGGGTCGGGTACCACGGCGTCGTGGTCACCGACGACGTCTCGGCCGCCAAGCAGGTCCAGGCGTGGTCGCCCGGCGAGCGCGCCGTGCTGGCGGTCGACGCCGGCTGCGACATCGTGCTGGCGAGCGCCGACCCGTCGACGGCGAACGCGATGCTCGACGCCCTGCTGGCGAAGGCGAAGTCGGACCCGGCCTTCGCCGCCAAGGTGGACGCCGCGGCAGCCCGCGTGGTGGCGGCCAAGGGCTGACCCGCGCCCGGACGGACGAAGGACCCGCGGCACGCCCTGTGGGGCTGCGGCGGGTCCTTCGTCCAGAGCGTGCGTCGTGGCGTCACTCCTGACGCAGCCGGGCACCGAGGGCGTACGCCGCGACCACCGCGGCGCCCGTGACCAGCACGATGTCCTTGAGCACGTACTGGCCCATGAGCGTCATGCCGTGGCCGAACAGCTCGCCGGCGAACAGGACCATCGGCGAGAGGATCCCGACGAACGCGCATGCGAGCGCCACCAGCCCGGACTTGAGCAGACGGCCCGTGATCAGGGTGATCCCGATGAAGACCTCGAGCACGGCCGTGAGGAGGATGGCCGTCGTGCCGTGCACGAAGCCCAACGTGAGGGTGTCGATCGTGCGCTCGGCGATGTCCGCGGCGGGGCTGGCGCCGGGGATGAACTTCAGCGCGCCGAAGCCGAGGAAGACCAGGCCGAGGGCGACCCGCAGCGCCGGCACGGACCAGCGGACGAGGAAGCCGGCGAGACGGCCGGTGGCGACGTCGAGCGCGAAGGCGAGCCGCTCCCTGAACGGCGCGGCCGGGGTCAGCGAGCGCGGGGTGTGCGGACGCGGCGAGGCGGAGGTCGTCGGCGTCGTCGTCCGGGTGGTGGTGGCAGACATGGGAGCTTCCTTTCGGGATGTCGGGAGTTGTCGCGGCGTTGGTGTCGGCCGCATGTCGGATCGGGAGCCCTCCGCCCTGCCCGCGTGACACCCGGTCGTCTCTTTCACCCGCCCCTGCGTCGCCTCGCGGCGACCCGCCGCGATGGTGCGCGCCCCGGCCCCGTGGTACGACGACGGCATGGGCACCACCGCGGGCACCCTCCTGACCGAGCATCTGCGCGCCCAGGTCGCGGCGCTCGCCGCGGCCGAGGACGACCTGGCCTGGGATGGCTCCAAGGGGGTGCACGACGCCCGCGTCGCGACCCGGCGACTGCGGGCCGCGCTCACCGAGCTCCCGCGCCTCCTGGCCGACGACGACGTCGACGACCTGCGGCAACGCCTGAAGGACTGGAGCGGCCTGCTGGGCGAGTCGCGCGACCTGGAGGTGCAGCTCGCACGCCTCGAGGAGCTCGGCGACCACGTCGCGCGCCTGCGCGCGCTCGACACGCTCGGCCCACGCCTCGAGCAGGCGCGCGCGGCCGCCGTCGAGCACCTCGGCACGCCGGAGCACACCGGGCTGCGGACGGACCTCGACCTGTTCGCGACCCACCCGCCTTTCACCCGCAAGGCGGAGCACGCGTGGGACGACGAGCTGCCGCGGGGCGCACGGAAGGCGGCACGACGGATGGCACGCCGCGCCGACCGCGCCGTCGGCAAGGAGGGGCCGGAGCTCGACGCCGCGCTGCACAGGGTGCGCAAGGCGGCCCGCCGCGCGCGCTACGCCGCCGAGATCGTCGCGCGCGGGTCGGGCGGGGTCGCGAGCGAGGCGGCCGACTCCGCGGAGCGGTTCGCGCGCGTGCAGGAGGTGCTCGGCCGGCAGCACGACGCCGCCGTGCTGCGCGAGGTGCTGACGTCGCTGCGGGCCGCGGCGGTGGAGGCGGGCGAGGACCCCGCCCCGTACGACGTGCTCGCGGCCGCCGAGTTCGCCCGGGCGACGTCGTCCCTGACCACGCTCGTGCTGGTCCCCACCCCGAAGGGCTGAGCTGCTCGACCGCCGAGGTCAGGCCGCGCCGAGTACGTCCAGGAGCCAGGCGTTCTCCTCCGCGATCTGCCCCCAACGCGCGTACCTGCCCGAGACGCCGCCGTGGCCCGCCGACATCTCGATGCGCAGCAGCGCCGGGGCGCCCGCCGCGCGCAGGCGGGCCACCCACTTGGCCGGCTCCACGAACAGCACGCGTGTGTCGTGGAGCGAGGTGGTCGCGAGGATCCGCGGGTGGCCCGAGGCGTCGGCGGGGACGTTCTCGTACGGCGAGTACCCCTTCATGTACGCGTAGACGTCGGGGTCGTGCAGCGGGTCGCCCCACTCCTCCCACTCGGTCACGGTCAGCGGCAGGCTCGGGTCGAGGATCGACGTCAGCGGGTCGACGAACGGCACCGCGGCGTGGATGCCCGCGAACAGCTCCGGTGCGAGGTTCGCCACCGCGCCCATGAGCAGCCCGCCCGCGCTGCCACCCTCGGCGGCGAGCCGGTCGGGAGTGGTCCAGCCCGTGTCGACGAGGTGCCGCGCGGCGGCCACGAAGTCAGTGAAGGTGTTGGTCTTCGCGAGCAGCTTGCCGTCGTCGTACCAGCGCCGACCCAGCTCGCCACCGCCCCGCACATGCGCGACGGCTAGTACGACTCCCCGGCTCAGAAGCGAGAGCCGCGGGACGGAGAACCAGGGGTCGAGCGAGTACTCGTAGGCCCCGTACCCGTAGAGGAGGAGCGGCGCCGGCTCGGACGGTTCGTGGGTTCCGGCTCGGTTCGACGGATCGGTCCCGCGAACCGGCCGCGAACCGTCGAACCGACGGGCGGGGACGGCGTCGCGGCGCCACACCAGCGAGACGGGGACCCGCGTGCCATCCTCCGCGAGCGCCCACTCGCGGCGCTGCACGTAGTCGGCCGGGTCGTACCCGCCAAGAACGGGCTCGCGCTTGCGCAGGATCAGATCGCCGGCCTCGAGCACGACGTCGTACACCGTCTTGGGGGTGATGAACGACTCGACGACGACGCGCACGACGGGCTGGTCAACCATCGGCGAGGCCTCCAGCTGCACGCCCTCGAGCTCCTCACCGGTGGTGACGTCGCGCCACAACGCGGCGTCGGGCGCGGTCGTGCTCTCGGCGAGCTCGACGACCAGCTCGCGCGGCGCGACGGCCACGCGCGGAGTCGCACCGCGACGGAAGCTCAGCACCAGATGATCGGCGAAAGCGTCCACCCCCTCCAGCCGCACGTCGGGATCGTGCGGCACGAGGACGGTGGCCCGCTCGAGGGCGAACGCCCCGGCCGCGCGCAGGTCCCGTGGCCAGTGCAGCGCGGCGAGCTCGAAGTTCTCCGCACCGTCGTTGTGCAGCACCAGCAGTCGCGACCCGGCGTCCTCGACCGAGTACTCGACGCCCTCGCGCCGCGGCCACACCACGACCGGCCGCGTCGTCGGCTCCTCCACCGGGATCAGCAGCACCTCGGTGGTGAGCTTGGAGGCAAGCTCCACCTGCACGAACCGCTGCGAGCGCGCCAGACCGACGCCCACCCAGAAGCGCTCGTCGGGCTCCTCGAGCACCAGCACGTCGTCGGCCGCGGCGGTCCCGAGCGCGTGCCGCCACACCCGGTAGGGCCGCCACGCGTCGTCGACCGTGGTGTAGAACACGTGAACCCCGTCGGGCGTGAAGACGGCGCCCGGCGACGTCTCCTCGATGACGTCGGGCAGGTCCTCGCCCGTGGTCAGGTCGCGGACGCGCAGCGTGAACCGTTCGTCGCCCTGCGTGTCGACCTGGTAGGCGAGCAGCCGCCCGTCGGGGGTGACGTCGGTGCCGCCGAGCGAGAAGAAGTCGAACCCCTCGCTGAGGGCGTTCTCGTCGAGGACCACCTGCTCGCCGTCGGGCACGACGCCCGGCTCCAGCGCGGGCGGTGTCCAGTCGTCGGCGTCGGCGGCCGGTACGCGCGCGTGCACGGCGTACTGCTGCCCCTCGACCGTTCGCGAGTAGTACCAGTACCCGCCCTGCCGCACCGGGACCGACAGGTCCGTCTCGAGCGTGCGCTCCTTGATCTCCGCGAACAGCTGGTCGCGCAGGGGCTGCAGGTGCGCGAGCTGCGCCCTCGTCCACGCGTCCTCCGCCTCGAGGTGCGCGACGACGGCGGGATCGTCCTTGTCGCGCAGCCACTCGTAGTCGTCGATGACGACGTCGTCGTGGTGGATGCGCACGACCGGGCGGCGGGCGGCGGCGGGCGCCTCGGCCGGTGCGGCGGCGGGTGCGGCTGCGGTCTGGGGCTCGGGCACGCGGCCAGGCTACGCGCCAAGCCGGCAGCGGTGACCCGAGACCGGACTGTGACCCGCGAGTGTGACGTACCTGTGCAACCGCCGTCACATCGCGCCACTACACTCGCGCCACGCTCGGCATTCCTGCATGGCCCGTTCAGTTCTGCTGCACAGACCGCCGGGAGCGGCGGGCGGAGCGGGACAGACCCCCGCGCACCACGATCCGACGACGGAGGGCCGATGACAACGGACCGACCGAACCGCCGCACCCTGTGGCGCCGACTGCTGACGGCCCTCGCCGTCGCGGCGGTGCCCGCGGTGCTGGCGGCCAGCCCGGCAGCGGCAGCGACGCCGCCCGCCACCGACTGCACGCCCGACGGCGTCGCGTGCGTCGCAGTGCTGGTGCTCGACGCCGACAACGCCAAGATCCCCGACGTGCACGCGACCATCAGCGGCGACGGCTTCAGCGTCGACGTCGTCACCACCGCTGACGCGCCCGTCTCGGTCGAGGTCCCCGGGGCCGGCACCTACACGGTGGCCATCGACCCGGCGACCCTGCCCGCCGACAAGCAGCTGCCGCAGGGCACACCGTCGTCGGCCACGGTCAGCGGCCAGGTCGGCTCGACCACGCGCGCCGCGTTCCGCGTCGGCGCCGGCGTCGAGGCGCCGGGCGGGACCGCCTCGCCGTCGGGCACCGCGACCGACGACGGCGCCGCGACCGGCGGCGGGAAGAAGACCGGCACCGACACGGGGACCGCAGGCGGCGACACCGTCGCTCAGACCCCCGAGGGCGACGCCTCGCAGCGCGACCTGACCATCGGCCAGGTGTGGCAGCAGGTCGGCTCCGGCCTGCGGTTCGGGCTGCTCCTCGCGCTCGCGTCGATCGGCCTCAACCTGGTGTTCGGCACCACGGGCCTGTCGAACTTCGCGCACGGCGAGCAGGTCACGCTCGGTGCCGTGTTCGGCTACCTCGCCATCAACACGTGGGGGCTGCCCATCTGGCTCGCCGTCCCCGTGACGCTGGTGATCTGCGGCGCGACCGGCTGGGCGCAGGACGCCGGCATCTGGAAGCCGCTGCGCCGCCGCGGCACGCCCGTCATGCAGGCGATGATCGTGACGATCGGCCTGTCCATCGCCCTGCAGTTCCTCATCCAGATGATCATCGGCGGCCGGTCGCTGCGCGTCGTCTCGGGCAACCCCGTCCCGCTGCGGATCGCCGGGATCACGCTCAGCCAGGCGTCGTGGATCTCGATGGCGATCGCCGCGGTCTGCATCGTCGGCATCGCCCTCTGGCTCACCCGCACGCGCATCGGCCGTGCGACGCGGGCCGTGTCCGACAACCCGGCGCTCGCCGCGGCCACCGGCATCGACCCCGACACGATCATCCGGGTCGTGTGGGTCATGTCGACCGCGTTCGCCGGGCTGTCCGGCATCCTCGTCGGCATCTCGTTCGGCTCGTTCAACTGGTCGCTCGGCATGCAGCTGCTGCTGCTCATGTTCGCCGCGGTGACCCTCGGCGGGCTCGGCACGGCCTTCGGCGCCCTCGTCGGGTCGATCCTCATCGGCCTCGTCGTCGAGCTGTCGAACCTCGTGATCCCGAGCGACCTGCGCTACGCGTCGGCGCTCGTGATCCTCATCCTCGTGCTGCTGGTGCGACCGCAGGGCATCCTCGGCCGCCGCGAGCGGATCGGCTGAAAGGAGAACGGACATGGATGAGTTCCTCCGCATCCTCACGCAGTCGCTGGCCGAGCTCGTGGCACCGACGACGGCGGCCTACGCGCTCGCCGCGATCGGCCTCAACCTGCACTTCGGCTACACCGGCCTGCTCAACATGGGCCAGGCGGGCTTCATGCTGCTGGGCGCCTACGGGTTCGGCATCGCCACCATCGCCGGAGCGCCGTTCGTGCTGGCGCTGCTCATCGCCGTCGCGGCCGGCACGGTGTTCGCCCTGATCCTGGGCATCCCCACGCTCAAGCTGCGCGGCGACTACCTCGCCATCGTGACGATCTCGGCCGCCGAGATCGTGCGCTGGCTCGGCCGCTCGACGGTGTTCCAGGAGTGGACGGGCGGCGCCTCGGGCCTGCTCGGCAAGTCCTACAAGGCGTCGTTCCAGGCGCTGTCGTTCCTGCCCGACGGGCGCACCGCCGTCGGACCGTTCGAGTACATCAACAACGGCTCGGACTCCTGGTGGACACGCCTGTTCGCCTGGGCCGTGGTGCTGCTCGCCGTGCTGTTCGTGTGGCTGCTGACACGCAGCCCGTGGGGGCGCGTGCTCAAGGGCATCCGCGAGGACGAGGACGCCGTGCGCGCGCTCGGCAAGAACGTCTTCGCCATGAAGATGCAGGCGCTCGTGCTCGGCGGCGTGCTGGGCGCGCTGGGCGGCGTCCTGTACGTGCTTCCGTCCGCGATCACGCCCGACGCGATGGGCCGCACCATGACGTTCTTCGTCTGGACCGTCCTGCTGCTCGGTGGTGCCGCCACCCTGTTCGGGCCGGTGCTCGGCTCGATGCTGTTCTTCTTCGTCTACATGCTGCTGCGCACGGGCATGCGCGCCGGGCTCGGCGACGCGCTCGGTGGCACGCACGTGGAGCAGATCGGCGGGATGCTCGTGGGCGTCACGCTCATGCTCCTGGTGATCTTCCGCCCGCAGGGCATCCTCGGGAACAAGAAGGAGCTGGCGTTCCATGGCCACTGAACACTCTGCGTCCCCCGCCTCCACGGGCGCCGAGGCCGACGTCGAGAGCGTGGTCGGCGCGGCCAAGCCCGACCCGATCCTCGTCGTCGACGGCGTGCAGCGGCGCTTCGGCGGCATGACGGCGGTCGACGTCGACCACCTCGAGGTGCAGCGTGGTGCCATCACCGCGCTCATCGGCCCCAACGGGGCCGGCAAGACGACGCTGTTCAACCTGCTCACCGGGTTCGACCAGCCCAACCAGGGCAAGTGGTCGTTCGACGGGCGGTCCATCGCGGGCAAGTCCGGCGCGGCCGTGGCCCGGGCCGGCATGGTGCGCACGTTCCAGCTCACCAAGGCGCTGTCGCGGCTCACGGTGCTGCAGAACATGCTGCTCGCGACGCCGCAGCACCCCGGCGAGAAGTTCTGGCTCTCGTGGCTGCCGTTCACGTGGCGCTCCCACGAGAAGGCGGCCGAGGCGAAGGCGCTCGAGATCCTCGGGCGCTTCCAGCTCGACACCAAGAAGGACGACTTCGCGGGGTCGCTCTCGGGCGGCCAGCGCAAGCTGCTCGAGATGGCGCGGGCGCTCATGACGGACCCGACCATGATCATGCTCGACGAGCCCATGGCCGGGGTGAACCCGGCGCTGGTGCAGTCGCTGCTGGGCCACGTTCGCGCACTGCGCGACGAGGGCATGACGGTGCTGTTCGTCGAGCACGACATGCACGCGGTGCGGCACATCTCGGACTGGGTCGTCGTCATGGCCGAGGGACGCGTGGTGGCCGAGGGTCCGCCGTCGACGGTGATGAAGGACCCGGCCGTCGTCGACGCCTACCTGGGCGCGCACCACGACACGGACCTGGGCGACGACGCGCTGCTGGACCCGGCGATCCTGGCCCGGCTGGAGCTCGAGGAGGAGAAGCGATGACGGACGCGACCCCGACCACCCCGGTGGTCGAGCCTGTCGAGACCACGAGCGCCGCGTCGCCGGGCGGCAGGCGCGACGTCCTGCTGCACGCCGACACGCTCGTCGCCGGCTACCTGCCGGGCGTGAACATCCTCAACGGGTGCTCGATCGAGGTCGCCAAGGGTGAGCTCGTCGGCATCATCGGGCCGAACGGCGCGGGCAAGTCCACGCTGCTCAAGGCACTGTTCGGCCTCGTCCCGGTGCGCACGGGCCGCGTGACCCTCGGTGACGAGGACATCACGGGGCTGCACGCCAACCAGCTCGTGGCCCGTGGCGTCGGGTTCGTGCCGCAGACCAACAACGTGTTCCCCTCGCTGTCGGTCGAGGAGAACATGCGCATGGGCGTGTTCCTGCGGCCCAGGCAGTTCGCGGAGCGCTGGTCGTTCATCGCCGACCTGTTCCCCATGCTGTACGAGCGCCGGACGCAACGGGCCGGGGCGATGTCGGGTGGCGAGCGGCAGATGGTCGCGATGGCCCGCGCGCTGATGATGAACCCGTCCGTGCTGCTGCTCGACGAGCCCTCGGCCGGTCTGTCGCCCGTGCGGCAGGACGAGACGTTCCTGCGCACCCGCATGATCAACAAGGCCGGCGTCTCGGTGCTGATGGTCGAGCAGAACGCCCGTCGCTGCCTGCAGATCTGCGACCGCGCGTACGTGCTGGACCAGGGCAAGGACGCCTACACGGGCACCGGCAAGGAGCTCCAGGCCGATCCGAAGGTGGTCAGCCTCTACCTGGGGACGCTGGCGGAAGAGGTCGACCCGGCCTGACCGCTCCGCTCCCCAGACGCACAGCGGCCCGGCACCCTCGCCGTTGAGGGTGCCGGGCCGTCGTGGCTCTCGGCTCAGCTCGAGGGCTTGCCCTCGACCGACTTCACGTACGTGTACGTGTTGTCGCCGCCGTACTGGTAGATCCCGATGAAGGCCGACGACGGGTCGTTGGCCTCGTTGAGCGGCCCGACACCGGACTTGCCCTTGTAGGTGATCTCCTTGCCGTCCTTCAGCGCCTTGACGCCGTCCGCGAAGGTCGTGACCTCGTCACCGCCCTCGGAGCCCGAGACGGCGCGGATGTTCTCCGAGATCGTCTTGCCGTCGGTCGCCCCGCCGCGCACCGCGGCGAGCGCGGCGAGCATCGCGGCGTCGTACGACTCGGCCGCGTACGAGAAGTCCTTGAGCTCACCGTTGTGGTTCTTGGTCGACCAGTCCTTCAGGCGCGTCTGGAAGTCGCCCGCGGCCTGAGCGCCCGGCAGCGTGCCCTGGACGCCCTTGAGCGTGCCGGCGTCGAACTTGTCGCCGTAGTTCGACAGGTTGCCGTCCGTGAAGTACGTCGTGCCGTCGAACTTCCAGCCCTGGGCGACCAGCTCGGTGACGATCGCGACGGTCTCCTCGAACGCGACGATCACGATCGAGTCCGGCTTCTGCGCGAGAAGGTCGGTGACCTGGGCACCGAAGTTGGTCTCGCCGGGGGCGAACTCCTGGCCCTTGCCCGTGCCGCCGTACACCGTCTGGAGGCCGCCGGCCTCGGTCGTCTTCTGGATGTTGTCGCGCAGGCCGGTGCCGTAGGCCTCGTTCTGGACGAGGAAGCCGACCTTCTCGTGGTTGTCGTTGACGATCAGCGAGCCGAGCGCGGCGCCCTGGACCGTGTCCGGCGGGGCCGTGCGCGCGAAGTAGTTTCCATAGCCCGACAGCTTGGTGGCCGTGTTGGCCGGGGAGATCTCCATCACGCTCGCCTCGGCGAACTGGTCGACGACGGCGAGCGAGACGCCAGACGACGCCGCGCCGATGACGGCGGAGACTTTCTTGCCGATGAGGTCGGTCGCGGTGCCCTTCGCCACCGACAGGTCGGTGGTGTCGCCCGAGTCGCCGGCCTCGATGGTGACCTTGTTGCCGAGCACGCCGCCCGCGGCGTTGATGTCGTCGACAGCGAGGCCGACACCCGCGACCTCGGGCGGGCCGAGGAAGGCGAGGGTGCCCGTGATCGGCAGGATCGTGCCGATTTTCAGCGGCTCGGCGCTGGCGCCGCCGTCGGAGGACCCGGCGCCCTGGCTCCCCTCGCTGGAGCTCGCGCACGCTGCGAGGCTGATTCCGAGAACCGCGGCGAGGGCGAACCCCTTCGCGGCAGAGTGTCGTCGAATCATCTGGTTCCTCCGATGGTTCACATACGACGAACGCCGCATGTAGTGGGCGTGAAGATAGCGACTTTGTGTGACCCAGACGTGTCGTGTAGGTCACACCCGCGGCATCGTGACGAGACCGTGACCATCAACCCGCCCGTTCTTCCGAGCACCATCCGCCGGAGGGGTAGCGTTGTGGGGAAGCGTCGCGTAGCGTTCTGCTTCGTTGCAGTGCCTCGGTTGTCCCGGACGGTTACCCGTCCTGCGCCGGGGGTCGCGCAGAAGATGTGCGTGACCCGAAGCGATTCTTGTTCTACCAAGAGTTGACGACGAACACCGTGATGAGCGACCTCGGACGTCGAGGTCGTCACTCTTGAAGGAGAGCAAGACATGGCTACCGGAACCGTGAAGTGGTTCAACGCGGAGAAGGGCTACGGGTTCATCGCCCCCGAGGACGGCTCGCAGGACGTCTTCGCGCACTACTCGGCCATCGTGTCCAACGGCTACCGCACCCTCGAGGAGGGCCAGCGCGTCGAGTTCGACACCGCGCAGGGCCCCAAGGGTCTGCAGGCGGAGAACATCCGCCCGCTCTGATCCCCGAGGTAAGCGCGGCTGAAACGCCGCGCCCCTAGACTCAGAGATCGCACGACGACGGCCGGTCGCCCCTCGGGGCGGCCGGCCGTTGCCGCGTCGTGGACGCCTGACCTGCGCGTCTAGACCTTTTACACCGGTTTCCGCCATAGTGGGCGCCGCCACGAGTCGAAGGAGCACGGATGGCTGCGCGCTTCAACCCCCCACCTGGCTGGCAGGTCCCTGCCGGGTTCCGCCCCGAGCCCGGCTGGTCGCCCGACCCTGCCTGGCCCCCGGCGCCCGGCGGCTGGGACTACTGGATCGAGGACGCGCCGACGGCGGCGACTCCCGCCGCGCCGGTCGCCCGACCCGCTGCGGACCGGACCACGCTCCTTGCGCCGGTGCCCGCGCCCGCTGTTCCGGTCACCGTCCCCGCCGCGGATCGGACCACGCTGCTCGCGCCCGTGCCCGCGCCCGCCGTCGGTCACGACGTCCTGCACGAGGCCCTGCCGCTCGCGACGCTGACGGCTCCCGGCGCGACGCCGCCGCCCCCACCCGAGCCAGCCCCTGCCGCGCCGCCGCGGACGCGCTCCGTCGCGCGCCAGGGCGCCGCGATCCCGCTGCCTGACGGCCCGCTCGGCCACCTGCGCTCCCCGGGGGCGGACGCGCCGACGCCGGGTGCACCATCGTCGGGCGCACCGTCGTCGGGCGCACCGTCGTCGGGCACCGGCACGGGCGGCACCCGCCGCAGCGGCCGCAGCAACGGGCAGATGATGATCGCCGGCGTCGCGATCGCCTGCTTCGCGTTCGGTGTCATCGTCGGCGTCGTCTCCTCCGTGCTGCGCACCTCCGACGCGGGGCAGGCCGTGGCCGACGCGCAGCGGGCCCAGGCGCAGGTGATCGAGGACCGCGACGACCTCAACTCGCAGCGGACGGCGCTCGAGGACGACAAGGCCGCGCTCGCGCAGCGCGAAGCCGACGTCACGCAGCGCGAGACGGCGGTCTCCCAGAAGGAGGCCGAGCTGACCACCCAGCAGCAGCAGCTCGACCAGCAGACGCAGCAGTCGCAGCAGGCCCAGCAGCCTCAGGACGGCGGCAAGCAGAACGGCTTCCAGACCTGCGACCAGCTGCGCCAGAGCGGGATCGCGACGCCGATCCGCCGGGGCGACCCGGGCTACTCCCGCTTCCTCGACCTGGACGACAACGGCCTGGCGTGCGAGTGACCCCCGTCAAGCACGGCTGAGGCCTAGCTGTTGCCACCGCCTGCCCCGTGCACCTCCATCAGGGCTGGCGGGCCGCAGTCGCGCCCTCGTCGGAGGGGCAGTATCCGCTGAGGGCGTTGCGGGCGGCGGCGGTCTCGAACCCGGTCATCGGGATGCCGCACCGGAGCAGGCCGCTCTCCGAGACCGTCGTGTACGTGAGCTGAAACGGCTCGCGCTCGCTGCCGCAACCCGCCTCGCCGTCGGTGCTGACGCTGGTTCCTGCGCGGTAGAGAAGGTACGTGGCGCCCGGCAGGGGGTCGGTCACCTCCTCGCCCTCAGTGGCCGAGCCGCCGGGTCGCGGCAACGGCGGCGTCGGCACGAGCGCCGGGTCGTTGGCGCGCTCCGCCCGCGCCAGGATCTCGGCCCGGTACCACGCGGGTGCGGACGGGGCGTGCACCGCCTCGTCACCCAGCCCGGAGTCCAGCATCACGTCCTCCCAGACGACGCCCTGCGGCGCTGAGTCGTCGACTCCTTGCGGGTCGGGGATCGTCGTGCGGGCGAGCGCCACCAGGACGGGTGTCTCGGTCTCCACCTGCCCGCTGAAGACCACCGCGAGCGGCCGGCCGTCCGGGCACGTCGCCGCCGCGCGTGCCGCGGCGTCGTCGACCGCCGGCGGCGCCAGCAGCCGCGGCCCCACCTCGGCCGCCCCCGCCCCGGCGATCCCGAGCGCCACCACCACCGCGGCCCCTGTCACGGCCCGCGCCCGCCGCGCCTTGGTACGCGCGCCACGCAACACCGCCTCGAGGTCGAGGCCCGACGGCGGGACCTCCGCGGTCGCGGCGCGCAGGCGGGCCACGAGGTTCCGGTCGTCGTGGGCGTTCATCGGGTCCCTCCGTTCACGTGCGGGGCGGTGTGCGGGGCCATCGGGCGCGGGTCGAGCTCGAGGATCGCCCGCAGGTGGGCAAGCCCTCGCGAGGCGTTGGACTTCACGGTTCCCACGGGCACGCCGAGCTCCGCGGCCACTTCGGCCTCGGTGAGGTCGAGCAGGTGCCGCAGCACGACGACGCGTCGTTGCTTGAGCGGAAGCAGGAGCAGCGCGCGCACGACGGCGTCGCGGTCGTCGACGGCGGCCGTCGCCGTTCGGGGGATGCCACCCGACGCCCGCGCGCCGCCGTCGGGCAGCTGCGGCAGGTCGTCCGGACCGGCGAGCACCTCCCGCCGCGTGCGTCGCCAGCCGTCGATCCGCAGGTTGGCGAGCACCTTGCGTGCGTACGCGAGCGGGTCGCCGACGCGGGCTCGCGACCAGGCGCGGTAGGTGCGCTCGAGGGCCTGCTGGGTCAGCTCGTCGGCGCGGTGCGCGTCCCCGCACAGGAGAAAGGCCATGCGGTGCAGCGGGCCGTGGGCGTCGCGCATGAACGCCGTGAACTCGGCGTTGCGGTCCGCGTGCGTGAGGACGACGTCGACACCGTCGTCGTCGTCGTCGAGGGCCACCTCAGCGGCCATGGTCGTCATACCCGGAACACGCACCGCCCTGGCCCGAGGTTCCACCGTCTTCACGGGAAGTTGTCAGAAGGAGTCAAACCCTGCCTTTCGCCGTCGTACTTGCTGGCGTTCTGACGATCGGAACGCCACCAGGTACGACGTCGAAAGGGCGGCTTGCTCGCTTCCAGCAGGTCGCGGGAGCGGGCTCAGAGGACGTGGGCCAGGAAGTCCCGTGTGCGCTGCTCGCGGGGGCTGTCGATGACCTCCGACGCCGGGCCCTCCTCAACGACCAGACCCTGGTCCATGAAGACGACCTTGTCGGCCACCTCGCGGGCGAACCCGATCTCGTGCGTCACGACGATCATCGTCATGCCCGACGCCGCCAGGTCCTTCATGACAGCGAGCACCTCGCCCACGAGCTCGGGGTCGAGGGCCGACGTCGGCTCGTCGAACAGCATGAGCTCAGGGTCCATCGCCAGGGCGCGCGCGATCGCCACGCGCTGCTGCTGGCCACCGGAGAGCTGCGCGGGGTAGTAGTCGGCGCGGTCCGCCAGGCCCACCCGCTCGAGCAGCTCGGAGGCCCGCTTCCGGGCGTCCGCCTTGGACATCCCGCGCACCTGCATGGGCGCCTCCATGACGTTCTCGAGCGCCGTCATGTGCGGGAACAGGTGGAACCGCTGGAACACCATGCCGATCCGGCGGCGCTGGCGCGCGATCACCTTGGGGTGCAGGCGGTGCAGCACGCCCTTGCCGTCCTCGCGGTAGCCCATCCGCTCGCCGTCGACGACGACGGAGCCCGCCGTGATGTCCTCGAGCTCGTTGACGCAGCGGAGCAGGGTGGACTTGCCGGAACCGGACGGGCCCAGGATCACCGAGACGGAGCCGCGTGCGACGTCGAGGTCGACGCCCCGCAGCACGTGCACGGCGGCGTGGCCGTGGCCGAACTCCTTGTGGACGCCACGGACCTCGACCATGGTCTCGACACGCTCAACCACGGGGTTGCTCAAGGGGTCACCTCCAGGAAGGGGTCGTCCTTGGTCGTACCCGCGGCCTGGATGGCCTCCTGCCGGCTCGGCCGGCCTGGGCCGCCCCCGCGCCGTCGGCGCGACTCCGTGCCGAACCCGCGCCCGTAGTACCGCTCGAGGTAGCTCTGGCCCACCATGAGGATCGAGGTGATCACGAGGTACCAGATCGACGCGATGACCAGCAGCGGGACCGGCTGATAGAGCCGGTTGCCGATGGCGTTGGTCGCGTAGAAGAGCTCGAGCGTGAACGGGATCGCGATGACCAGCGACGTCGTCTTCAGCATGGAGATGGTCTCGTTGCCGGTGGGCGGCACGATGACGCGCATGGCCTGCGGGAGCACGACGCGGCGCAGGATCGTCGAGTCCTTCATGCCCAGCGCCTTGGCGGCCTCGGCCTGGCCGGGGTCGACCGAGGTGAGGCCTGCGCGCACGATCTCCGCGAGGTACGCGGCCTCGTTGAAGGCCAGGCCCAGCAGCGCCGCCCAGAACGCGGTGACGACGTCCTTGGTGGAGAACGAGAACAGCTCGGGCCCGAACGGCACGCCCACGCTCAGCCTCGGGTAGAGCACGGAGAGCATGCCCCAGAACACGAGCTGCACGTAGACCGGGGTGCCGCGGAAGAACCAGATGTAGAACCAGCTCACGCCGCGCATCACCGGGTTGTCGCTGCGCCGCATGACGGCCAGCAGCACCGCCATGACGATGGCGAGCGCCATCGACCCGATGGTGAGGATCAGCGTCCAGCCGATGCCGCGGATGACGACGATGTCCCGCAGGTAGAGCCAGACCGTGTCCCACCGGAAGTTCTCGTTGGTGATCAGGCCGTGGATCGCCATCGCCGCGAGCACGGTCACCACGACGGCACCCACCACCCGCCCGGGGCGCGGGACGGCCCGCGCGTGGATGCGATTCGGGATCGGGTCGCTCATGCGCCGTTCCTCCGTTGAGAGCTGGGTGACGGGAGTGGGTTCGACAGGCTCGACCACCGGCTGCCCGATGGTTGAGCCTGTCGTAACCACGTCTCCGTCAAAGAATGCCGGATCAGCCGACCTGCGGGTTGATCTCCGACGTCGTCAGCGCGCCCTGCTCGTTGCCCCAGGTACCGAGGATCTGCTTGAGCGTGCCGTCGTCCATGAGCTTCTGCAGCGCGGCCTGCACGGCCTTGGCCATCGCGTCGTCACCCTTGGGCACGACGACGGCCTCCGGCGCGGCGTCGCGGATGTCGCCGAGGGTCTCGAGCTTGCCGTCGGTCTGCCCCACGGCGTAGGCCGTCACGGGCGAGTCGGCGAACATGGCCTGGACCTTGCCGCCCACCAGGTTGGTGGTGACGTCGGCCTGCTTGGCGTAGGGCAGCAGGGTGAGGGCCTTGCCGGCGGGGCAGGTGGCCTTGGTGGCCTCGAGCTCGTCCTGCTGGGTGGTGCCGGTCTGGACGCCGACCGTCAGGCCGCACAGGTTGTCGGGGTCGACAGCGTCCGGGTTGCCCTTGGCCACCGCGAAGAGCGAGCCGGCGCTGAGGTAGCTGACCATGCCGACAGCCTTGAGGCGCTCGGGGGTGACCGTGAACGACGAGACGCCGACCTCGTAGCGCGTGCCGACGCCCGGGATGATCGCGTCGAAGGTGCTCGACTGGATGTCGGCCTCGAGGCCCATGAGGTTCGCGATCGCCTTCGCGATGTCGACGTCGAAGCCGACCGGCGTCTTGCCGTCGGTGCCGACGAACTCGGCGGGGGCGTACGAGAGGTCGGAGCCGACGGTCAGCTTGCCGTCCGCGGCGACCGCGGCCGGGACCAGCGCCGCGATGGCGTCGTCCTTGGCGATGGTCGAGTCGCTGCTCGCGGCCGAAGAGCCGCTGCTCGACGCGGAGGTGCAGGCACCGAGGGCGAGGGTCGAGGCCGCGACCACCGCGACGGAGAGGGCGGAACGGGTGCGCATGGTGGGCTCCGGTCTTGATGGGTTCGCTACAAGTCGCATGAGTATGCAACTTGTGATGTTTTTCGCCAAGTGTGTCTCGGCGGGATTCAGCCGACCTGCGGGTTCAGCTCCGCCGTCGTGAGCGCGCCCTGCTCGTTGCCCCACGCGGCCGCGATCTGCTGCAGCGTGCCGTCGTCCATGAGCTTCTGGAGGGCGGCCTGCACGGCCCGGGCGAGGGCGGTGTCGTCCTTCGCGACGACGACGCCGTAGGGCGCGGCGTCGCGGATGTCGCCGAGCGTCTCGATGGCACCGCCCGTCTGCTCGACGGCGTAGGCGACGACGGGCGAGTCTGCGTACATGGCCTGGAGCTTGCCGCCGACCAGGTTGGTGGTGACGTCGGCCTGCTTGCCGTAGGGCAGCACCTCGAGGGGCTTGTCCGTGCAGTCGGCCTTCTTGGCCTCCAGCTCGTCCTGCTGCACGGTGCCGGTCTGCACGCCGATCGTCAGGCCGCAGAGGTTGGCGGGGTCGATGCCGTCGGGGTTGCCCTTGAGCACCGCGAACTGCGAGCCGGCGTTGAAGTAGCTGACCATGTTCACGGTCTGCAGGCGCTCGGGGGTGATGGTGAACGCGGAGATGCCGACCTCGTACCGCGTGCCGATGCCCGGGATGATCGCGTCGAACTGGCTCGACTGGATGTCGGCCTCGAGACCCATGAGCCGCGCGACGGCGCCCGCGATGTCGACGTCGAGGCCGACCGGGGTCTTGAGGTCCGCGCCGACGAACTCGAGCGGTGCGTAGGAGAGCTCCGCGGCGACCGTGAGCTTGCCGTCCTCCGCGATGGCGGCCGGGACCATCGCCGCGATCGAGCCGTCCTTCGCGATGCCGGAGACGTCGAAGCCCTGGGAGGCCGCCGCGCTACCGCCCGTGCCGCTGCCGCCGGCCTCCTGGGAGGCGGTCGTGCAGGCGCCGAGGGCGAGCGTGGCCACGGCGAGGAAGGCGACGGGGAGGGCGGAACGCGTGCGCATGGTGATGCTCCGGGTTGAATGAGTTCTCTACGGTGTGCATAAGTATGCACCTCGGAACCGCTCACTCACCGCCTGTCGCTTGGCGATCGCTACTGCGTGAGCTGCTCCAGGTCGACGTCCCGGCCCTCGGCGCCCAGCCGGAGCCCTCCCGGCTCGACGCCGACCTCGCGCAAGGACAGGCCCTCGGGCAGGTGAACCTGGATCTTCACGGCACCCAGCCGCTCGCCCAGCCCTCCGGGCAGGGCCGACGCGTCGACGCGCGCGCCACCGATCGTCAGTGCCCTGACCTGCACTCCGACGGTGGAGGCGTCCACGACGTCGGGCACCACGACCCCGCCGACCTCGAGCCCGAGCACCTGGGTGGTGACCGCCAGGCCTCCGGGCTCGTCGGGTGCGGGTGCCAGGTGCACGTCTCTTCCGAGCTGCTCGGCGACCAGCCCTTCGACCGTGGTGAACGTCACGAGCCCGTCGATGCGCGCTTCCTCGATGTTCCACGGGGAACGCGGCTCGACACCGGTCGCGTCGAGGTGCACGTCGGACACCTCGTAGCCGCCGAACGTGCCGGCGTCGAGCGTGCCCGTCACGTGCCGGAGCCGTCCGGCGGCGAGCTGGGTGAGGAACGGGAAGCCGTGGATGTCGACCTGAGGCTCGCTGACGGCATGGCCCCGGAGGGAGATCGCGCGCTCGACCCCGCGGGCCGTCACCCACGCGGCGACACGGTCGACACCGACCCCGACGCCGACGACGAGCAGCGCCGCAACGATGGCCGCGACGACGGACCGCGGTCGGTCCCCCCTCACACGGCCACACCCATCAGGCCGGGCCGCCCGCCCCGCGCACCACCGGGATCCGGCCGCCGATACCCACCATGTCGAGCACCTCGGTCACGGCGTCGGACGGATCGCGCAGGCTGACCTGCGTCCCGGTCTCCTGGCCGAGCACGTAGACCTGGAGGATGAACGCGACGCCCGAGGAGTCGATGAACGTGACGTCCTTGGCGGCGATCACGACGGGCACGCCCGGGCTGTGCGTGGCGAGCACGGCCATCGCCTCGCTCGCGGCCTCGCGCAGCGCGGCGTCGACCTCGCCCCACAGCGTGACGACGGTTCCCTCCGCGGTGGACCGGCAGGAGATTCCCGAGCCCGTACCCGTCCGCTGATCGGTCTCGTCGAGGTCCATGTGTCTGCTCGTTCCGCTCGTCTTTCGCGGCCGGGGCCGGTGGTGCCTGACTGGTGCGTGCGTCCGAGTGTTCCTTCTCGATCGCGAGACGTCCAGAGTCGGCCTGGCCGTGTCACGAACCGGGCCCGGTCCCGACCAGCCGGAGTGCCTCCCTGCCTGGACGCCCGCTGTCACTCCGCCGGATCTGTGACGTCCGCCACCTGGGCTCGCACAGCGGCGAGCAGGTCGTCGGCGTCCAGCGTCGCGGCGACGCCGTGGCCGCCGGCGCCGACTGAGACCCTGCCCGCGCCGACGACGCGGGCGTCCGCGATCACCGGCCACGCGTGCAGGGCCCCGAACGGGGTGATGGTGCCCCGCTCGTAGCCCGTCACCTCGCGGGCCACCGCCTTGTCCGGCAGCGACAGCCGGGACACGCCGAGCAGGTGCCGGAGGCGCGGCCACGCGATCTGGCGCGCCCCGGGCACGAGGACGAGCAGGAAGTCCCCGTCGCCGCGACGCACCACGATCGTCTTGAGCACCTGGTCGGGCGCCAGCCCGCGGGCGGCGGCGGCCTCCTCGAGCGAGCCGACCGGGCCGTGGCGGGTGATCGTGAACGCGACGCCCGAGGCCTCGAGCGCGAGGCGGGCGCGGGCCTCGGGCTCGGGCTCGCCCTGCTCCGGCTCGGGCTGGACCAGCTCGTCGGTCGCGGCGTCGTCGAACTCCGTCAGCTCCGTGCGCCAGTACTCCGCACCGTCGCGCGTGCGGTGCACGACGCCGAGGTCCACCATCGCGCGCCGCAACCCGACGGCGTCGGTCGCGAGAGCCTCGAGGCGCTCGGTGAGCTCGTGCTCGGTGACGGTCTCCAGCAGCACAGGGAGCGCGACCGCCGCCAGGTAGCGCGTGACCGCCCTCCTGTCCTCCCAGCGACGCGGTAGCAGCTCGAGGCGTCCGGACCGGAGAAACCGGCGAGGGTCGTCGCTCGCGGCAGTCATGCCGCCATCATGCCGTGCGGTCGATCGGCGCGGTGCCGTTCTGAGCGGACCAGCCGCTCGGCGCCGGGTCGGGCTACGCGGACGGGCTCGGGTCCCGGGAGGGCTCGGTGCTCGGCGAGGGCGATGTGGACGAGGACGGCGTCGGGGTCGGGGTCGGGGTCGACGTAGGCGTCGGGTCGGCGCACGACGGCGACGGCGACGGCGCGGGTGCCGGCGTAGGCGCGGGCGTGGGGTCGGCGCACGGTGACGGTGTGGGCGTGGGCGTCGGCGTGGGCGACGGGTCAGCGCTCGGCGACGGGCTCGGCGACGGCGTGGGCGTCGGGCTCGGCGACGGTGAGGGCGTCGGGCTCGGCGACGGTGAGGGGCTCGGGGACGGCTCGGTGCTCGGCGACGGCGACGGCGAGGGCGAGGGCGACGGGTCCGCGCTCGGGCTGGCCGACGGCGTCGGGGTCGGGCTCGGCGTCGGCGTGGCACTCGGCTTCGGGCTCGGCTTCGGGCTGGGTGTCGCGCTCGGCGTCGGGGTCGGGCGGGGCGTCGGGATCGTCGTGGGCGGCGGCGTCGAGCCCACGGCGCTCGACGTCGTCGGCGTCGGTGCCTGGCTCGCCTCGCGGTAGGCCGCGACGTCGGACGGTGCCAGCGCCCGGTTCGGCACCGGGCCGGCCGCGAAGAACTCGAAGTGCCACGGCTCGGGCTTGCGGCCGTCGAGCCGCGCCCACGACGGGTTGTCCCACCCGTAGTCGGGGGCGTTGAGCCGCAGCCACAGGTACTCGGGTGAGCGCCCGCTGCTGATCGGCGACCCGAGGTCGACGGCGATGCCCCAACCGTGCATGGAGTACCCGGGTGTCGCCGCAAGGCGCGGCTTGGTCACCTTGAGCGCGACCTGCGTCTCGATCGACCGGTACGAGTCCGTCATCGGGATCGGCTTGCCGAAGTGCGCCTCGAACGCGGTGTTCAGCGCGATGAGCTGGGCGGCCGCGTCGCAGCGGAGCCGCTGGTGGGGCGCGAACGGCAGCGGGCACAGCACCGCGGCGGGGATACGGCCGTTCGCGTAGCCGGCGGTCGAGTCCCCGAACTGCGCGACGACGTCGCGCAGCTCCTGCGTGAGCGGGGTGTCCGTGCCGAGCAGGACGCCGCCGCCCATGGCGACCGACACCAGGTAGGCGCGCTCGGGGTCGAGCAGCGCGGCGAGGCGCATGGCTGCGACGACGACGTCGTCGAACGTGACGGCCTGCTGCTCGTCGACCGCAGAGCTGTCGGCGGTGCTGCTGCTCACAACCGTGCTCGGGTCGGTGCTCACCGCGCTGCTCGGGTCTGTGCTCACCGCGGGACTCGGCTCGCTGCTCACGACCGGGCTCACGACCGGGCTCGGATCGGCGCTCACCGCGGCACTCGGGCCGACGTCGGTGCCTGCGCCCGGAGGGCTGGGGTCGGTGCCCCCGCCCGCCGCGTCGAGGCTCGTGTCCTTGATCGCTGGCGCATCGAGGCCGGCGTTCGTCTCCGCGTGGTCGATCGCCGGGGTCGCGGGACCGGCCTCGGCGCCGGTCGCGGCGGCGACCGGCCCGATCGACGTCGCCGACGCGTCGACGGCGGGGTGCTCCGCGAGGTAGCTGGTCAGCAGCATGCCGAGCTCGGCCGCGGCCTGCTTGGTCTCGGGCGTCATGATGCGCCCGCCGTCGGGCACGGCGCGCTCCGCGCGCTCGAGCAGCGCGAACACCTGCTCGAGCGTGACGGGTTCCGCCGACGCGGCGCCCCCGATCTGGCCGACCGAGATCCCGTCCTTGAGCAGCGGAGCGCTGCTGTCTCCGGCCCCCGCAGCGATCGCCGTGGCCTGGGACGCCGTCGTGTTCGGCAGGCTGCTGGCCGCGGCGCTCGTGAGCACCCCCGCCGCCAGCACGACCGCCGCGAGTCCCGCGGCCGCGCGGCGGAACGTGGTGCGGCCGCTCTCAGGCTGCATGCACATCTCGTCGGGGGGTGCGTCACTCACAGGTGGACCTTCCGAGCGGGGGAGCCTGCCGGTGCCCGCGCATCCTTGCACACCAATGTTGCGGCGAGGTGACGCGCACCACAACCCCACTGTGCGGGGCGATGCGGCTCGACGCCACCCTTGAGACACGACGTCACCCGGAGCACTTTTCTGCGTGCGCGCGGGCACGCGCCCCGGCAACGGCGTGCCGGGGTCCTGCCCGCCGGCAGAGCCGCCGTCGTCGGGCGGCCCGGCGGGCCATCCGAGCGGCAGACTGGCTCCATGACCTCGGTGGACATCAACGCCGACCTCGGCGAGGGCTTCGGCCGATGGACGCTCGGCGACGACGCCGCGATGCTCGACATCGTCTCGAGCGCCAACGTGGCCTGCGGTTTCCACGCCGGCGACCCGGCGGGGATCCGTCGCACGGTGCGCCTGGCCGCCGAGCGCGGCGTCGCCGTCGGCGCGCACGTCGGCTACCGCGACCTCGCGGGGTTCGGCCGCCGCGCGATGGACGTGCCCAGCGAGGAGCTCCAGGCCGACGTCGTCTACCAGCTCGGCGCGCTGCAGGGCCTCGCAGCCGCCGAGGGAGCCGCCGTCACCTACGTGAAGCCGCACGGCGCGCTGTACAACACCGCGCAGGTGGACGAGCGGGTCGCGCACGACGTCGCCGCGGCCGTCGCGGCGGTGGACCCCGGGCTGGTGATGCTGGGGCTTCCGGGGTCCGCGGCGCTGGCAGCGGCCGCCCGGGCCGGGTTGCGCACCGCGGCGGAGGCGTTCGCCGACCGCGCCTACACGCCGTCGGGCACGCTCCTCTCCCGGCGCGAGCCCGGCGCGGTGCTGCACGACGCCGAGCTCGTCGCGCGCCGGATGCTGCAGCTCGTGGCCGAGGGGGTCGTGGAGGCGGCCGACGGGACGCTCGTGGCGGTGCGCGCCGACTCCGTGTGCGTGCACGGCGACTCCCCCGGCGCGGTGGAGATGGCCCGCCGGCTGCGCGAGGTGCTGACCTCGGAGGGCGTCACTATCGCGCCGTTCGCCCCCGCGGCCGGCGAGCGCTGAGCGTGCGCATCCTGCCCGCGCGCGACGACGCGCTGCTCGTCGAGCTCGACGACCTCGCGCAGGCGACGGCCCTGCTCGCCTCCCTCGTCGAGACACCCGTGCCCGGCACGGGCGAGCCCGTCCCCGGCGCGCGGACCGTGCTCGTGCCATTCCAGCCCGCGGTCGTGACGGCATCGGCGCTCGCGGCGGAGCTGCGCACCCGCCCGCTGGCGCCGCGCGAGGTCACGGGCGCACGGCTCGTCGAGATCCCCACGGTGTACGACGGCGAGGACCTCGCGCCTCTCGCCCGCCTGCTCGGCTGGTCTCCCGAGGAACTGGTGCGCCGCCACGTGACGGCGTCGTGGCGGGTCGGCTTCATGGGCTTCGCGCCGGGTTTCGCCTATCTGACCTGCGCGGATGCCCCCGGCTCTTGGCCCGAGGTGCCGCGGCGCGAGACCCCGCGCACCCGGGTCCCGGCGGGCGCCGTCGCCCTGGCCGGCCCGTACGCGGGCGTCTACCCGCGCGCCAGCCCGGGCGGCTGGCAGCTGGTCGGCCGCACGGACACGCCGGTCTGGGACTCGACCCGCGAGCCCGCGTCGCTGTGGAGCCCGGGCGACGAGGTCCGCTTCGTCCCGACGCCTCCGACCCCGCAGGAGGTGTCGGGACGCGGGACGCCCCGGTACCGGCCAGGCTCCGACGACCCGAGCCCCTCAGAGCCACACGAGCCCGTGAGCGGGCGCGCTCGTGACGGCGCACTACGGGCGGCGCTGGTCGTGCTCGACGGCGGCCTGCAGAGCCTCGTCGAGGATCTCGGACGCCCCGGCGTCGCGCGCCTCGGGGTCGGGAGCTCCGGCGCCGCCGACCCGCGCAGCCTGCGCGCCGCCAACCGCGCCGTCGGGAACGTGCCCGGCGCCGCCGCGATCGAGTGCGTGGGCGGGCTGCGGGTGCGGGCACGCGGCGGGGCCGTCGTCGCGCTCACCGGCGCCGGAGCTCCCACCACCGTCTTCACGGCCGACAGATCCAGCGAGCGCCCCGCCCCGCACGGCGTCGCGTTCCTTCTGCACGACGGCGACGAGCTGGCCGTCGGCTACCCGGGTCGGGGCGCGCGCACCTACCTCGCGGTGCGCGGCGGGCTCGACGTCCCGGTGGTGCTCGGCAGCCGGTCCACCGACACGCTCGGCGGCTTGGGACCCGCTCCCCTCGGGCCCGGGACGGTGCTCGACGTCGGCGCTCAGGGCGCACTCGAGGGCGCCGTCGCGGGCGGCGACGTCGGCGCTCCGCCCCTCGACCGCCTGCCCGCCGCGGGCGAGACGACGACGCTCCGCGTGGTGCTCGGCCCGCACGACGACTGGTTCGACGCCGGCGCCGTCGCGGCGCTGACCGGCACCCCGTGGACCGTCACGCCGCGCTCGGACCGGGTCGGGCTCCGGCTCGACGGCGAGCCGCTGCATCGCGCAGTCCGCCGCGTCGAAGCCGAGCTCCCGAGCGCCGGCACGGTCACGGGCGCGCTGCAGGTACCGCCGGACGGGCGGCCCGTGCTGCTCCTCGCCGACCACCCGGTGACCGGCGGCTACCCGGTGGTCGCGGCCGTCGTCGCGGCCGACGTCGCCCTCGCCGGGCAGCTCCCGGCGGGCGCGACGGTGCGGTTCGCCGTGGTTCCCACCAGCCTGCTCGCCTGACGGCTCAGAAGATCCGCACGCCGATCTCGGCCGGGGCGGCCAGCAGGCGCTCGATCTCGTCGTCGAGCTTGACCAGGGTGAGCGACGCGCCTGCCATGTCCAGCGAGGTGCAGTACTCGCCGACGTAGCTGCGGCCGATCTCGATCCCGCGGTCGACGAGCTGCTGGTGCGCCCTCCCGTACAGCAGGTACAGCTCGCTGATCGGCGTGCCGCCCAGGCCGTTGATCATGAGCGCCACCCTGTCGCCCGAGGTGAACGGCAGGTCCTTGACCACGGGCTCGAAGATCTCGGCCAGCATCTCGTCGGCCGTGCCGAGCTTGCCGCGGCGGCGGCCGGGCTCGCCGTGGATGCCGACGCCGATCTCGATCTCGTCCTCGGGCAGCTCGAAGAGCGGCGAGCCCTTGGCGGGCGGGGTGCACGGCGTCAGGGCCAGCCCCATCGTGCGGGTCATGGAGTTGACCTTCTGCCCGATCCGCATCAGCTCGTCGAGGTCGGCACCCTCCTCCGAGGCCGCGCCCACAGCCTTCATCACGAAGAAGTTCCCGGCCACGCCGCGCCGTCCCACGGTGTACGTCGAGTCCTGGACGGCGACGTCGTCGTCGATGAAGAGCGTCTTGACGTCGACGCCGTCCGCCTCGGACAGCTCGGCCGCCATCTCGAACGACATCCGGTCGCCCGTGTAGTTGTTGACCAGAAGCAGCACCCCCTTGGGTGACGCGAGGAGCTTGGTGGTCTCGTACACGTAGTCCATCGGCGGCGCGCTGAACACGTCGCCAGGGCAGGCGCCGTCGAGCATCCCCTTGCCGACGGCCATGACGTGCGCCGGCTCGTGCCCCGAGCCCGACCCCTGGACGATCGACACCTTGTCATCACGGGGCGCGTCCTTGCGCATGATGAGGTTGTACTCGGGCACGTAGGTGAGCGTGTCGGGGTTGGCCAGGGCGATGCCCTGCAGCATCTCGGGCACGAACTGCCTGGGGTCGTTGACGAACTTCTTCACGACGGTCTCCTCATGAGGTGGTCGGGGCCGGCGGCTCAGCCGGCGGTGGGGACGCGCGTGGCCCACTCCGCGGCCAGGCGCTCCGCGATGACGGCGACCGCGACGGCGCCGGCGTCGGGCGAGCCGATGGAGCGCTCGCCGGTGTAGGCGGCGCGGCCGCGCCGCGCCAGCATGGGGGTGGTCGCGTCCGCCGCCTCGCGGGCGGTCGCGGCGGCGTCGGCCACGATCTCGGCGGGAGGCTTCCCGGCCGCGATCGACGCCTCGACGGTGTCCGTCATCGGCACGAGCGCGTCGAGCAGCGTCTTGTCGCCGACGTCGGACGCGCCGCGCTGCTTGATGCCCTCGATCGCCGCGCGCAGCATGCGCACGACGTCGGCGCCGCTCAGCTCGGTCTGCCCCTTGACCTGCCCGGCGGCCCGCAGGAACGCGGTGCCCCAGATCGGCCCCGACGTGCCGCCGATGCGGCTCGTGATGGTCACGGCGATCTTCTGCAGGAACGTCCCGATGTCGGTGCGGTCGAACGAGTCCCAGCCGTTCTCGACGATCTCGAACCCGCGCGCCAGCGAGTACCCGAAGTCGCCGTCGCCCACGACGGCGTCCAGGTCGCCGAACTCCTTCTCGTTGGCCAGGCAGGTGCGCGTGATGCTGCGGACGACGAACTCGACGTCGGCGAAGCCCGGGGTGGTCATGCGTCCTCCTTGAGCAGGCTGGCGAGCGTGGCGACGGTGACCGGCCCACCGTTCCCGTCCGGTCCGGGGCCGTGGTCCAGATCGGGCACGACGAGCGCCGCGCCGGTGAAGTCGTCGTCCGCCGTGTAGGCGCTGACGGTGACGACGGTGCGCAGGCCCGCCGCGAGCGCCGCCGCGAGCCCGCCGCCGGAGTCCTCGACGACGATGGCGTCGTCCGCCGTCGTCCCCAGCCGTTCCAGGGCGAGCAGGTAGATGTCCGGGGCGGGCTTCTTGCGCGGCACGATGTCGCCGGCCAGCACCGTGAAGTGCTGCGCCAGCCGGTCGCCCACCGCGTGGGTCAGGACGGCGCGCACGCTGGGCTCCGCCGACGTCGAGGCGACCGCGAGCTGCCAGCCGGCGTCGTTCGCCTCGGCGACGAGGCGTGCGATGCCGGGGCGGGCGGGCAGCTCGCCGGCGTCGACGAGGGCGGTGTAGGCGGCGGTCTTGCGCGCGTGCCACTCCTTGAGGAGGGCGGCCTGGCCGTTGTCGTCGGTGGGGTAGCCGTTCGCTGCGACGAACTCGGCGGTCAGGAGCGAGCGCATGCGCTCCTTGCCGCCGCCGATGCGCACCAGCTCGCGGTACTCGTCGTCGGACCACTGCACGGGGACGCCGAGCTCGGCGAAGGTGCGGTTGAACGCGGGGAGGTGGCCGGCGCGCTCGGTATCGGCGAGGACGCCGTCGCAGTCAAAGATCAGGGCGGGCATCGCGGCGCCTCCTCAGGCCTTCCCAGCCGACCCGAAGCGCTGCGCGAGGCCCACGGTCATGTCGACGATCGCCTTGCGGACGTCCTTGAACAGGCTGGGCGGGTCCCACTTGTCGGCCGGCTCCGCGACGTCGCGCAGGAACGCCAGGTTGGCCTTCATATAGGTGATCTTGAGCTGCGTCGAGATGTTGACCTTGGCGGCGCCGCGGGCGATGAGGTCCTGGAACTGGTCGTCGTCGAGGCCGCTGCCGCCGTGCAGCGCGACGGGCACGCCGGTGGCGTCGACCAGCTCGGACACGCGCTCGAAGTCCAGGTCGGGGCGCTTGCTGTAGACGCCGTGGGCGTTGCCGATCGCGGGCGCGAAGACGTCGACGCCGGTCTCCCGCAGGAACGTCAGTGACGTCTCGAGGCTGTGGCGCTGCGGCTCGGTGTCGGAGCCGATGCCGTCCTCGACGCCCTTGATCGACTCGATCTCGCCCTCCACATGGGCTCCGCGCGCGCGGGCCTCGGCCACGACCTCGACGGTCTGGCGCTGGTTCTCGGCCACCGGCATCGTCGAGGCGTCGAACAGCACCGAGTTCCAGCCGATGCCGAGGCACTCGGCGATGACGTCGCGCTCCGGGCAGTGGTCCAGGTGCAGGGTGACCGGCACGTCGATGCCCTCGGTCATGGTCTGCCACATGCCGAACAGCACCTTCGCGCCGTACGACTTCACCGTCTTGACCGACGTCTGGACGATCAGCGGGCTGCGCGCCTGCGACGCGCCGGCCAGCACGGCCTCGAGCGTCAGGTCGTTCACGATGTTGATCGCCGGCACGCCGTAACGCTCCGCGAACGCGGCGTCGACGATCTCCTTGAGCGGTACGACGGGCATCGTTGCCTCCCCTTCGCCTGCGCCCCGGGGTGGGGCGGCGCCGCGCGACCAGCAGCGGCGTCTGCTCCGGAGGCTATGCAGCGCCCGCGCGAACCGGCATGGGGTGTTCCCCCCACACCGGGTGGGGGCCCGCGGTAGGGCTCAGGGCAGCGGGAGGGCGGTCAGCGCGGCACGGCTCGGCGCACCCGTCTTCCGCAGGACGGCGCTCACGTGCTTCTCGACCGTCTTGATCGAGATCCCGAGCCGGCTCGCCACCTGCTTGTACGGCAGCCCCTCCTCCAGCAGGTCGCGCACCTGGCGCTCGCGGGGCGTGAGCCGCTGCACCGGTCCTCCTCCGTCCGACGTCGCGGCGCCGGACGCGAACAGGTCCGCCGCGACGAGCTGGTCCCCGCGCGCCGCCGCGACGACGGCGCGGGCGAGCCCTCCGGCGTCGACGTCGCGGGTCACGAACCCGACGGCGCCGCCCGAGGCGGCCTCGCGCACCCGGTCGTCGGCGACCGAGTCGACGACGAGCACGACCGCTGCGTGCGGGTCGGCCGAGCGCAGGTACGACGTGAGCTGGACGCCGTCGACGTGCGGCATCTGCAGCGCGGTGAGCACCACGTGCGGGTGCAGCAGCCCGTACGCCTCGACGGCCTGCGCGGGATCGGCGATCTCGCCGACGACCTGCACGTCGGGCTCGGTGACCTCGAGCATGCGCACCAGCCCCGCCCGCACGACGGGGCTGGGGTGCACGACGAGCACGCGCCATCGCTCGCGCCCGGCGCCGCCCACGCCGTCGGGCGCGTACGGGACCTCAGCCCGCACCCGGGTGCCCCAGCCGGGCGTGGAGTCGACGAGCACGGCACCGCCCAGGTGCCGCGCGCGGGCGACGAGCCCGCGCAGGCCGAGGGCCGCGCCCGCGCGGCCGTCCGGTGACCGGCCCGACGGCAGTTCCCCGCGGCGAAGGGCCTCCGGGTCGAAGCCGCGGCCGTCGTCCTCGACCAGCGCCGTCACTGACGTGTCGCCGTAGACGAGGCCGGCCCGCACGGTCCGCGCACCCGCGTGCGCGACGACGTTGGTCAGCGCCTCCTGCACGATCCGGTAGAGCTGGCGCGCGACCTCGGGCGCCAGCACCCGCGGCTCACCGACGGTCACCAGGCGCGTGGCGATCCCGGCAGTCGACTCGACCCACGCGAGCTCGAGCCCGACGGCCTCGCCGAGCGACCGCCCGTCGAGCAGCGCCGGGCCCAGACCCAGCACGGTGCGCCGCGTCTCGGCGAGCGCCGCGCGGGTGGCGGCGCGGGCCGCCGGGATCTCGGCGGCGTCGAGGTGGAGCAGAACCGCGGCGAGCCCGCGCCCGACGGTGTCGTGGACGTCGCGCACCACGCGCTCGCGCTCGGCGGCGGCGGCCGCCTCGGACGCCCGCTCCGCGGCCTGCGCGTGGAGGCGCGCGTTGGTGATGGCGATGGCGGCGTGCGCGGCGAACAGCTCGAGCAGCCGGGCGTCGTCGTCCCCGAAGCGCCGGCCCGCGTCGCGGCTGAATACGACGCAGGCGCCGATGATCGCGCCGTTCCAGCGGATCGGGACGCCGATGACGCCGTGCAGCGCGCTGCGCTCGGGCTCGGGGATGTGGCCGCCCGGCACCTGCGCGTACTCGTCGAGGACCACCGGGGCGCGCGCCCGGACCACGGCGCCCGTCACGCCCTCGGCCAGGGGAAAGGTGCGCCCTGCCTCGCAGACGACGCCGAGGTCGACCTCCTTGGTGTACGTGCCCGCCGCCTCGTCGACGGTGCACACGGAGCCCGAGTCGCATCCGAGCAGCTCCATGCTGTGCCGCAGGATGCGCTCGAGGAGCGGGACCAGCTCGAAGTGCCCCGCCAGGTCGTTCGCCATGGCGGCCAGCGAGTCCAGGCGACGCTGGGCCGTGGCGGTCACGCCGGTGCTGGTGAAGTCCGCGGTGCTCGTCATCGTGCACGCTCCAAGTCCGGAGGGCCGACGACGCCGGGGCCCGCCTCGCGCATTGTCACCCCGGGTCGCTGGGCGGGCCAGAGCGTCTTTCGACCACTCGTCATGACGTGCAGGGAGCGCCTGGCCGGACAGCGGCCTTGTCTGGGCGGATGCGTTCCGCCACACTTCACGCGTCCATTCAGGTCGCCCTCAGGCGACCTGGCACGTGCGGGGCACCGTCGCCCCTTCTCCTCAGGAGAGCCATGAGCGAGCAGTCCACCCTTCCCCAGGCCCCGCCGCCCGGCGCCTACACGCCGCCGGTCACCGACCCGGGCAAGACTCTCGGCATCGTCGGGTTCGTCTTCGCGTTCCTCATCCCGCTCGTGGGCATCATCTGCTCCCTGATCGCGCGCTCGAGGTCGAAGAAGGCCGGCTTCAAGAACACGCTCGCGACCGCGGGCATCTGGGTCTCGGTCGCCATCATCATCCTTGGCGGGGCGGTGAACGCGGCACTGCTGAACTGAGCACGGAGTCCCGCCCGGCGCCGAGACCCGCGGCGCCGGGCGGTCGGCTTCCGGCTCCCCTGACAGGTGCGGTCCAATCACCTTGCGGCCCTTGCGAGAATGGGAGGCCGTGAGCACCGCACCTTCCTCCCCGCAGCCGTCGTCGCACCCCGCCGACGACGGCGCCGTGCGGCGTCGCGACGGCGGCCGCCGCCGCAGAGGCCGGGGCGGGCAGGGCCGGCGCGACCAGCCCGCTCCCCAGGGCGACGGCGAGCAGCGCGACCGCAGTCGCGAACCCCGAGGCGGCGACCGCGAGCACCGCGGCCCTCGCCGCGTCTCCCGCGCCCACCTGGAGAAGCTCGCCGCGGCCCGCACCGCCGCCGTCGTGCCCACGATCACCTACCCCGAGCAGCTGCCGGTCAGCGCGCGCCGGGCGGACATCGCGCGGGCGATCGCGGAGAACCAGGTGGTCGTCGTCGCGGGCGAGACCGGCTCGGGCAAGACGACGCAGCTCCCCAAGATCCTCCTGGACCTCGGCCGTGGCCGCGCCGGGCAGATCGGCCACACGCAGCCCCGCCGGATCGCCGCCCGCAGCGTCGCGGAGCGCATCAGCGAAGAGATCAGCGGAGCCGGCGCCTTGGGCTCCATCGTCGGCTACCAGGTGCGGTTCACGGACCAGTCGAGCGAGCAGACGCTCGTCAAGGTCATGACCGACGGGATCCTGCTCGCGCAGATCCAGCGGGACCCGGACCTGCTGGCGTACGACACGATCGTCATCGACGAGGCGCACGAGCGGTCGCTCAACATCGACTTCCTGCTCGGGTACCTGTCCCGGCTGCTGCCACGGCGGCCGGACCTCAAGGTCGTCATCACGTCCGCGACCATCGACTCCGAGCGGTTCGCGGCGCACTTCTCGCCGTCGCACCTCGCAGAGATCGGCGGCGCGCCCGACGCGGTCGTCGAGGTCCTCCCGAAGGCGGCACCTGTCGTCGAGGTCTCGGGGCGCACGTACCCGGTGGAGATCCGCTACCGGCCGCTCGCGCCCGACGTCGACCCGGAGTCCGGCCTGCGGAAGGGCAAGGGCGAAGAGAAGGACTTCGTCACCGGCATCGTCGAGGCCTGCGACGAGCTCATGACCTGCGGCCCGGGCGACATCCTCGTGTTCCTCTCGGGCGAGCGCGAGATCCACGACGCGCTCGACGCGCTGGAGGGTCGCCTCGGCGAGCGGACGCGCGATCCGAAGCGCCCGGACCATGTCGAGATCCTGCCCCTCTACTCGCGCCTGTCCGCCGCCGAGCAGCACCGCGTCTTCGCCTCGCACCCAGGGCGGCGCATCGTGCTGTCCACCAACGTCGCCGAGACGTCGCTGACTGTCCCCGGCATCCACTACGTCGTCGACACGGGCCTGGCCCGCATCTCGCGCTACTCCAAGGCGACCAAGGTGCAGCGGCTGCCGATCGAGGCCATCTCGCAGGCGTCGGCGAACCAGCGCTCGGGCCGCTCCGGCCGCGTGGCCGACGGCGTCGCGATCCGCCTGTACTCGCAGGACGACTTCGAGGGCCGGCCCGAGTACACCGAGCCCGAGATCCTGCGCACCTCCCTCGCGTCCGTGCTGCTGCAGATGATCGCGGTCGGCGTGGTCGAGGCGCCCGACGACGTCGCCCGCTTCCCCTTCGTGGAGCCGCCGGACACGCGCGCGGTGCGCGACGGCGTCGCGCTGCTGCGCGAGCTGGGCGCCCTAGAAACCGTCGACCTCACCGCCGTCGACCTCACCGCCGTCGACCTCACCGCCGTCGACCTCACCGCCGTCGACCTCACCGCCGTCGACCTCACCGTGTCAGGGCCACGAGGCGCCGGAGCGCCCCCTGCCCCTGACACCCCCGAGGCCAATCTCGCGTTGTCAGGGGCAGCGGGCGCCGGGGCGCGCCCTGGGCCTGAGAGCGCGGGTGGGGGGCGCACGACGACGCGGCTCACCGCCGTCGGGCGGCAGCTCGCACAGCTGCCCATGGACCCGCGCCTGGCGCGCATGATCATCGAGGGCGCGAAGCTGGGCGTCGCGCGCGAGGTCGCCGTCATCTCCGCCGCGCTCTCCGTGCAGGACCCGCGCGAGCGCCCCGTCGAGGTGCGCGAGCGGGCGGACCAGCTCCACGCGCGGTTCGTCGACCCGACGTCCGACTTCCTCTCGTACCTCAACCTCTGGGAGTACCTGCGCGAGCAGCAGCGCGAGCTCAGCGGCTCGGCGTTCCGGCGGCTGTGCAAGGGCGAGCACCTGAACTTCCTGCGCGTGCGCGAGTGGCAGGACGTCGTGACGCAGCTGCGCCAGATGTCCAACGACCTGGGGATCGACCTGTCCTCCCGCGGACGCGGCCCCCGCCCCGTCGCCGAGCTGTCAGAAGCGCACCAGCATCCCGACGCTTCTGAGCCTGACAAGTCGCAGCCGCGCAGCGGCGAGCTGCGCCGCGAGTGGGACGGCGAGACGGTGCACCGCGCGCTGCTCTCCGGCCTGCTCTCCCAGATCGGCATGCAGGACACGGGCGAGATCAAGGCCTCCTCCGTCGCCCACCTCAAGGGCGAGGCCCGCGCCCGCGCCCTGCGCCAGCAGGCGAAGCGCGCCCGCAACGAGTACCTCGGCGCACGCGGCGCCCGGTTTGCGATCTTCCCCGGCTCCCCGCTGTCCAAGAAGCCGCCGGCCTGGGTGATGGCGGGGGAGCTCGTCGAGACGTCGCGCCTGTGGGCGCGAGACGTCGCCCGCATCCAGCCGGAGTGGGCCGAGGCTCTTGCCGGCGACCTGGCCCGCCGCACCTACTCCGACCCGCACTGGTCCACCAAGCAGGGCGCCGCGATGGCCACCGAGAAGGTGCTGCTCTACGGCGTCCCGATCGTCAGCGACCGCCCGGTGCTGTTCGCCAAGGTGGACCCCGAGGCGGCCCGGGAGATGTTCGTGCGGCACGCCCTGGTCCAGGGCGAGTGGACCACGCACCATCGCTTCTTCGCGGACAACCGGCGTCTGCTGGAGGAGGCGGAGCAGGTCGAGGCCCGCTCTCGGCAGCGCGGCCTGGTCGCCTCCGAGGACGACCTGTTCGCCTTCTACGACGAGCGCGTCCCGGCGTCCGTGGTCAGCGCGCGGCACTTCGACCGCTGGTGGTCGCAGGCCCGCCGCGACACCCCGGACCTGCTGACTTTCCGCCTCGAGGACCTGGTCGACGTCGAGGCCGTGGACCCGTCGCTCTTCCCTGAGCGGTGGACGCAGGGCGAGGTCACCCTGCCGCTGACGTACCAGTTCAGCCCCGGCCAGGACGCCGACGGCGTCACCGTGCACGTGCCGCTCTCCGTGCTCCCCCGCCTTGTGCCGGCGGGCTTCGACTGGATGGTGCCGGGCCTGCTCGAGGAGCTGTGCGTCGCCACGATCCGTTCGCTGCCCAAGGCGGTGCGCGTGCAGCTCGTGCCCGCGCCCGACGTCGGTGCGGCCGTCGCGTCCTGGCTGCGCGCCAGCACCCCGGCGTGGGAGGACATGACCCGCGCGGGCGACATGGCCGAGCCGTTCCACGCCGCGTTCACGCGCGCGGTCCGGGCGCTGCGCGACGTCGTCGTGCCCGAGGACGCGTGGGACGCCGAGCGGGTCGAGCGGCTGCCCGCGCACCTACGCATGACGTTCCGCGTCCAGGAGGCCGGCGGCACGACGGCGGCCGGTGCGGGTCGCGGTCAGGGGGCCGGTCACGCCGGCGGGAGGCAGGCGCCGGGGGGCCGCGCGCCGAGCGGGATCGCGCTCGACGAGTCGAAGGACCTGCTGGCACTGCAGCGCCGTCTGGCACCCCAGGCGGAGGCCGCGGTGCGCGCGGCGGTCAAGGGAGCGGTTGGCCTGGCACTGGAGGAGGCCCGCACAGCGGCCGCCACCGCCACCACCCCCTCCGCCCTCACGCCGTCCGCCGAGGTCGGGGCAGACGCGGGAGATCGAGGCGGACGGCCCCGACCTCGCGCCGCAGCCCCGACCTCGGCGGGCGGCGCGATCGCCGAGCGGACCGGGCTCGACACCTGGCCCGAAGGACTGCCCGACGGGCGCCTGCCCGATGCCGTCTCCACCGATCTCGGCGGAGGGGTGGTCGTGCGCGGGTACCCGGCCCTCGTCGAGGAGCCGGGGCCGAAGGGCGAGGCGACCGTCGCGCTGCGCATCCTCGCCGACGCCGTCGCGCAGCCGTCGGCGCACGCCCGCGGGGTGCGCCGGCTGCTGCTGTCCGAGACGCGGCTCGCGGCCGGCCGCGTGACGTCCCGCTGGACGGGCAAGCAGGCGCTGACCCTCGCGGCGAGCCCGTACCGCACCACGGACATCCTGGCCGAGGAGCTGCAGCTCGCCGCCGTCATCGCGCTGACCAGCGGCGATACCGACCTCCCCCCGGGGACGCCGCCGGGCGCCGCTGCCGTACAGATCCGCGATGCCGACTCGTACACGGAGGCGAAGACCCACGTCCGACGCCATCTCGAGGACGAGACGTACCGCGTCGCCGGCCACGTCGTCGCCGCCCTCGCCGCCTGGCGCACGCTCGAGAGCGAGGTGCGCGCGACGTCGTCGCTCGCTCTGCTCAACACACTGCAGGACGTCCGCGAGCACGCGGCCACGCTCGTCCACGACGGGTTCGTCAGCGCCACGCCCCCGCGCCGCCTCCCGCACCTGGTGCGCTACCTCCGCGCGGCGTCGTACCGGCTGGAGAAGGCGCAGGCGAACCCGTACCGGGACGCCGAGATCGCCTGGCGGATCCACGACGTGGAGGAGGCATATGCGAAGGCGCGCGCGGCCTACGCCGCGGGCCCGGCGGACCCGGCCCGCGCGGCCGAGCTCGCCGAGGCCCGCTGGCAGATCGAGGAGCTGCGCGTGAGCCTGTTCGCGCAGCAGCTTGGTACAGACGGCACGGTCAGCGAGAAGCGCATCCGCAAGGTGCTCGCGCCGACCGGCTGGTAGCCGCGGGCGGGCCGGGTCAGGTCCGCCTCTCGACTCGACGGTCGTGCCAGAACGCGACGCCGAGCGCCGCGAAGTAGAGCACGCAGATCGGCGCGGCGACCAGCACCATGGTCAGCGCGTCCGGCGTCGGCGTCATGACCGCGGCGAACACGAACGCGAGCAGCACCGCCCAGCGCCAGCCCCGCGCGAGGGTCTCGTGACGCACGATTCCGGCAAAGTTGAGCACGACCAGCAGCACCGGCAACACGAACGCGACCCCGAAAGCCAGCACCAGCCGCATGACGAACGTCAGGTAGTCCTGGGCGTTGACGAGCTGGGACGTCCCGTCAGGCACGAACGAGGCGAGGATGTCCACCGCCTGCGGCAGCACCCACCAGGCGAGGGCCGCACCTCCCAGGAACAGCGGCACGGCGCTGGCGAGGAACCCGTAGGCATACCGCTTCTCGTGCTTGGTCAAGCCCGGGGTGATGAAGGCCCAGACCTGGTACAGCCACCAGGGGCAGGTCACCAGCACGGCCAGGAACAGCGAGACCTTGATCCTGATGTCCAGCGGCGAACCGAGCGCCGTGAAGTTCAGCGCGATGTCCTTGTGCTGGGTCGACGCCGCAAGGTGCAGCGGGCGCGTCAGCAGCTCCAGCAAGGGGTCGTACAGCAACCACCCCGCCAGCGCTCCGACGACCAGGCCGGCGGCAATCAGGAACGCCCGCTTGCGCAGCTCCGTCAGGTGCTCCCGCAGGGGCATGCGCGACCGGCCGTCCGACGCCGGGCCGCCCGGGGCGGGGGCGTTCGGCGCGGCGTCGGCGTCGGCGAGCACCGGGACCGAGGTCAGCGCCGCCATGTCAGGCCGCCTCGGTCCGGCGTTCGCCGACGGCGCCGGGCACGGAGGCCGCGCCGGTACCGGCGCCGTCGGCGGACAGCCTGCCGACGCTGTCGGCGGACGGCGTGCCGGCGCCGTCGTCCGGCAAGGTGACCGCGCCCTGCGGCCGCCGCCCGACGACCTCCTCTACCGACCCGGCGGGGCGCCGGACGCCGCCTGGCAGAAGGTCGTCGAGCAGCGCCTCGCGGACGATGGAGCGTGGGTCGTACCTCCGCGGGTCCAGCTGCGCCCAGTCGATGTCGCCGACCTCGGGGCCGAGCTCGTCGGTGACCCGGTCCTTCGCCTCGGCGAGCAGCCCCTTGGCCTTGCGGGCGAACGTGGCGAGCTGCTGCACGTACTGCGGCAGGCGCTCAGGCCCGATGAGGACGAGTGCGAGCACGGCGATGATCAGCAGCTCACCGGCGTTGATGTCGAGCACGGCTTCACCGCCCTCGCCGGTCAGGCCTCAGGCGTCGCCGCGTGCGCCGCCGCCGGCGTCGTCGCGTGCGCCTGCTCGCCGTCGGCGGTGAGGTCCTTGACCTCGTTCTTGAAGATCTTGAGCGACTGACCGACGCTGCGCGCCAGGTCAGGCAGGCGCTGCGCCCCGAACAGCAGCAGGACGATAGCGACCATCACGATGACGTGCCACGGCTTGAGCATGCCCATTTCGGTGACTCCTTGGTCTTGGCGCTGACGCCTGGGGTTTGCTGACGGTGGGGTGGTGCCCGGCCGCCCTGGACGGACGGCCAGGCACCTGGGGGCGAGGATCAGACGGTGGCCAGGGCCTTCTCGTGAAGCGCCTGCACGGCGTAACGCGCGGCCCAGAAGGCGCCGTGCTGCCACGCGGAGACCTCGGACATCCAGTCGCCGGCGAAGAACACGTTGTCCGCGCCCGCCTGGAGCTTCTGGAAGTACTCGGAGTTCTGGTTCGGGTAGGCCCAGGAACCCTCGATGTAGGGCACCTTGTGCCAGGCGACCGAGAACGACTGCTCCAGCTCCGTGGCGTACTTCTCGCCGTGGATCTTCACGCCCTGCGCGACGGCGCGGGCCTGACGGTCCTGCGGAGCCAGCGCCCCGTAGGTGCTGGCAGCGGTGCCGGTGTTGTAGTAGCCGACGATCAGGCCCTTCTGCTGGCCGTAGCCGTAGGACGGGTACCAGATGTGCTGGAGGTCCATGTCGGTCTCGGTGATGCCGCCGTAGATGTTGTGGTCGGTCTCCCACCAGCGCGACTTGTACTGCAGGCCGATCTTGCCCGCGGCCGAGCCCTTGGCGAACTCGCCGAGGCCGGTGTCGATGTCCGTTCCCCAGTTGCTGGTGAAGCCCCGCGCGATGTGCGCCGGTGAGGCGACGACGGCGAAGTCCGCGGTGAGCTGGTAGCTCTTGGAGTACTTGTCCTTGTAGGTGACCTTGACGCCGTCGGAGGTGTTCTCCACTCCGGTGACCGGAGAGTTGAAGAACACGTTCTGCTGGCCGATGGCGCGCACGAAGTACTGGTAGGTCGTGTCCATTCCGCCGACGGGCTGGAACATGAGCATGGCCTGCTCCCAGTTGTGCTCGAACTGGAAGTAGTTGCCGAACCGGCTCGCCAGGGTCTCCGACATGGTCGGGCGGGTCGGCGGGAGCTCGGTCTCCGCGAAGTTCCACGCCGTCGGGTACTCGGAGTAGCCGCGGTTGGAGTGGGTGGGGGCGTCCCAGTACACGCCGTTGCGCAGCGAGCCGACGGAGCTGAGGAAGGACTTGAGGTTGACCTTGTCCTCCTCCGTCAGCTTCGAGTCGAGGGCGCCCTGGTCCGTGGCGTAGGTGAGCAGCTCGCCCACCGTTCCGTAGAAGTCCGCCTTCGCCGTGCGGTACTTGGTCGGGTTGCCCGGGGTCGATCCGCGGTTCTCGTTGTAGAGGTAGGCCTCGGCGTTGGCGTTGGTCATGACCTGGTACGGGACGCCGAGCTCCTTGTAGTAGTCCATCGTGACCATCCACTGAGCGATACGGCCGGCGCCGCAGTTCATGTAGATGCCGTCGTCCCAGTTGGCGACCTGGGTGACGCCGTCGATGTCCGTCTCCTTGTCCCCCGGGCGCACGGTGAGCGTGCGGCCACCAGGGCGGTGGCGGGCCTCGAGCACCGTGACCTTGTACCCGGCCTTCTGCAGCTCGTAGGCCGAACAGAGGCCGGCGGGGCCCGCGCCGATGACGATGACGTGCTTCTGGTTCTCCTTGCCCTTGGCGTAGAAGTCACCCCTGGTCGGTGGGCGCCACCGCCAGTCCTGCTTGTGCGCCAGGCCACCCGGACCGTTGCTGTTCGCGGACGCGGTCGGCGCCAGGCCGATCGCGCCCATGGCACCCAGCATCACCCCGGCGGAGGAACCGATGCCGACGGCCTGCAGGAAGCTGCGGCGGGAGACGCCGCTGGTGGCCTTCTCGTCCAGGAGATCGAACTTCTCAGTCATTGCCCTACCTTTCGGTGACGGGTCTGACGAGCTGAAGGCCCTGCGCTCTCACAGGGCCGCTGTCAGCACACCGGGAAAAGTAGGAACCACAGATCACGCGGGGGATTCGGGGATATTGCCGTCTTGTGTCATCACAAACACCACTAGATGTGACCGTTCTTGGTTATCAATCGCTGCCAGGTGTCGCGTTCCACGCCGTCCGGGCAGTTCGTCAGCCGGCGTGTAACGGCCACGTTGCGCCACGGCTACCGGTCTGTTAACTCTTGCCGGGACGTCTCGTCTGGTGGATCTCTCCCTTGACCGGCCCGAATGTCACCCGTGAACCTTTTATCGGTTCTGCGCCACTTGCGAGACCTGGATCGACCGGGAGGTCATCTGATGGAGCTGCGCCACATCCGGTACTTCGCGGGCCTCGCCCGCACCCTGCACTTCAGCCGCGCGGCCCAGCAGCTCCACCTGACACAGCCCGCGCTGTCCCAGGCGATCCGCCAGCTCGAGTCCGAGGTGGGCGCCAAGCTGCTCGACCGCACCACCCGGCAGGTGACCCTCACCCCGGCCGGGCAGCGCCTCGCCCGCGACGCCACGCACATCCTCGCGGCCGTCGAGGAGTCCGAGGCGGCCGTGCGCCGGATCGCCGCCGGCGGTGCCGACGTGCTGCGGCTCGGGCTCACCCACTGCGCCGGGCAGGCGCTTCTGCCGGGCATCGCGAAGGCGCTGCGCGTGGCCCTGCCCGACGCCGCGCTCAAGGTCCGCCCCGGCCTGCTGTCCGCCGAGATCACCGCCGAGCTCAGCGAGGGCCGCCTGGACCTCGGCATCGTGCGCGGCGCGGTGACCGCGACCGACCTCGCGAGCGCACCGGCCCACGCCGACGAGCTGCTCCTCGCACTGCCGGAGGGCCATCCGCTCGCAAGGGCCGAGGCCATCACACTCGGGGACCTGCGCACCGAGGCGTTCGTCCTCCCCGGCCCGGGATCGGCCCTCGATCCGGTCATCCGGCGCATGTGCGCTCGTGCCGGCTTCACCCCGATCGAAGGAGCCACAACCGACCACGCATCAGTGGCGCTGGCCCTCGTCGCCGCGGGCCTCGGCGTGACCTTCCTGCCGGCGGTGCTCGCCACGGCATCGCACCCAGGCGTCGTGTTCCGCACCGTGCCGGGAGCCGAGAGCACCACGCTGTCCCTCGTCTGGCGGCGCGAGAGCCTTGCTCCACTGGTGCGGGCCGCACTGGACGCACTTGTCGGGCACGGCGCCTTCCGCCCCGCCCTGGTCGCGCAGGCCCACGCCGCCTGAGGTTCCCTCCCCGCCGTAGGGTCGAAACGTGCGGATCACCACGGAGCTCGGCGACATCACACGCGTCGACGTCGACGCGATCGTCAACGCAGCCAACTCCTCGCTGCTCGGCGGCGGCGGGGTCGACGGCGCGATCCACGCCGCGGCAGGGCCGCGGCTGCTGGACGCCTGCCGGAAGCTCCGTCGCAACGGGCTCCCCGTCGGCGACGCCGTCGCGACACCCGCCTTCGAGCTGCCCGCCCGGTGGGTCATCCACACGGTCGGCCCGAACCGGACCCGCGGCCAGACCGACCCGGCGCTGCTCGCCTCGTGCTTCACCCGCTCGCTCGACGTCGCCGCCGAGCTCGGCGCCCGCACCGTCGCCTTCCCCGCGGTGGGCGCGGGCGCCTACGGCTGGTCGCCCGACGACGCCGCGGCCGCCGCCGTGGGTGCGGTCCGTGCGTGGCCCGGCGACGGCGTCGAGCACGTGCGGTTCGTGCTCTTCGGCGAGCGCCTGCTCACGGCGTTCGACACGGCGCTCGGTGACAACGCGCCGTAAGCGCTGACGGGAAGCGCATAGGCTGGCGCATCCCGGCGGGAGGGCCGCGCAAGCGCGGAATTCCCTCCACCCGCACCCGGCGGCCTCGTAGCCTCGGGACCATCGCGGCCATCGCAGCCATCGCAGCCATCGCGGGCGACTTGTCAGGGGCGCAGGGATCCCTGGCGCGACCTGGGCCTGACAACGCCCAGCCCCCGGATGGCTTGTCAGGGGCACCGGGGTCCCCGGCCCGCCCTGGGGCTGACAACGCGCTTCATGGACCCCCCGTCGACGTCCCCGTCGCCGCCCGCGGGTTCCCTGCTACGCGACGCGCTGGCCCGAGTTCGCGGCGGCGTCGTCGCGCAGGCTCGCGGCCGTCCTCAGCCCTTGACCGCCCCGCCCAGCCCGGCACCGCTGAGGAACAGTCGCTGGAACAGCAGGAACATCGCGACCGGGATGAGGGTCGCGATCGCCAGCGACGCCAGGAACACGCCCAGGTCCGTGGTGCCCGCGATGGAGGGCAGGCGCACCGACAGCGGCTGGATGGACGGGTCCTTGAGCACGAGCAGCGGCCAGAGGAAGTCCTTCCAGCTTGCGATCACGGCGAACACCGAGACGACGCCGAGGATCGGCTTCGACATCGGCAGCACCACGGACCAGAACAGCCGGTAGGGCCCGGCCCCGTCCACGCGCGCGGCCTCGAACACCTCGCGCGGCAGCGAGTCGAAGAAGCGCCGCACCAGCAGCACGCTGAAGGCCGACGCCCCGGCTGGCAGCCACACCGCCCAGAAGCTGTTGATGAGGGAGACCCGCAGCAGCGGCGGGTGGAGGATCGTCAGGTAGAGCGGCACCAGCAGCACCACGGCGGGGATGAACAAGGTCGCGAGCAGGAGCGCCTCGACCAGCTTCCCGTACGCGGGGCGGAGCACGGACAGCACGAAGCCACCCGTCGTCGCCACGAGGAGCTGAGAGGCCCACGATCCCGCCGCGAGCCACACCGTGTTGAGGAAGAAGTGCGAGACCTGGACGTCGTTCCAGGCCTTGTCGAGGTTCGACCACGCGATGCCGTGCGGGAAGACGTCCATGGGCGTCCGCAGGATGTCCTGCGTCGGCGTGACCGCGAACTTCGCGAGCAGGAGCAGCGGCCCCAGCCCGACGACGACCAGCAGCGCCAGCAGCAGCAGCTGCACGCCGCCGAGCCCCCCGCGCACGCCGGGCCGGCGCCAGTCGGAGGTCGAGACCGCGGTGCGGTCGGCGGTCTGCACGGGTGCGGCCATCACTGGCTCCAGCCCTTGGTGAGGCGGAAGTACAGCGCCGAGAACAGGGCCAGCACCACGGCGAGCATCAGGCTCAGCGCCGTCGCAGCGCCGTAGTTGCCGCCCAGGGAGTTCTGGAACGCGTACCGGTAGATGAGCAGCAGCACGGTGAGCGTGGCGTTGGCCGGGCCGCCCCCGGTGAACAGGTACGGCTCGAGGAACACCTGGGCCGTGGCGATGATCTGCAGGATCAGCGTGATGAACAGGACGCCCCGCAGCTGCGGCATGGTCACGTGCCAGACCTTGCGCCAGACGCCGGCGCCGTCGACCTCGGCGGCGTCGTACAGCTCGGGCGGCACGGACACGAGCGCGGCGAGGTAGATGATGACGGTCCCGCCCGCGCCGGCCCAGGTCGCGGCGAGCACCAGCGACGGCATGGCCCACGTCTGGTCCTGCAGCCACGGGTACGGCCCGAGGCCCACCCACCCGAGGATCGTGTTGAAGACGCCGGTGGGCGAGGCGTTGTAGAACACCCGCCACAGCAGCACCGACACCACGGGCGGCACGACGACGGGGAGGTAGGCGAGCGCGGAGTACAGGCCCTTGGCGCGCCGCACCTCGCTCATGAGCACGGCGACGACCAGTGGCACCGGATACCCGAGGAGCAGCGCGAGCAGCGCGAACCACAGCGTGTTGCGCACCGCCGTCCCCAGCAGCGGGTCGTGGAGGACGAACGCGAAGTTGTCCCAGCCCACCCACGTCGGGGGTGCGACGAGGTTGGTGTGCTGGAAGCTCATGACGACCGACCGCACGATCGGGAACCAGGAGAACACCCCGAAGATCGCGAGCGTCGGCAGGAGGAACACGAGTTCGTGCAGCCCGCCGCGCCGGACCCACGCCACCACGGGGGTGGCGGGGGTCCGGCGCGGGCGGGTCGGGGCGGGCACGGGCGAGGCCCGCACCGACGTGCTGGTCACGGGTGTCTGGACCATGTCACTCCTGGTCGAGCAGCGCCTGCGCCTGAGTGTTCGCGTCGGTCAAGAGCTTCTCGACGTCGGCGTTCTTGTCGGTCAGCACGGCCTGGACCACGGGGTCCATCAGCGCATAGATCTCCTGCGTGCGGCGTGACGGCTCGCCGACGAGCGGGAGGTCGAACATGGAGTCCGTGTAGCTCGTCATGTGGTCGAGCGGCACGTTGACGTAGTCCTTGATCCACTCCTGGTTCTGCTCGTACTGCTCCTTGCTGAACATGGGCAGCACGGGCGTGCCGACGGGCTGGTTGTTGGCGACGAGCGTCTTCGCGTCGGCCACGGCACGGTCCTTGTCGACCAGCTTGGCCGTGTAGAAGAAGTCGATCCACTTGATCGCGGCGTCCTTCGCCGCCTCGGACGCGTTGGCCGGCACGGCGGCGAGGGTGCCGCCGGTGAGCACGCCGGCGTGGTCGCCCTCGAGCGGCAGCGCAGCGAGACCGTAGGTGGCGGGGTCGAGGCCGTTGGACTGGACCATCGAGGTGTAGACGTCGGAGCCCGACGTGTACATCGCGACCTGGCCCGCGGCGAACGCCTCGTTCATGGTGCCCCAGTCGAGCAGGTAGTTGGAGCCGAGCGAGTTGTCCTGCCACCGCATCTTCTTGAGCCACTGGAGCGCCTCGACCGTGGCCGGGTTGTCGAGCGTCGACGTCGCCTTGCCGTCCGAGCCGATCTCCTGGACGCGGCCGCCGCGGGCGTACGTCTGCACGGTCAGCTGCCAGCCGCCGGTGTTGTTCTGCGACATCTGCATATAGCCGGCCACCCCGGGGTTGGCGTCCGCGATCTTCTTCGCGTCCTCCGCCACCTGGTCCCACGTCGTCGGCGGCTTGTCGGGGTCGAGGCCCGCCGACTCGAAGAGCTTGCGGTTGTAGTGGAGGCCGATGCCGTAGACGTTCTTGGCCGGGATGGCGTAGACCTTGCCGTCCTCGCCGGTGCCGGCCTCGAGGATGGCGGGGTTGAACTTGTCGGCGTAGGCGAGCGTGTGGAACTGCTTGTCCATGTCGGCAAGCTGGCCGTTGGCGATGAGCGTCTTGGCGTCGGTGAAGGGGATCTCGAACACGTCGGGCAGCGTGCCGCCGGCGAGCTGGGCGGCGAACGTGGTCGCCTTCCACTCGTACTCCTCGGGCACGATGTCGATGTTGGGGTTCGCGGCCTCGAACTCCGTGACCTGCTGGTTGAACGCGTCGATGGCGGCCTGCTCCGACCCGGGCAGCAGCGACACGACACGCAGCGTGGTCTTGCCGCCGGAGCTCGCCGAGTCGCCCTGGTTGGAACCGCCCGACGAGCAGGCGGTCAGGCTGAGCGCCATGGCCCCGGCGAGGCCGAAGGCCGCAGCGCGGTAGGTGGACTTCATCGTCTCTCCTCGTGTGAACTCGGTCGTGCTGGTGGTCTCGGTCTCTCCAGGCGCAGCCAGACGGCGGTGTCCGACGGCGCAGCGCGGCCGTCGGTCAGCGGTCCGCTGGCGAGCAGCACCTCGCCGTCGGGCAGGGGTGCGGGCTGGGTGCCCAGGTTCACGACGCACGCGAAGCGTTCGCCGCGGTGGAAGGCGACGACGTCGTCGCCCTCGGTGCCGATCCAGGTGAGCCCGGCGTCGGCCAGCTCGGGGAGGTGGCGCCGCAGGCGCAGCACCTCGCGGTACAGGTGGAGCATCGAACCGGCGTCGGCCTCCTGGGCGTCGACGGCGTAGTCGGTCCAGGCGGCCGGCTGCGGCAGCCACGGGTCGGTGCCGCCGTCGGGCCCGAAGCCGTGCGACGAGCCCGTGCGCGTCCAGGGAAGGGGGACCCGGCAGCCGTCGCGGCCTGGGTCGACGCCGCCGGAGCGGAAGTGCATCGGGTCCTCGATGAGCTCCGGCGGCAGGTCCTCGACCTCCGGCAGGCCGAGCTCGTCGCCCTGGTAGACGTACATCGCGCCGGGCAGCGCGGCCACGAGCAGCGCGGCTGCGCGGGCGCGGCGGGTGCCGAGCGCCAGGTCGGTGGGGGTGCCGAAGCGCTTGCGCGTGAACGCGAAGCTCGAGTCGGCGCGGCCGTACCGCGTCACGGGCCGGGTCACGTCGTGGTTCGACAGCACCCAGGTGGGTGTGGCCCCGACCGGGCGGTGCGCGGCAAGGGTCATGGTGATCGACTCGCGCAGCGCAGCGGGCTCCCATGGCCGGGCCATAAAGTCGAAGTTGAACGCCGTGTGCATCTCGTCCGGGCGCAGGAACCGCGTGAACCGCTCGACGTCGGGCAGCCACACCTCGCCCACCAGGACGCGCGGGTCGTCGTACGAGTCGGCGATCGCACGCCAGGCTCGGTAGACGTCGTGGAGCTCGTCGCGGTCGACGTGCGGGTGGTCGCCCGGCCCGGGTCGCTGCGGGACCTCGGGGAGCGCGGGGTCCTTGAACAGCAGGGCCGCGGAGTCGATGCGGATGCCCGCGGCGCCGCGGTCGAACCAGAACCGCAGGATCTCCTCGTGCTCGCGGCGCACGTCCGGGTGGTCCCAGTTGAGGTCGGGCTGCGCCGGCGAGAACAGGTGCAGGTACCACTCCCCCGGCGTGCCGTCGGGGTCGGTGGTGCGGGTCCACGTCGAGCCCTGGAAGTCGGAGACCCACTGCGTGGGCATCTCCTCGCCGTGCTCGCCCTTGCCGGGGTGGAACCAGAACCGGTCGCGCTCCGGTGACCCCGGGCCGGCGGCTAGCGCTGCCCGGAACCAGGGGTGCTGCTCGGAGACGTGGTTGGGGACGACGTCGACGATCGTGCGGATGCCGCGGGCGAGCGCCTCGCGGATGAAGGCCTCGGCCTCCTCGAGGGTGCCGAACCGCGGGTCGATCGCGCGGTAGTCGGCGACGTCGTAGCCGCCGTCGGCCAGCGGGGAGAGGTACCAGGGGGTGAACCAGACGGCGTCGACGCCGAGCCGCTCGAGGTAAGGCAGGCGGGCGCGGGCTCCCGCGAGGTCACCCGTGCCGTCGCCGTTCCCGTCCGCGAAGCTGCGCGGGTAGATCTGGTAGATCACCGCGTGGCGCCACCACGCGGCCGGTTCGCGCGCACCGTCGTCGGTCGCTCGCCCGAGGGTCGACGTCGTCGTCATGCACGGAGCGTAAGCACTCGACATGGGCCGCGCAAGAAGTCGACACCTTCCGTGACCAAGTCTCCATCTATGACACGGCAGCGCGCCGCGCCGGCGCGACCGTCGTCGAGCCGCGCACGACGAGCTCCGGCTCGAAGAGCAGCTCCTCGTGCGGCACGTCCTCGCCGGCCACGAGCGCGGCCAGGAGGTCGACGGCGGCGCGGCCCATGGGCTCGATCGGCTGCCGGACCGTGGTCAGTGCGGGGTCGGTGAGGTTCATGAGCGCGGAGTCGTCGAAGCCCACCACCGACAGGTCGCGTGGGACGCTCAGGCCGGCCCGGCGTGCGGCCCGGACTGCACCCAGCGCCAGGGGGTCCGAGGCGCACACCACGGCCGTCACCCCGGCGTCGAGCAGGCGGTTCACGCTGGCCTGGCCGCTCTCGAGCGAGTACTGCGAGTGCACCACGAGCTCGTCGTCGAGCGGGGTCCCGCGGCGCTCGAACCACGCGCGCGCCGCAGCGAGCTTGCGCTCGGAGGGGACGTGGTCGACCGGGCCGAGCAGCAGGCCCACGCGCGTGTGGCCCAGCGACGCCAGGTGGCCGAGGGCGAGGTGGACGGCGACGAGGTCGTCGCAGGACACGCGCGGGAAGTCGAGCTCCTCGATCGCGCCGTTGATGAGGACGACCGGCAGGCCGCGGTCGCGCAGCAGGCGGTAGTGCGCGTGGTCCTTGCTGCGCTCCGCGTAGAAGCCGCCCGCGAAGATCACGCCCGACACCTGCTGGCCGAGCAGCAGGTCGACGTAGTCGGCCTCGGAGACGCCCCCGGCGCTGCGCGTGCACAGCACGGGCGTGTAGCCCTGCTGCGCGAGCGCGCCCCCCACCACCTCGGCGAACGCGGGGAAGATCGGGTTGACCAGCTCGGGCAGCACCAGGCCCACCAGGCGCCCGCGTTCACCGCGGAGCTTGACCGGGCGCTCGTACCCCAGCACGTCGAGCGCGGTCAGCACCGCCGCCCGCGTCGACTCCGACACCCCCGGCTTCCCGTTGAGCACGCGGCTCACGGTGGCCTCGCTGACACCGACCTTCTTCGCCACCTCGGCGAGACGCCTTGACATGGGCCTGACTCTAGCCTTGGTGCTGCAAAAACTGAGCAAGACTGCGCAAGTGGTTACGTGATGTGCGCCACGCCCTTGGCCCCGCTCTCGGGGTCCCGCCGGGGGCGAGATCAGGGACGGACCCGGGCGGCACCCGATGGCGAGGGGCTGGCGGCGTGCGGCACTCTCGAGTCATGAGCACGCAGACCCCGAACCCCAACGCCGGCCCGCAGGGCTACCCCGCCCCGCCCGCCAACCGTCCCTTCTACCGTCCCGCCGACGGCCGCATGCTCGGCGGCGTGTGCGCCGCCGTCGCCGACCGCTTCGGCTGGGAGCGCACCGTCGTCCGGCTCCTGACCGTCGCCTCGATCTTCCTGCCCGGCCCGCAGATCCTGGCCTACATCGCGCTGTGGATCCTCATCCCCAGCGAGGAGCGGTACTGGCAGCGCCAGGCCGCGGCCGCGCAGCAGCCGGTGCCGCCCCAGTACCCCACGCAGTACCCGACCCAGTACCCCACGCAGCCCCCGGCGGCAGGCGTGAGCGCGACGCCAGGCCCGTAGCCTGGCGCCGTGCCCGTCGAGATTCCCGCGGCGTACCGGGCGATGCCTCGGTGGTGGGCCGCGACGGCGCCCGACCGGGCGTGGCTCGCGGCCCTGCCGGCGACGGTCGACGCGTGGTGCGACCGCTGGTCCTTGGCTCTCGACGGCCCCGTCTCGCACGGGTCGCACGCCCTCGTGGTCCCCGTCCGCGCGGACGGGTCGGCGTCGGTGCTCCGGTTGAGCCCGCCGTCGCAGGACGTCGGCCCGCTCGCCGCGGCGCTGGCCTTCTGGCGGGAGCACGGCGCCGTCGAGCTGCTCCGCACCGACCGCACCGCGGGGGTGCTCCTCCTCGAGCGGCTCGGCCCGGCGACGCTCGCGCACGAGCCGCTCGGGCTGGCCGTCGGTGAGATCGGCCGGGTGGCGCGGCGCCTGGCCGTCCCGGTCCCGGCCGACGTCGCCGCCGGCCTGCCGCAGACGTCGGACGTGGTCCGCGAGCGCACGCCCGCGCTGCGCACCGCCTGGTCCCGGCTGGGCAGGCCGTTCCGCGAGCGGTTCCTCGCCGCCGCCGAGGCCGCCGCCGCCGCGATCCTCACGGGCCGGCGCGAGCTCGTCGCCGTCAACGGCGACCTCCACTACGCGCAGGTGCTGCGCGGGTCCGACGGCGGCTGGCGCGTCGTCGACCCGGTGCTCCTCGCCGGCGACGCCGAGCGCACCGCCGTCGACGTCCTGTGGCACCGCGTCGACGAGATGTCCGACGCCGAGATCCCGCGCTGGTTCGCCGCCCTCGTCGGTGCGGCGGCCCTCGACCCCGAGCTCGCGCCCGCGTGGGCCGTCTGGCGGGTCACGGACTACTGGCTCTGGGGGCTGGAGCACGGGCTGACCGAGGACCCGGCCCGCTGCCACCGCCTCGCGACGGCGCTCGGGGCCTGAGCCGGGCCTCGACCTGCCCGCGCCGGCTTAGCGCAGCGCCGTCGGCGGCACCGCGTCCATGTCGTCGAACGCCTGGTTCTCCCCCGCCATCGCCCACACGAACGAGTAGGCGGCCGTCCCCACGCCGGAGTGGATCGACCACGACGGAGAGACCACGGCCTGCCGGTCGGCGACCACCAGGTGCCGCGTCTCCTCCGGCTGCCCGCACAGGTGGATCACGCGCGCGTCGGCGGGCACGTCGAAGTACAGGTAGCACTCGGTGCGCCGGTCGTGCGTGTGGGCCGGCATGGTGTTCCACATCGAGCCCGCGTGCAGTGTCGTCACGCCCATGACGACCTGGCAGGACTGCACGCCCTTCTCGTGGATGTACTGCCGCAGGGTGCGCCGGTTCGACGTCTCCTGGTCGCCCAGCTCGCGAACCGTCGCCTCCTCGGGCAGCACGAGCGCCGTCGGGAACGTGGTGTGCGCCGGCGCGGAGAACAGGTAGAACTGGGCGCCGCCCTCGCCGTCGGACGCCGGGGCGTCGGCGAAGACGACGTCGCGTACCCCGCGGCCCAGGTAGAGGCATGCGCCCTTCGGGAGGGTGTGGACCGCGCCGTCGGCGCTGACCGTGCCCGTGCCGCCGACGTTGACGATGCCGACCTCGCGGTGCTCGAGGAAGTAGTCCGAGCGGATCTCCGCGAACGTCGGCAGCGGCAGCTCCTGGCCGGCGGGCATCGCCCCGCCGAGCACGATCCGGTCGTGGTGCGTGTAGGTCAGCGACACCTCGCCCGGGATGAACACGTCCTCGACGAGGAACCGTTCTCGCAGGTCCGACGTCGTCATACCCGGGACCTGGGCGGGGTGGGTCGCGTACCGCTGTTCCATCGGTTCTCCTTCTTCTTCGTGTCAGCGGACCAGCCAGCCGCCGTCGACCGGGATGATCGCGCCGTGGACGTAGTCCGACGCCGCGGACGCGAGGTACACGAACGCGCCGGCGACGTCGTCGGGCGTGCCCCAGCGGCCGGCCGGGATCCGGTCCGCGATCGACCTCTCGCGTGCCTCGTCCGCGCGGATCGGGGCGGTGTTGTCCGTGACCATGTACCCGGGCGCGACGGCGTTGACGTTCACGCCGCGGCCCGCCCACTCGTTGGCCAGCGCCTTGGTCAGCCCCGCGACCGCGTGCTTGGACGCCGCGTACCCGGGCACGGTGATGCCGCCCTGGAAGGACAGCATCGACGCGACGTTCACGATCTTCCCCGAGCCCTGGGCGAGCATGCGGCGCCCCGCGGCCTGCGACAGGTGGAAGACGGCATCGAGGTTGACCGCCAGCACCTCGTCCCAGGCGGCGGCCGGGTGCTCGGCGGCGGGTGCACGCCGAATCGTGCCGGCGTTGTTGACGAGCACGTCGAGCCGTCCGAGCGTCTCGACCACCTCGGTGACGGCCGACTCGAGCTCGGCGGGCGTCGCGGCGGCCAGGTCGCGCTGCACCGCGTGGACCCGCCGCCCGAGCGCCTCGACCCGTGCCGCCGTCCGGCTCGCGGGCGAGCGGTCGAGCAGCGCGATGTCGGCACCCGCCTCCGCGAGCGCCACCGCGATGCCCTGGCCGAGCCCGCGCGAGGTGCCGGTCACGAGGGCCACCTTCCCGTCGAGGCGGAACCGGTCGAGGATCATGCGCCGCCTCCGTGGGGCAGACAGGGGCGGGTCACCAGTACCGCGCCCAGTCGGGCCGGACGGTGCGCACCAGCGCCTCGAGGTAGAAGTAGTCGCCCCAGAGGCAGCCTTCGTCCACACCGTTGCCCTTGGGCGCGTCGTAGACCGCGTGCAGCAGCAGCGCGTCCGAGTCGACGCCCTCCGCGCCCGGCGTGCAGTGCTCGACGAGGCTCAGCAGCATCGCGTCTGCGGCGGCCGTGTACCGCGCGGCGCGATCCGCGTCGCCGACGGCGCCCGCGAGCTCGCGCAGCCCGCACACCGCGATCGCCGCGGCCGAGGAGTCGCGCGGCTCGGCCGACCCGTCGGTGTGGACGAGGTCCCAGTACGGCACCTGGTCGGCCGGCAGGTGGTCGAGGAAGTACGCGGCGCAGCGCTCGGCGGCGTCGAGCAGCTCGGGGTCGCCCGTGGCCAGGTGGTTGAGGGCGAACCCGTAGATGCCCCAGGCCTGACCCCGCGCCCAGCAGGAGTCGTCGAAGGCGCCCTGCTCGGTGGCGCCGCGCAGCGGCTCGCCGGTAACGGGGTCCCAGTAGAAGGTGTGGACCGTCGAGTCGTCGGGCCGCAGCATGTGCTCGCGCAGCTGGGCGGTGTGGCGGCGCACGGCGTCCGCGTATCGCGGGTCGCCGGTCTGCTCGCCGGCCCATGACAACAGCGGCATGTTCATGAGCGAGTCAATGATCGTCCGCCCCCGCTGCGCAGGGTCGGTCAGGTCGCCCCACGCCTGGACGATGCCGGCCGGCTCGAGCAGGCGCCCCATGAGGTGGTCGGCCGCGAGCAAGGCAGCGTCGCGTGCGGCTGCCGCGGCGGCGCGGTCCTCGTCGCTCGCAGCTCCCTCGGTGCCAGCGAGCAACCGCCAGGGGGCCACGCACGAGAGGGTGTAGAGGAACCCGAGGTCGTGTGTCTCGAGGTCGTCGCCCGCGCGCACCCGGCGGTCGAAGGATCGTGCGTGGCGCAGACCGTGGACGCGGAACTCGTCCTGGCCCGTCAGCTCCCATGCGAGCCAGTGCATGCCGGCCGGGAAGCTGGTGGTCCAGCCGCGGTTGGCCCCGGCGGCGTGGGTGGCGTCGGCGGGCCGCAGCGCGTAGCGATTGTCGCGCGTCGTGTCGTCGGGGTAGCTGTCGCCGAAGGCGCGCGCGCTGCTCAGCAGCGTGGCGAGCGCCTTCTCGACGGCAGGGCCCACGGCGGTGGCGAGCCCTTCGGCGGTGGTCGTCATGCGTTCTCCTCCAGCGGCCGCGCGGGCCGGACGTCGGGCATCGCCGTGCGCAGCGCGAACCGCGCGGCGCCCCAGGCGACGTAGAGCAGCGGGGCCGGCAGCAGCCCGAGCCCCAGGGCAGGCTTCACGGCGACGACCCCGCCGAGCAGTGCGAGCACGACCAGCGCCGCACCCGCCAGGTGCCAGCCGCGCACCGCGAGGAACAGGGCGGCCTTGAGCAGGTCGCGCAGCGGCGTGCCGGGCAGCTCGGCCACCGCCACGAGCGCGACGACGCCGGTCAGCGCCGCGAGCACGAGCACGACGGCGATCACCGGGGTCGCGACCGCCCCCACGGGGTGGCCGCCCACGACGCGCAGGTCGACGACGCCGACCACGGCGAGCGCCGTCAGGCCCGCGCCGATCACGAGCGCACGCCGCGCGTGCCGCCGGTACGCCCACCAGAACGTGCGGACGGGCGTCGGGGCGCCGTCGTCGGCCACGTGCGCGAACACCGCGAACGCGGCGACCAGCGCGGGTGCGGTGAGCGGCGCGAGCAGGGCGAGCGCGGGCCAGGAACGCGCAGGGTCGGTGGTCAGCAGCATGACGACGAGCGGCAGGCAGGTGACCAGGAGCAGCGCATCGACCACGAGCCCCGTCAGGAGCGTGCCGAACACCGTCGAGTACACCTGCGCCGAGACGGCCCGGCGGGGACGGGGCGGCGCCGCCGCCCCCGCGGCAGCGCTCACCCCTTCACCCCCGTCGTCGCGATGCCCTCGACGAAGTACCGCTGGCCGAGCAGGAAGATCACCGCGATGGGCAGCACCGACAGCACGGAGCCCGTCACGATGAGCGCGTACTCGGCGTTGTACTGGCTGACGAACGTCTTGAGGCCCAGCTGGATGGTCCAGTTCTGCGCGCTGCGCAGGTAGATGAGCGGGCCGAGGTAGTCGTTCCACGTGGTGACGAAGGTCAGCAGCGTCAGCGAGGCGATGGCGGGTACCGACAGCGGCATCATGATGCGTCGCCAGATGCCGTACTCCGAGAGCCCGTCGATGCGGGCCGCCTCGTTGAGCGTGTCGGGGATGGACTCGAAGTACTGCTTCATGAGGAACACGCCGAACGCGCCGAACGCCTGCAGCGCGATGATCGACCAGAGGGTGTCGTTGAGGTGGATCTTCGACATGAGCACGAACTGCGGGATCATGTACGACTGCCACGGCACCGCCATCGTGCCGATGTAGGCGAGAAACAGCACGTCGCGACCGGGGAACCGCATCCGGGCGAACCCGTAGGCCGCGAAGCTGCCGGTGAAGACCTGCAGCGCGGTCACGACCACGGCGAGCAGCAGCGTGTTGCGCAGCCACGTCGTCATGTCCGCCCGCTGCCAGATCTCGAGGTAGTTGTGCCAGACGACCGGGTCCGGCAGCCACTGCACCGGGACGGTGAACACGTCGTTGTTGTGCTTGAGCGACGAGACGACCATCCAGAAGAACGGCAGGAGCATCGCGACGGTGGCGACCGCGAGGGCGACGTAGCCCAGCACGCGTCCGGCGGAACGTGCGCGCATCAGGCGTCCCTCCGCTTGTCCCACAGGTACTGGAAGATCGTGATGACGATGCACAGGAGGAAGAGCACGACGGAGATCGCGGACGCATAGCCGAACTGGAACTCGCCGAAGCCCTTCTGGAAGATGTACTGGCTCAGCACGAGGGTCGACTGCCCCGGACCGCCGTTGGTCATGACGAGGATCAGGTCGAACACCTTGAACGAGCCGATGGTGAGCATCACCGTGACGAAGAACGTCGTGGGGCGCAGGCACGGGACGGTGACGTTCCAGAACCGCTGCCAGGCGCCGGCACCGTCGACGCGCGCGGCCTCGTAGAGCTCGGCCGGCACGGTCTGCAGCCCCGCCAGGAAGAGCAGCATGTAGTAGCCCATCTCGCGCCACGTGCCGACGATCAGTACGGCGGGCATCGACCAGTCCGCCGACGTCGTCCACCCCGGCGTCGGGTCCACGCCGAGGGCGCCGAGGAACTGGTTGATCGGGCCGTACTTGGGGCTGAACAGCATGTTCCACACCACCGCGATGGCCACGATCGACGTGATGTACGGAAAGAACGCCACCGTGCGGAAGAACGCGACGCCGCGCATCTTCCGGTTGAGCAGTAGGGCGAGGGCGAGCGCCGCGACCAGCGTCAGCGGGATGTGGACGACTGCGTAGTACAGCGTGTTGAGCAGGGCCTTGTGGAAGCTCTTGTCGTCCAGCAGTCGCGTGTAGTTGGCCAGCCCCACCCACGGGGCCTTGCCGAACACGTTCCAGCTGGTGAACGACATGTAGAAGAGCGTCAGCACGGGCACGAGCGTCAGCAGGGCGAACCCCACGAAGTTCGGCAGGATGAACGTCCAGCCGATGAACGTGTTGCGCCGCGCGAGCCGGCGGCCCGGGCGCGACCTGCGCGGGCCCGGCGCCAGGCGGCGGCCCGGCGCGCGCGTGCGGTCGTCGGTGACGACGGTGGCCATGGGGACTCCTCGGAGTTCGGGTGACGAGCGGGAGGTGCCGGGGAGGGGCCCGGGATTCAGGGCCCTCCCCGGCCTTCGGTCAGAGACCGACCTCGCTCTTGACCCGGTCCGTGGCCTCGGAGATCGCCTGGTCGATCGGCGTCGAGCCCGTCATCACCGCGGTGTGCAGGTCGTTGAGGACCGTCTGGATCCCCGCCGCCTTGTCCGACGTCGGGTTCTCCGGGTGCGTCTCGTGGGTGGTCCACGCGAAATTCGACAGGTCGTCGGTCGGGGCGCCCGCGACGCCGAAGTACGTCGCGGCCACGGCGTCGTTCGTCACGGCCGGGGTGATGCCGATCTTGGCGAGCGTCTGGCCGGCCTCCTCGGAGGCGGCGAAGGCGAGGAACTCCTTGGCCGCGGCCACCTTGGACTTGTCGATGCTGGCGTTGATCGCGAACGCCGTCGGGTCGCCGAACGTGACCGGCGTCTTGTCGAGCCCGGTCGTCGACGCGTCGAACTGCGGCGCCGGGGCGAAGCCCCACTTGAAGGTGTCGGCGTCGCCCGACTTCTGCTGCGAGATCAGCGTGGCGACGAACCAGCTGCCCATCGGCATCATCGCGGCCTGCTGCTTGCCGAACTGCGCCTGGTAGGTCAGCGTGTTCGTCGTGATGGTGCCGAGGTCCACCTGGGCGCCGTCGTCCTGCAGCTTCAGCACGCGCTCGTAGTACGGCTTCAGGTAGCCGTAGTCACCCGAGAGGATGCTCGCGCCGGGCGTCTGCGCGGTCGCGAAGCCCTGAAGCGTCGACTGCCAGGAGTGCTCGTAGGTGCCGAGCGCGGCGCTGCCCGCGCCCTTGAGGCCCGTGGTCAGGTCCTCGGCGGCCTTCGCGTAGTCGTCCCAGGTCCACGTGCCGTCCGGGTAGGCCACGCCGGCCTTGTCGAACAGGTCCTGGTTGTAGAAGAGCATCCAGGAGTCGCCGCGGTACGGGACGCCGTAGTACTTGTCGCCGATCTTGTAGGAGTCGACGCCGTTGACGTCGTCGGAGAGGCCTGCGACGACGTCGCTCACGTCCATGAGCTGGCCGCCCTGCTGGAACACCGAGACGTTCTTGACCTCCTTCTGCGTCACGATGTCGGGGGCGTTGCCCGCCGCGAGGTCGGCCGTGATGAGGGTGGTGTACTGCGCCGGGTCGTACTCCTTGAGCTCGATCGTGACGTCCGGGTTCTTTGCGTGGAACGCGTCCGCCAGGGTCTGGAACTCGGGCGTCGTGGCCAGGCTCCAGCCCGAGACGGAGAGGGTCACCGGGCCCGAGGCCTCGGTCGCGCCGTCGCCGCCGCCGGCGGCGGTGTCGCCGTTGCCGCTGCAGGCAGTCAGGGCCAGGGACGCGACGGCAGCCATGCCGATCGCGGCCGGGATCGTGCGCTTCATCGGTTGCTCTCCTTCGAGTCAGGGCTCGTCGTCGAGCCCTTGGTCGTGGCGCCGGCGTGTGCCGGCAGGTCGGTGCTGGTCTGGCGTCCGTCGGGCCAGGTCACGACGGCGGTCTCGTCCGCGAGCGCGAGCGTCGGCCGTGCCGGTCCGAGGGCGGCACCGAGTCCGACGGCGACCGCGACCCACTCCCCTGGCACGACGGCGGTCTCGACCCATGGGGCGCGGCTCGCGGCTCCGGGCGGGCACAGCGGGCTCACGTCGGTGCGCTCCTCGGTCCCGGAGGATCCGGTCGTCGCCGCGTCGGCCGGGGTGCCGGTGGCCAGTGGTGCGACGACGGAGTCGAGCCCGTCCCCGTCGACCACGGGCCACCCGCTCACGCGCAGCCGCACGCCGTCACGGGTGACGCCGTCGGCGAGCGCGTCGACGCGGGCGAGACGCACCTCCCAGGCGCCGCGGACGAGCGAGACGACGGTCAGCGTGCCCGCGTCCGTCGCAGCGCCGTGCCGGCCCGAGCCGTGGTGCACCTGCGCGTCATCGGGCGCGAGCCAGTGCGCGGTGGCGCGGGAGGCCGCGACGCCGACGGCGGCATCGGCCCCGACACCCTCGTCCACGCGTGTCGCCAGCAGCGTCATCCCGGTGCGGTGCGTCGCCTGCCCCGCGAGCTCCCCCGCCATGGCGACGAGCGCGACCGACCCCCCGGCCGGCGAGAGCCAGCTCGCGGCGTCGAGCCACGGGCTCGTCGCGGTCGAGTACCCGAGCCGCGCATAGAGCGGCGAGTCGCCCGTGCGGTCGCCCTCCCGGGCATGGTCGGTGCCGTGGTTGATCACGCGCACGACGCCGTCGGACCGGGTGCCCGCGACGATCCAGCCAGGTGCTCGCACGGCGCGCAGCACGTCACCGCGCTGCACCGGCAGGGGCTCGGCGGGAGCGGTCCACACGGGGTGGTCGGCCGGCAGCGCGAGGCCCAGGAGGCCCTTGCTCGCCCAGTACGGCGAGCCGGTGCCCGAGTAGTCCTGCGCGAGCGGCCGCCACTCGTGGTGCCACCCCGTGGAGAGCAGCCCGTCCGTACCGGGCACGCCCCGGTCGGTGAAGTGCCCGACGACGGAGGCCGCCGCGGTGCGCAGCAGTCCCGGCGAGACCGAGGGAACCTCGTCGACGGCACCCACCCAGTACGGGGCGGCGGCCGCGAAGCGGTAGATGAGGCTGCGGCCTTGCAGCAGGGGCGAGCCGTCCCCGCCGACCAGCGCGACGGCGTCCTCCAGGAAGCGGTCGAGGCGCGCGCGGTCGCCGGCCCGGCGGGGGGCTGCGAGCTCTTCGGCCCCGGCCATGCGCGCCCACAGCGCGGGGTAGAGGTGCATCGCCCAGCCGACGTAGTGGTCGTAGGCGCGCTCCTCGCCGTCGGAGAACCAGCCGTCGGTGCGGTAGCACGAGTCGTGGAAGGCGAGGTCGTCCGCGACGTCCTGCGCCGACCAGGGGCCGCCCACCGACTTGAGGAAGGTCTGGACGACGATCCGGAACCACACCCAGTTGTTGCGCGGGTAGGTGGTGTCGCCGATGCACTCGGCGAGGTAGGTGACCGTGCGCTCCTGGGTCACCGCGTCGAGGCGGTCCCAGATCCACGGGCGGGTGAGGTCGAGCACCAGGGCGAGCGACGCGGCCTCGACCTTGGCCTGGCCGTGCTCGCTCATGCGCACCCAGCGGTCGGGGGCGTCGGGGTCGACGCCGGCCGCGATGCCGCGGGCGTACCACTCGGCGAGGTTGTCCGGGTCGGCGCCGCGCTCGCCCGCGAGCCGGAAACCGCCGAGCAGGAAGGTGCGGGCGAAGCCCTCGAGCCCGTCGATCGCGCGGCCGTAGCCGCCCTCCGGGCCGGGCAGGGTGATCCGTCCGTGGCCGGGCGAGGCGTGGGGGCGGACGGCGGCGAGCATCCGGTCGGCGAGGGCCGCGAGGCGGGCCCGCGTGGCAGCGCCGTCGGCTGCCGGCTCCGGGTGTCCCGGAACGAGGTCAGGTGCCAGACCCTGGTGCGTCATCGCCGTCCTTCTCCGTCGAAGTGAACGGGAGCGAAGGTATTGACCCTCGATTGCGATCGGCAACCATCGTGATGTATTTGTTACTTTCGGTTGTGATCGCTTTCGGGCTACGCTCAGCGCGGACTCGTCGACGAGGGCGAGCGAGAGGAGCAGAGGTTGCCAGCCCTGGACGATGCCGTCCCCGCCTTCCGCGGACCGCTCGCCGCGGCGTTCGCCGACGCGCTTGACTCCACCCCTCTGCGGACGCTCCTGCTCCCGCCCGGCGCCGTGCTCCCCGTCGCGCCGGCCACCGACCGCGCGACCTGGGACCTTACGACCGGCACCGCCGACCGCGTCACGCTCGACGACGTCGTCGCGCGCGCCCGGGCCGACGTGGGCACGCCCTGGCCGATCCCCCTCGCCAGCACCGCCGTCCGCCGTTACCGCGACGGCGACCGGACCGCGCACGAGGCGCTGGTCTTCGCGCGGACGCGGCGGGTGTCGCGAGCGGTCGTCGCGGCGGCGGCCGCCGCGTCGGACCCCGCCGGCGACACCTGGCTCGACGAGGCCGTCGACGGCCTCCTGCAGCTGTGCGAGCAGTCGTCGTGGTGCTGGCCGGCGCACGACGACACGCTCGAGCGCCACGGCGCCGTCGTCCCCACGGTCACGGACCCCTACCTCGACCTGGGCGCCGGCGAGGTGGCCGCGCAGCTCGCGTGGGCCGACCAGCTGCTCGGCCCGCTGCTCGAGGCACGCTGGCCCGGCGTGCGCTCCCGGCTGCGGCACGAGGCGCGGGTGCGCGTGCTCGAGCCGTTCGTCCGCCGCCGCGACTGGCACTGGATCGGGCTCGACGGCGACCCGCACAACTGGAACCCCTGGATCCACGGCAACGTCCTGGTCGCCGCGCTGCGCCTGCTCGACTCTCCCGACGACGCGGCGCTGCGCGAGCACGTGGTCGCCCTCGTGATCGAGGGCCTGGACCGCTACGTCGCGAACCTGCCCGACGACGGCGCCGTCGACGAGGGCTTCCACTACTGGTGGAACGGCGCCGGCCGGGCGCTCGAGGCGCTCGAGCTGCTCGCGCACGCGACCGCCGGAGCGCTCGACGCGACGGCGGTGCCGGCGCTGCGCGCGACCGTCGCGTTCCCGCACCGCGTCCACCTGGGCGGGCCCTGGCACCTGAACCTCGCGGACGGGCCGGCCCGCGCCTCGGCCGACGCGACCTGGGCGCCGCTGCACCGTGCGGCCCGGCGCGCGGGCGACGCCGACGCGCTCGCGCACGCGGCCGCGCACCGCGTCCCGGGGACGCCGGCCGCGTCCGAGGCCGAGGGCCTCGGCCGGCTCCTGCGCACCCTGACCGACGACGCATGGGTGCGCGCGGCCGGCGCGCGGTCGCCGCTGCCCCGCGACGTGTGGCTGCCGTCTGTCCAGGTGCTCGTGGCACGCGAGCGCCCCGGCTCCGACACCGGCCTGACCTTGGCCGCCAAGGGCGGTCACAACGGCGAGCACCACAACCACGCCGACGTGGGGTCGTTCGTCGTGGCCTCCGACGGCGTGCCGGTGCTGGTCGACGCGGGCCGCCCGACGTACACGGCGGCGACGTTCGGGCCGGACCGGTACTCGGTCTGGCCGATGCAGAGCGCGTGGCACAACGTCCCGGAGGTGCGTGGGGCAGCGCAGGGGATCGGCAGACGGTTCGCCGCGTCCGTCGTCCGCGCGGTCACCCGCGCCGGCGAGGACGGCGCCGAGAGCAGCGCTGAAGACCGCGCCTCCGGCGTCGCGCTCGACCTCGCCGAGGTCTTCCCCGTCCCCGGGCTGCGCACGTGGCGCCGCGAGGCGGTGCTGCATCGCGCGCCGAGCGCGCGCGTCGAGGTCCGCGACGCCTGGGAGCTCGACGCGTGGGACGGCCCAGGGGACGAGCCGCCCACGGTCGTGCGCCTCCTCGTCGCGGGCGAGGTGTCGCTGCACCACGGGGGCGCCGTCGTCGTCCCGCTCGACGGTGCGACTCCGGTGCGCCTGAGCTGGCCCGCCGACCTCCCGGCGAGCCGCACCGTGCGCGAGCTCGACGACCCGATGCTCTCGGCCGTGTGGGGCGAGCGGCTGACGCGGGTCGAGCTCGACGTGACCCACCGACGTGACGTCGTCGTCGCCGTCGTGCAGCAACCGACCACGCCCGACCCGCCAGCCGCCCCCGAGGAGACCCGATGACGGAGCACGCCCCACGCGCCCCGCTCGCCGCCGAGCGCCGCGCCCACGTCCTCGCGGCCCTCGGGCGCGAGGGCGTGGTGCGCGTCGCGGACCTGGTCGCCGAGCTCGGCGTCACGCCCGTGACGATCCGGCGCGACATCGCGAACATCGAGGCCGAGGGGCTGCTCCATCGCGTCCACGGCGGCGCGGTGGTCCGCATGGAGGGCGAGGAGGGCGTGCGCGACGGGGGCCGGCCGTCGCCGACGACGAGCGTCGGCGTGCTGGTGCCGTCGCTCGACTACTACTGGCCGGGCGTCGTGCGCGGCGTGGAGGCGGCGGCCGCCGCACAGGGGCTTCGCACGCAGCTGCGGGGGTCGTCGTACGAGGCCGCCGACGAGCGACCCGCCGTGCGTCGACTCGTCGAGACGGACGGGGTGCGCGGGCTGCTGCTCGCCCCCAACACGGACAGCCCGCACGCGCAGGACCTGCTGCAGTGGCTCGCGACGTCGGGCGTACCGAGCGTGCTCGTGGAGCGCGAGGGGTCGCTCGCCCCGCACCGCGAGGCGCTCGAGTCCGTGACCACGGACCACGCGCTCGGCGCGCTGATGGCCGTCCACCACCTCGCCGACCTGGGCCACCGGCGGGTGGGGCTCGTGCTGTCGCGGCAGTCGCCGACCTCGCGCAAGATCGCGGCCGGCTGGCGCCGCGCGTGCGCCCAGCTGGAGCTCGCCGCGAACGAGCACTTCGAGCGCACGATCCCGGACCGGCGTCAACCGGACTTCTCGGACATCGTGGACTCCGTGCTCGAGACGGCGCTCTCCTCAGGCACCACGGCCCTGCTCGTGCACTCGGACCCGGACGCCATGGCGTTCGTGCAGCACGCGCAGGACCGCGGCGTCTCGGTGCCCGGCGACCTGTCCGTAGTGGCGTACGACGACGAGGTGGCGAGGCTCTACAGCCCGGCCCTCACCGCCGTGAGCCCGCCGCGGGCGGCCGTCGGCCATGCCGCCGTCGACCTGCTGGTCAAGCGCCTCGCCGATCCCACCCGGCCGGTGCACCGCGTGGTGCTGAGCCCCCAGCTCGTGGTCCGCGAGTCGACGGCCCCGGCGCACCGCTGACTGGCGGCGGTGACCGGGGGCCCGCGAGCCGGCTCAGCCCTCCCGCTGAGCCAGCTCGTCGGCCGTCCACGCGACGGGCCAGCCGTCGTCGGTCCACGCGAGCCTGCGGATCGCCAACCGGAAGTCGCCGCCCTGCGACGCGTCGTAGTAGTGGAACGCCAGGTAGCCCTTCGAGTACGACTGCCCTCCCGGGCCGACCATGTCGCCGTTCGACATGAGCAGGGAACGCCCGCCGTCGAGCGTGAGGTCCCGGCCCTTGTCGTCGACGTAGGGGCCCTGGACCGACCGCGAGCGCCCGACCGCGATGTTGTAGGTCGAGTCGGTGCCCCGGCAGCACGTGTCGCGCGAGAAGAACAGGTAGTACCAGCCGTCGTGCCGCACGAGGTACGGCGCCTCGATCGCGTCGGGGGCGCCGATGCGGCTCGCGATGTTCACGGGCTCGGCGTCGGGGTGCGCCGGCTTGCCGTCCGGCCACGCGAGCTCGACGAGCTGGATGCCGCCCCAGAACGAACCGAACGCCATCCACGGCGTCCCGTCCTGGTCGGTGATGACGCCCGCGTCGATCGCGTTGAAGTTGTCCTCGCCCGCGGCGGACCGCACCACCTCGCCCTGGTCGACCCATGCGTACGCGGGGTCGTCGGGGTCGAGCGTGGTGTTGGTCATGAGCCCGATGACCGAGGTGTTCGAGCCGAACGTCGACGCCGCGTAGTAGAGGTACCAGGTGCCGTCGTGCTCGACGACGTCGGGGGCCCAGAAGTTCTGGACGCCCGGGACCGCGTCGTAGACCCACTGGGGCCGCGTGCTCGCGTCCCACACGGTGCCGGCGTTCTCCCAGGTGCGCCCGCCGTCGGTGGACCGGCGCACCTGGGGCGAGCCGAACCCGACGCGCACGTCGCCGGTCGAGAACACGTACCAGGGCTCGCCCTCGTCGCCCACGACGAGCGCGGGGTCGTGGGTGTGGATGTCGCCGGACAGCTCGAGCGCGGTCGCCGCCGGGGCGGCGTCGGCCATCACCCACCGCGCGCCGACGACGACGAGCACCGCGACCAGCGCGACGACGGTCGCGCCGACGGCGACGACCCGGCGGCGACGCCGCGGCGCGGGGGCCGGGGCGTCGCCGGCGTCGGTGCGCGCGAGGGCCGTCGCCAGGGACGACTCCGGCGACGGCGTCCCCGTGGGGGCTTCCGCGCGCTCGGTCACGGGCGTGCCGCGAGGCGCACGACGTTCCACGAGACCGGCGGGACCTCGAGGGTGAGCCGGCCGTCCGCGACCTGGGCGGTCGCGTTGGCGCGCGGCGCCACCGAGGCGTCGTCGTCGGCCGTGGCCTGCCACAGGTGGTCGGGGTTCGACAGCGTGCTGGCCTCGACGAGCTGGAGGCCCGGGATCGAGCGCAGGTCGACGTCGAGGCGGGCGGGCTCCGTCGTCGAGCGGTTGACGGCGAAGAGGGCGACCTCGCCAATCTCCGCGTCGTACGTCGCGACGGCGTCGGCGAGCGCGGCGTCGCCGTACTTCGCGGTCTCGTAGGTCGCGACGTCGAGCGCGACGCGCAGCACCTCGCCGCGGGCGTAGCGCGACGCCTGGGCGAACGGGTGGAAGATCGTCTGCTTCCAGGCGCGGCCGCCAGGCTCGGTCATGATCGGTGCGATGACGTTGACGAGCTGCGCGAGCGAGGCGGCGTGCACGCGGTCGGTGTGCCGCAGCAGGCTGATGAGCAGGTTGCCGACGACGACGGCGTCCGCGACGTTGTACTTGTCCTCGAGCAGGACGGGCGCGACGGGCCAGTCGCTCCCGGTCGGCGGCTTGGACTCGGCGCGGTGCTGGTACCAGACGTTCCACTCGTCGAACGAGACGTGGATGCGCTTCGAGACCTTCTTGTGCGCGCGCACCGCGTCGGCGGTGGCGGAGACGGACTCGATGAAGTGGTCCATGTCCGTCGCCGAGGCGAGGAACGAGCCGAGGTCGCCGTCCTCCTCCCAGTAGTAGGCGTGGGCGGAGATCATGTCGACGTACTCGTACGCCTCGCCCAGCACGATCTGCTCCCACTCGCCGAAGGTGGGGATGGACACGCCGGAGGAGCCGCACGCGACGAGCTCGAGGTCGGGCTGGATCATGCGCATCGCCCGCGCGGTCTCGGTCGCGAGCCGGCCGTACTCGTACGCCGTCTTGTGGCCGATCTGCCAGGGGCCGTCCATCTCGTTGCCGAGGCACCACATCTTGATGTCGTGCGGCTCGGGCGAGCCGTTCTGGCGGCGCAGGTCCGACCAGCGGGTGCCGCTCTCGACGTTGCAGTACTCGAGCAGGTCGAGCGCCTCCTGCACGCCGCGCGTGCCGAGGTTGACGGCCATCATCGGCTCGACGTCGGCGGCCCGCGTCCAGCGCACGAACTCGTCGACGCCCACGATGTTGGGCTCGGTCGAGTGCCACGCGAGGTCGAGCCGGCGGGGACGCTGCTCGACCGGGCCGATGCCGTCCTCCCAGCGGTAGCCCGAGACGAAGTTGCCGCCGGGGTAGCGGACCGTGCTGACACCCAGGTCGCGGGTGAGCTCGACGACGTCCTTGCGGAACCCGTCGGCGTCGGCGGTCGGGTGCTCGGGGTCGTGGATGCCGGTGTAGACGCAGCGACCGAGGTGCTCGACGAAGGAGCCGAACGTGCGGCGGCGGACCGGTCCCACGCGGAACGCGGGGTCGAGGGTGATGCTCACGGGGATCATGCAGGGTGCTCCTGTCCGGTGGTGCTGGTGCGCCGCGCCCAGGTCGTTCGGGGCGCCGGGCGGCGTCGGCCCTTGTCGAGGGGGCCGCGCCGTCTACATCGTTGTAGAAGAACCATGCCCGACATGCGGCCTCCTCGTCAACGGCCCGGCACCGGGGCGAAGGTGCAAGCCAGCACACCGCGCGCAAGGTAGGCTCGCGCGCCCCGAGGCTCGTCGTCGTGACCGGATCGTTGCTTGACCGATCATCGCAAGCCGTGCCATCTTGTGCAACGTTGTAGATCAACGTTGTAGAAGTTCGGCGTTGACACCACATCGGAAGGTCAAAGGTGACCAGCGAGACGGCCGGACGGCGCATGGTGGCGCTTGTCCCGGTCCGCCCCGCCGTCGTATGACCTGTCCGGACTGATGACCGGAAGGCAGGGACAGATGAACAGGAAGCAGGTCGCCGCGGGGGCGATCGTCGCGCTCGTGGGCGCCATGGCGCTCACCGCGTGCTCGAGCAGCGACGGAGGCGGTGACGCGGGCGGCGCGAAGGAGATCACCTTCATGTTCCGCGGCGGCCCGGACGAGAAGGCGGCCTACCAGGCGGCGATCGACAAGTACACCGCCGACACGGGCGTGAAGGTCAACGTCATCGTCACCGATGCCGACCAGTACGCCACCAAGCTCCAGGCGGCGGTCGCCGGCCACAACGTGCCGGACGTGTTCTACATCGAGCAGGCGAGCCTGCAGTCCTACGTGGCCTCGGGTGTCCTCATGGACATCACCGACGAGGTCGCGAAGTCGGGCGTCAACCTCGACAACATCTGGCAGTACGGCGTCGACTCCTACCGCTTCGACGGCAAGGTGCAGGGCACGCACGAGGGCAAGCTCTACGGCCTGCCGAAGGACGTCGGCCCGTTCTCGTTCGGCTACAACAAGACGATGCTCGAGAAGGCCGGGATCCCGCTGCCCGACAAGGACAAGCCCCTGACCTGGGACGAGTTCGTCGACATCTCCAAAAAGCTCACCACGGACACCGACGGCGACGGCAAGGTCGACCAGTGGGGCACCGGCCTCAACGTGCAGTGGAACCTGCAGTCGATGGTGTGGAGCAACGGCGGCGACTGGACCAATGCGGACCACACCAAGGTCACCGTCGACACGCCCGAGTTCGCCGAGGCGCTGCAGAAGTTCGCCGACCTGACGAACGTCGACCAGGTCACGCCGTCGGCCTCCGACGCCGCGACGCTCGACACCTACCAGCGCTGGATGGCCGGCCAGATCGGCTTCTTCCCGGTGGGCCCGTGGGACGTCTCGGTCTACAACGACCTCGACTTCGACTACGACCTGATCCCCTGGCCGACCGTCGGCGACGCCGGCGCGGCCACGTGGCTCGGCTCGCTCGGCATCGGCGTCTCGAACACGACGAAGTACCCGCAGGAGGCCGTGAACCTCGTGACCTACCTGTCGGCCGACTCGGACGCGATGAAGACGCTCGTCGACGCCAACATCCAGATCCCGAACCTCAAGGACGTCGCGAAGACCTGGGCGGAGGAGCCGGGCGCCGAGCCCGCCAACCGCCAGGAGTTCCTCGACATCGCGGAGGACTACGGCCGCGCCATGCCCGCCGCGTTCACCTACGGCGCGGAGTGGTACGACGAGCTCTGGACGAACATCCAGCCCGTCCTCGACGGCAAGCAGACCGCTGCCGACTACCTCGCCGAGGTGCAGCCGAAGATGCAGTCGCTGCTCGACCAGTCGATCGAGAACGCCAAGCAGGCTTCCGCCGGCTGAGCGTGACGGTCACGGGCCCGGCCGCGTGCGCGCGGCCGGGCCCCGCCCCGGCCCTCCCCGTCTCGAGAACGAGAGGACGTCGCGATGACGCGAGCCCTGGCCCCTGAGGCCCCCGTCGTGCCGGCCGAGCCGCACACGGACCCGCAGCCGACGGTGCGCAGCAGGCGTGACCGCAACCGGCTCCACCGCACCGAGCACCGCTGGGCGCTCGCCTTCGTGGCACCACCCGTCATCGGGTTCCTGCTGTTCACGCTCTACCCGATCGCGTTCGCCTTCTACGCCTCGCTCACGAGCTGGAACGGCCTCGGGCCGATGCGGTTCGTGGGGTTCGACAACTATGTGGCGCTGCTCCAGGACGAGTACTTCCGCAAGAGCCTGTGGAACACGTTTTTCTACATGATTGGCATCCCGATCGGTCTGGTGCTCTCGCTGCTGCTCGCGATCGCGCTCAACCGCCGCATCCCGGGCCGCACGGCGTTCCGCACCATCTACTACATCCCGGTGATCTCGTCGCTCGCGGCGATCGCGATCGTCTGGCAGTTCGCGTACAACGGCGACTTCGGCCTCGTGAACCAGGTGCTTGCCTGGTTCGGCATCACGGGCCCGGACTGGCTGCAGAACACCGCCACCGTGAAGCCCGCGATCATCCTCATGGCCGTCTGGAAGGGCCTCGGGTACTCGATGCTCCTGTACCTGGCCGCCATCCAGTCCGTGCCCGCCTCGCTCTACGAGGCTGCGTCGCTCGACGGCGCCGGCGCCTTCCAGAAGTTCCGCTCCATCACCCTGCCGATGGTGCGGCCGGTGACCTTCTTCCTCGTCGTCACCAACATCATCGGCGGCGCGCAGATCTTCACCGAGATCAACATCATGACCCCGGGCGGCGGACCCGAGTTCAGCTCCGCCTCGGTTGTCTGGTACATCTGGCGCAAGGCCTTCAAGTACCAGCAGATGGGCTACGCGACGTCGATGGCGATCGTGCTGGGGCTCATCGTGTTCGTCATCACCCTCATCCAGTTCCGCCTCAACCGGCGCAACAGCTTCAGCATCGAGTGAGGCCGAGACCATGACCGCGATCCCCACCCTCACGCGCCCGTCCACCGCCGCTGCGCCGGACGCGCCCCGCCGCTCGCGCTCGGTGCGCACCGAGAGCCGCGCCACCAACGCCGTGCTGTTCGTCGTCCTCGCGATCTTCGCGGTCGCGATGGCTGCTCCACTCCTGTGGATGTTCACGACGGCGATCAAGACGAAGGCCGAGGTCTTCGCGCTGCCGCCGATCCTGTGGCCCGACTCCCCGCAGTGGGACACGTTCGTGCGCATGTGGTCCGACGCACCCATCCTGTCGGGCTTCAAGAACAGCTTCATCGTCGCGACGACCGTGACCGTGATCGGCTCGTTCTCCTCGGCGCTCGCCGCGTTCACGCTCGCGAAGCTGCGGCTGCCCTACAAGAACGCGATCTTCCTCGGCCTGCTGACCGGCCTGATGGTGCCGTACCCGACGGTGATGATCCCGCAGTTCGTGATGTTCTCCCGGCTGCACTGGGTCGACACCCTGCTGCCGCTGATCGTCCCGCTGCTGTTCGGCAACATCATCATGATCTTCTTCCTCCGCCAGTACCTCGAGACGGTCCCGGACTCGCTCATCGAGGCGGCGAAGATCGACGGCGCGTCGTACTTCACGATCTTCAGCAGGCTCGTCCTGCCGCTGATCCGCCCGGCCATCGCGGCGCAGTTCATCCTCTGGTTCATGGCGGTGTGGAACGACTACCTCGCGCCGGTCCTGTACCTGAACTCGCCCGAGAAGCAGACGCTGCAGGTGGTCATCGCCAACCTCAACGTCGAGTTCGCCACCCAGCGCGACTACCCGCTGATCATGGGCGCGTCGTTCGTCGCGCTGCTGCCGATCCTCATCGTCTTCCTCGTGTTCCAGCGGCAGATCATCGAGTCGGTCGCGCTCACCGGCACCAAGGGCTAGACGCGTGACCACCACTGAACCGGCCCTGGTGCCGGACACCGCGAGCTGGGGGGCCGAGCACGCCCACGACCCGACGGCGGTGCGGGACGACGACGGGAAGTACTGGCTGTACTCCACCGACGCCTGGTCCGACGGACCGGTGCGTGGCGGGGTCCAGATCCGCCGGTCAGCCGACCTGGTCGACTGGCAGTTCCACGGGTGGGCGCTGCCCGGCGTGCCGGAGTCGGCACGCGAGCTGACCGGGGCGCGGGGTCTGTGGGCACCCGAGGTCGTGCGGGTCCCGGGCGCGGGGGCGCCCGGGACCCCGGAGTGGCGCATGTACTGGTCGGCGTCGACGTTCGGCTCGCGCACCTCGGCGATCGGACTCGCCGTGGCGCCGCACCCGAGCGGGCCGTGGACGCACCGCGGCGTCGTCGTGACCAGCACGCATGACGGGGTCGAGGCCGGCGTGGCCGCCGGCCGCTCGCCGCACGGCAGGGGCGCGCCCAACGCGATCGACGCCAACGTCGTCGTCGAGCACGACGCCGACGGCACACCCCGGCACTGGCTCGTGTACGGGTCGTTCTTCGGCGGGCTGCACGCGATCGAGCTCGATCCTGCGACGGGCCTCGCCCTCGGGCAGCCCGACGGCGAGCCGCACCCCGGCCCTGGGACGCTGCTCGCGCGGCGCCCGGCCGCCGTCGAGGGCGCGCTCGAGGGCGCGTTCGTGCTGCCCCGGCCGGTCGGCGGCTGGGCGCTCATCGCCTCCTGGGACTCGCTGTTCGACACCTACCACCTGCGCGCCGGGGTCTCGGAGCAGGTCATGGGTCCGTATGTGGACCGGACGGGCCGCGACCTGCGCGACGACGCCGCCGACGACGCGACGGGAATCCCGGCCTCGGCCGGTACCGCGGTGCTCACGGGTCACCGGCTGCCCGACGGACCGGGCCTCCGCGGCCCGGGGCACGCCTCGGTGCTGACCGAGGACCTGCCCGACGGCACGCGCCAGCTCCTCGTGCACCACGTCCGCGACGCCGAGGCGCCGACGCGTCACCGCGTGCAGGTGCGCCTGCTGGCGTGGACGCACGACGGCTGGCCCGTCGTGAGCCTGCGCCCGTGGGCCGGCACCGAGCACGAGCGGCTCCCCCGCCGCGACTGGCCGGTCGACCCGCGCGTGCTCGCGGGCACGTGGGACCTCGTCGACCTGTCGGCCGCGCCGCACGAGGTGCAGCCCACGCACGCCGGCACGCTCGACGTGGACGACGTCGTCGCGCACGGCGAGGGGCGGTTCTCGTGGACCTGGCCGTCCGGTGCCCGGGCACAAGCCGTGGTGATGCCCGCATGGGACGCCGAGCGTGAGCTGCCCACGTGGACCTTCGCGGCCGTCGACGACAGCGGCCGGACCCTGGCGGGTTCGCGTCGCGAGCCGGCGGACAATCTCTGACATGACCGGCACCGACCCGCAGCGTCCCGCCGAGCCGTCGCGCGCCCCGAAGGCGAGCGCGACGGCCGCCGAGGGCACCGGGTGGGCCGCCCGCACCATGGGCGCCCTGCGCTGGGCCGAGCACCTGGTGCTCGCCCAGCTGCTGGTCGTGGTCGGCACGCTCGCGGGTGGCGTCGTGCTCGGGCTGTACCCCGCGCTCGACGCCGCCGGCCGGCTCCTGTCCCGGCTGCCCGCCGGCGACGCGTCGACGTCGGTGTGGCTCGACTTCTGGCGCGCGTGGCGCGGGGGCTTCCGCCGGGCCAACCTGCTCGGTGCCCCAGTTACAGCCGCCGGAGCGCTCCTGCTGGTCGACGGCGGCGTAGCCCGGGCCGCCACGGGCCCCGTGCACGCCGCGCTGACCGTGGGGCTCGTCGTCGTCGGCCTGTGGATCGTGCTGGTGCTCGCCTACCTGGCACCCGTGCTGCGACGCTACGACGACGGGTTCGTGCGCACGTGGCGCTTTCTGCTGCTGGTCCCAGCGGCCGCACCGGCGGTGTCGGCGGCGCTGGTGGTCACGCTCGGCGTGCTCGCGGTGCTGTTCTGGTCCGTGCCGGTGCTCGGGGCGCTGGGGGGCGTGAGCCTGCCGCTGCTGGTCTCGGGCTGGATGGCCGACCTGCAGCTCGACCGGGTCGACGAGCGCGTCGGGGCCCGCGCGCCGGCGGTCTGAGCCGGCCGGGCGGGAGGCACCGTCAGCCCGCCGTCGACTCCCGCTCGACGATCGAGAAGTCGGCGATGACCTGCTGGAACGGTCGCTCCGGTGCCGGGTCCTGGATGCGCTGCAGCAGCAGGTCGACGGCGGTGCGGGCGATCTCCTCGCGGCCCGGGTGCACTGTCGACATCGTGGGCGAGGAGTACGCCGTCTCCTCGATGTCGTCGAACCCGATGACGGCGATCTGGCCGGGGACGTCGATGCGGCGGTCGTGCAGCACGTGCAGCGCACCGAGCGCGAGGGCGTCGTTCAGGCCGAACACCGCGTCCATCACCACGCCGGCGTCGAGCAGCTGCGCCATCGCCTCCGCACCCGTGGCGCGGTGCCACAGCCCTGCCTCGGCGACGAGCGCGGGGTCGAACGGGATGCCCGCCTGGTCCAGCGCCTTGCGGTAGCCCTGGACGCGCAGCGCGGCCGAGCCGACCGACTCCCCCGCGTGCGCGCCGAGCACGGCGATGCGGCGGCGACCGCGCTCGATGAGGTGCAGCGTCGCCGCGCACGCCGCCTCGACGTTGCTCATCGTGACGTGGTCGGCGGGCCCGCCGAAGATGCGCTCGCCGAGCAGCACCATCGGGTAGTCGACCACCGCGAGCTCCCCGATGTCGTCGGGGCCAAGCGCGAGCGGCGAGTAGATGAGGCCGTCGGTGAACTGCCGCCGCTCGCCGCGCAGCACCTCGAGCTCGCGCTCGCGCACCGACCCGGTCTGCTCGATCAGCACCGTCACGCCGCGCTCGTCGGCCGCCTGGATCACGGAGTCCGCGAGCTCGGCGAAGTACGGCAGCGACAGCTCGGGGACGGCGAGCCCGATGAGGCCCGTGCGGCCGCGGCGCAGGTTGCGCGCGCTGAGGTTGACGTGGAAGCCGAGCTCGGCGATCGCCACCTCGACCTTCTCGCGCGTGGACTCGCGGATGTAGGGGTAGCCGTTGACGACGTTCGAGACCGTCTTGACGGACACCTCCGCGCGCGCCGCGACGTCGCGCATGGTGACGCCGCCGCGACGGCCGCTCCCGGCAGCTCTCCCCGTGGCGTCGGCCGGCACACCGGGCACGGCCTGAGTCGTCATGGCGTCACCGTAGCCACGGGAATCCAGACGCGCATAGCGCCCGGCGTGCGCTCGCCCCAGGCGTGGTCGAAGCCGCCGTCGAGGCGGACTGCGTCGAACGGCAGCGGGCGGGCGGGCGCGTGCGGGGCGCGCGGGGAACACGGGCCGTCGAGCGACGTTGCAAGCTGGACCACCCGGGGATCGTACATCGTTGTAGAAGTCGCGAGCGTCGCGCGGCGGTCATTGGCGGGCTACCCCCGTCGCCCGGTGGCGGCGTAGGGATTCGAGCCGGTCCCCCGCCGGCCCGCGAGCGCCGTCGTGCACAGGTTGCGCCCCGGGCGTCGCCGTGTGGGCGGGAAGGGGCACGCTTGAGGGCATGACGACGGCGACGACCGAGCCCCCTGCGACGCCCAGCGGCCCCGCGGCTGCCCGCTGCTTCGGCGACGGGGTCCCGCTGTACGAGGCGTACCACGACACCGAGTGGGGCGTCCCGGTGCACGGCGAGGCCGCCCTGTTGGAGCGCATCGCCCTCGAGGGGTTCCAGTCGGGCCTGTCGTGGCTCACCGTGCTGCGGAAGCGTGACGCGTTCCGCGAGGTGTTCCACGGGTTCGAGCCGTCGGCGGTGGCCGCGATGGGCGAGCCCGACGTGGAGCGGCTGCTCGGCGACGCCCGCATCATCCGCAACCGCCTCAAGATCGAGGCCACGATCGCGAACGCCCGCGCCGTGCTCGCGCTGTACGACGACGGCCGCACGCTCGACGACCTGTTCTGGTCGTTCGCGCCCGTGCCCCGCGCGGCCAACCCGGCGTCGTTCGAGGAGGTGGGCTCGATGTCGGTGGAGTCCGTGGCGATGGCGAAGGCGCTGAAGAAGCTCGGCTTCCGCTTCTTCGGCCCGACGACGGCGTACGCGGCGATGCAGGCGTGCGGGCTCGTGGACGACCACCTGGCGACCTGCCCCGTGGTGCTGGCGCGGGCGGCCGCCTGACGAGGGCTCGTCCTGCGAGCGCGACCGCATCGGGAGCATGATGCGAGTCATGAAGCTCGGAGCACACCTGATGCGATTTGACTCGGTCGAGCCCGCTGCCCTGCGGAAAGAGCTCGGGGACACCGCCGCGTACGCCGAGGAGGCCGGCCTCAGCTGGCTGTCGGTGATGGACCACTACTGGCAGATGATGCGCGCCGGCTTCCCGGCGTCGGACCCGATGCTGGAGGCCTACACGACGCTCGGCTACCTGGCCGGCCGCACCGAGACCGTGCAGCTCGGCACGCTGGTCACCGGTGTGACCTACCGCCACCCGGGTCTGCTCGCGAAGATCGTCGCCACCCTGGACGTCCTGTCGGGCGGGCGGGCGACCTTCGGCATCGGCGCCGCCTGGTACGAGGAGGAGCACGCGGGGCTCGGAGTCCCGTTCCCGCCGCTCAGCGAGCGGTTCGAGCGGCTCGAGGAGGCGGTCCAGATCGCCCGCCAGATGTACTCCGACGACGACGGCCCGTTCGAGGGCAGGCACTACCGCCTCGCCGAGACGCTCAACCGGCCCCAGCCGCTGAGCAGGCCCGAGATCATGATCGGCGGATCGGGCGAGAAGAAGACGCTGCGGCTCGTCGCGCAGTACGCCGACGCGTGCAACCTGTTCGCCGCCGCGCCCGACGACGTGCGCCACAAGCTCGACGTCCTCAAGGCGCACTGCGACGACGTCGGCCGGGACTTCGCCGAGATCCGCGTGACCACGCTGTACGGCGCCGACAAGCTGCTCGCCGGCGACGTCGACGGCTTCGTCGAGGACCTCAGGCCGTTCGCCGCGCTCGGCGTCGACACGATGATCCTCCGCCCGCCGACCACCTCGCTCGCGGCATGGGTCCGCGACACGGTCGCCCCGGCGGTGCCGCGGGTCGCAGAGCTGTAGGGCGACCGTCGATCCGGGTCACGACCGGCGCTTCGCCGAGCGACCGTCGTCGTGCGGATGCCAGGGTGGGTCCGTGACCGAACGCCCGAGCCCTGGGGCTCCGACCTCCCCTGATCCTGGAGGCGAGGGTCCGCGCGTCCACCTTGCCGCCCTGGTCGAGGACCGCGTCGTCGCAGCCGTCGGAGCCCTGCTGCGCGGCGCGGCGGGCTGGCTCCCCCGGGTCGAGCCGTACACCGGGTTCGGCACGCCGCGCCGCGTCCGCGTGCTCGGCAGGGTGCTGCTCTCGCCGCGCGAGCTCGGGCGCGGCGCCCCCCGGCCGGTGCAGCGCGGGTTCCGCAGCTTCCTGACGCTCCCCTCGCCCGGGCATCGCGTCATCGTGACGGTCGGCAAGGCCGTCGTCGACGCCGTCGCGGACCGGGCCGGGTACATCGACATCGAGGTCGAGCTGCCGCCCGACGCTCCGCTGCGGCCGGGCTGGCAGCGCGCGACGCTGCGCACCACCAGCGCCTACGCCGCGGAGGTGCACGCGGGCCTCGTCGTCATCGGCGACGACGTGCAGGTCGGCGTCATCAGCGACATCGACGACACCGCGATGGTCACCGCGGTACCGACCCTGCTGGTGGCCGCGTGGAACATGCTCTGGGTCCGGACGGCCACCCGCCGTGCGGTGCGTGGGATGGCGGGGCTCTACGGGCGGATCGCGAAGGCGAACCCGGACGCGCCGTTCGTGTACCTCTCGGCCGGGGCCTGGAACACCGCCCGCACGCTGCGTCGGTTCCTCGCACTGCACGGCTACCCGGCCGGGCCGCTGCTGCTCACCGACTTCGGCCCCACGCGCACCGGGTGGTTCCGCAGCGGACGCGAGCACAAGACGACGTCGCTCGAGCGCCTGTTCGCGACGTTCCCCCACGTCCGCTGGGTGCTCGTCGGCGACGACGGGCAGCAGGACCCGGAGATCTACTCGGACGCGGCGCGGTCCCACCCGGACACCGTCGTGGCGATCGGGATCCGGACGATGAGCCGCGCCGAACGGGTAATCGCGACCGCCGGCGCGGCGAAGGACGGGCGGGCGACCGGGACGACGCCGTCGGCCGGGGGCGGCACCGAGCCCGCCGCCGCGCCGGGCGACGTCGACGTGCCCTTCGTCGTGGGCCGCGACGGCGATGCGCTGGCCGCAGGGCTCGACGCGGTACCAGGGCTGCTGGCGCCGCGCGAGTGACGCCGCGCGACGCGACGCCGCGGGGCGTCAGCGCGCGGCAAGCTCCTGCCCGCTCATGCGGTGGATCGACGCCATGACCTGGTCGGTGAGCTCGCGCCGGGCCTGCGCCGGCTTGACGCCGGCCGTGATCTGCCGCGACGGGTCGATCGGCGCGCCGAACTGCACCCGCACCCCGCGGAACGGCCGCGGCAGGCGCTGGCCCACCGGCTGCACCTTGTCGGTGCCGATCAGCGCGACCGGCACCACCGGGGCGTGCCCCGCGAGCGCGAGCCAGGCGACGCCGGTGTGACCCGGGTGCAGCTTGCCGTCGCGCGAGCGCGTGCCCTCCGGGTAGATGCCGAACGCTCCCCCGCGCTGCAGCACCTCGAGCGCGTCCTCGAGCGAGCGCTGGCCGGCCCGGGGGTCCTCGCGGTCGACCGGGATGTTCCCCATCGTGGTGAAGAACCAGCGCGACACGCGGCCCTTGATGCCGCGGCCCGTGAAGTACTCCGCCTTGGCGATGAACGTGACGTGCCGCGGCACCACCAGCGGGATCAGGATCGAGTCGATGAACGACAGGTGGTTGCTGGCAAGGATCACCGGCCCGCGACGTGGCAGGTTGTGCAGCCCGACCACCTGGGGACGCAGCGTCACATACACCACAAGTGACAGGATCAGGCGGAACAGGCGATAGGTCACCGGGTCATTCTGCCCTGGCTCTCCGAAGCCGTTCGACGACGTCGCTGCGCGCGGAACGCGCCAGCAGCGCTCATGCGGCCGCCACGAGGTAGTCGTCCGCGGCGTCGTCCCAGGTCAGCACGACGGCGCCGGCCGCCTCCGCAGCGCGGCAGAACTGCAGGAACCCGCGGAAACCCAGCGCCTTCTCCGAGAAGTCGGGCCGGCGCTTGCGCAGCCTGTTCTTCAGCCCGGAGAGCGGCACGGGCGCTCCGGCCTCCTCGACCACGTCGCGGACGAGCGCGAAGGTCTGGTCGCTGCTGCCCTGCTCAGGGAGCGAGACCTCCGGGTCGCCCGCGGCCGGCCCGCCGGTGAGCTCGAGGAACCCGCGGTCCGCGAGGAACCGCAGGAACTCACCGAACGTCCGGAACCCGTAGTCCGCTTCGGAGAACGTCGGGTCCTTGCGCAGCAGGGTCCGCTTGAGCATCGACGCCGTCACCGCACCGCTCGTCGACGCGGCCAGGTCGGCGAGGGTCTGGGCGACCTGCACCTCCATGCTCGGCGCCTCGGCGGTGTCGTCCTGGTGGTCGTCGTGCGCCTCGTCGTGCGCGGCGTCGGGTGCCACCAGGGCCTCGGCCGGCACGTTCGGCGCCTCCACCGGCGCTGCCGGCTCAACCGCGGGCGCGGGGGTCTCCTGCCGGGCGCCCCTGGTCCCGCGGCGGCGCGTACCCGTGGCGGACGCCGTCGCGCCCGCGGCCTCGCTGCCGGCCGGGGTGTCCGCTGCGGAGGTCCGGCCGTCGGCCGTCGCGCCGCTCGTCGCGCGCTCGTCCGCGTCGCCGGCGGCCGTGGCCGCTTCCGAGGCAGCCTTGCCCGCCGTGGCTCCCGCCTCAGCACCCTCCGCCGGCGCCGGCGCCGTGGCCTTGCGCCGGCCGCGCCCCTTCGTCGTCGTCGCCTCGCCCGCAGGCGCCGCGGCGCCCGCACCCGCTCCGTTCGGCGCAGCCGTCCCGGCGGCGGCCGCACCCTGGAGCGCCTCGGCCACCGCGTCGCTCGCCCGCGTCGACCGCTTGCGCCCGCGGTCGGCCTGGCTCCCCCGCCCGGAGCGCGCCGTGCGCGACGGCGGTTCGTCGGTGTCGGGGACGTCGACGCCTTCGAGGCGGTCGTAGAAGAGGAACTCGTCGCACGCGGCGGGCAGCAGTCGCGACGTCGACTTCTCCACGCCAACGCCGATGACGCGCTTGTTCAGCTCACGCAGCTTGTGGACGAGCGGCGAGAAGTCCGAGTCGCCCGTACACATCACGAAGGTGGAGATGTACTCACGCTCGAACGCCATCTCGATGGCGTCGACGACCATCTTGATGTCGGCGGCGTTCTTGCGGGACGCGCCCATGCGCTGGGTCATCTCGATGAGCTCGACCTGGTGCCGGGTGAGCGCGCGCCGGTCCTCGTCGAAGTACGACCAGTCGGCGTAGGCCCGCCGCACCACGACGCGGCCACGCACGGCGAGCGCGTCGGCGATCGGGCCGAAGTCGAACTGCATCCCTCCCAGGTGCTCGCGCGCACCGAGCGCCAGGTTCTCGTAGTCGATGAAGACGGCCAGGCGTTCCTCGGTATCCATGCACGCCACGGTACGTGCCGTAGCCGCCCGGCGTGTCACTCGGGCGCTCGCCCCGCCGGCGGGACCTTGGACCCGCCGTCACGGGCCCCGCGCCCGTTCCTTCCCGCCAGCCGGCGCGGCACCCTGGCAGCAGGCCACCAGACGCCGCCCGACGACGGGCGCGCCCAGCCGAGGGGAGCAGGACGATGACCGACCTCAGCACGCCGACGACGGTGCTCGTCGTGTTCGGCAGCACGCGCGGCGGCACCGCGGGCATCGCGGAGACGATCGCGACGACGCTGCGCGCCGAGGGCATGGAGGCCGACCTGCGCAACGCCGGCAAGACGACGTCCGCCGAGGGCTACGACGCTGTGGTCCTCGGCGGTGCGATCTACATGGGCCGCTGGCACCACGACGCACGGGCGTTCGCGCACCGGCATGCGGCGGTGCTGCGGCACCGGCCGTTGTGGCTGTTCAGCAGCGGCCCGCTCGACGACACCGCCGACAGCCACGACCTGCCGACCGTCCGCCAGTGCGGCCAGATCGCCGCGAGCCTGCACGCCGTCGAGCACCGTACGTTCGGCGGGCGCCTGACAGAGCACCCGCAGGGTGCCGTCGCCAAGGCCATGGCTCGCACGCACAGCGGCGACTACCGCAACACGGACCTCATCGCAGCCTGGGCCCACGAGATCGCTGCCACCCTCCGCCGGTCCCCCACCTCCCTTTTGGCGTAGCACCTACTGCCGTTCTCAGCGCCAGAACGCGAGCACCTACGACGTCGAAAGGGAGGGCGCTCGCCCGCGCGGCCCGGACGCGTCTTGGATCGCGGGCAGATCCTGCCCGCCCTGCGGGATTCGGGCTAGGATCGTCGGCACCACCGGGGAGCAGCGCAGACGCGCCGCGGCGCACGCCCAGCGACTGCCGATCGCTCCCCCACCGACGGAAGCCTCCCGAGGAACCAAGGTGCTGTGCGAGTCTCGGACTGCACGGCGAAGCGTTCAGTCTCCTGGGGTGTGATCACGCCAGGTTCGAGTGGTTCGAGGAGCGACCGTGGTCGACGAGGCACACCCGCCGCACACCGGCACCCCCGCCGCCGAGAGGCGAGCCGTCCACCGTCCGACGGTGTCGTTCGAGCTCATGCCCCCGCGGCGCCCCGACGCTGCGCCCAACTTCTGGGAGACGGCGCGCCGCCTCGTCGCGGTCCACCCCGACTTCGTCTCCGTGACCTACGGCGCGGGCGGCGGCGACCGCGCGACGGCGCACCGGGTCGTCTCGACCCTGCTCGCCGGCACGCCCGTTCTCCCCGTCGCCCACCTGACCTGCGTCGGAGCGTCGCGCGAGGACGTCTCCGAGGTCATCGGCGACTTCCTCGAGGCCGGCGTCCGGGCCTTCCTCGCGCTGCGGGGCGACCCGCCGAAGGACCAGCCGGACTGGCGACCGCCCGCGGACGGCGTGCACTCGAGCATCGAGCTCGTCCGCCTGCTGCGCGAGGTCGAGGCGTCGCGCGCCGCCGCCGACCCCAGCTCGGCGCTGCGCGGCGCTGCGCACCCGCTGTCGGTCGCCGTCGCGACGTTCCCGAACGGCAACCCCGGCGCGGGCACCACGCGGGCTCAGGAGGTGCAGCGCCTCCTGGAGAAGCAGGACGCCGGCGCGAGCTTCGCGATCACCCAGCTGTTCTACGAGGCGTCGTCGTACATCGAGTTCGTCTCGGACGCCCGCGCCGCGGGCGTCACGATCCCCATCCTCGCGGGGCTGCTCCCGGCGACGGAGCCGCGCCGCCTGCGTCGCGTCGAGGAGCTCACGGGCGTCGCCGCGCCGTCAGGCCTCCTGGAGGCGCTCGACGCGCTCGACGACGCGGAGGCGCAGCACGCCTACGGCGTCGCGCGCTCCGTGGAGCTCGCGCAGGCGGTCCTCGACGCCGGGGCTCCCGGCCTGCACGTCTACACGTTCAACAAGCACCGGCCGGCGCTCGACCTCATCGACGGGGTCGGTCTCGTCCGGCGCGAACGGCCGGACGCGGCATCCGTGGGGCTGCCCGACGGCGGCGCCGCGGGCCTTGCCTCGGACGCCCCGGTCGGTGCGCGGCGCTCGTAGGGCACCGAGCCCCGCGGGCCTTGGCGAGGGGTGGAGCGCCTCAGCGCTCCGAGGCGCCCCGCATCGGCAGCCCGAACGCCAGCGCGACGGCGAGCAGACCGAGCGACCACCACAGCCACGGCACCGGGCCGCTGTCCGACGCGCCCGCGCCGAGCAGCACCAGGCCGCCGAGGAACAGCACGAACGACAGCAGCACACGCGCGGCGACGGCCGCCGTCGGCTCCTGCTTGACCCGCTTGGCAACCTGGAACTCACTCATGCCCACAACGTAGCGGCCCCTGCTGAGGGAGCGCTCGGCGCCGTCGGAACGTGAGATGGCCGACGTCGGGCGAAAAGTGCTGGAGAAGCCCGCGCCGGCGCCCATAGAATCGTTTCGATCGCGGCAGCGCCCTCCGGGGCGGTCGCGCACCTCCCCGTCGAGCCTCGACCCCGAGCGCTCGGTCCGCTCGTGCCGTCAGGTCCAGTCATGCGCTTCTCGATGCCTCCTGCCCCGCCGTCCACGAAGGCGCAGCTCCAGCGCGTCCGCTGGGCGCTCATCGCCATGTTCGGCCTGTTCGGCATCATGCAGACGAGCTGGATGGGTCGGCTGCCCTCGATCCGCGAGAGCCTCGACATCTCGGCCGGGAGCCTGGGCGCGGTCCTCGTGGCAGGCGCGGTCGGCTCGCTGATCGGCGTCACCGTGATCGGCCCCGTCATCGTGCGGTACGGCAGTGCGGTGACCCTCCGGATCGGCATGCTGGGCAACCTCGTCGGCTTCGCGCTGGTCGGGGTCGGCACCGCGCTCGGGTCGGTCGAGGTCTTCACCCTCGGCGTCCTGCTCAACGGCCTGGTCGGCCCCGCCACCAACGTGCCCATCAACCTCGAGGCCGCGCGCGTCGAGAAGCTGCTCGGCCGGGCCGTGCTCCCCCACGTGCACGCGGCGTTCTCCGTCGGCGCCCTCGTCGGCAGCGCGGTCGCCGCGACGACGTCGACCCTGCACGTGCACGTGGTCTGGCACATCGTCGGCGTCGCGGCGCTCGTCGCCGCGGGTCGTTCCGTCCTCATCGCGCCCGGCACGGAGCTTCAGGACGAGCCGTTGCACACGTCCGGGCGCTCGGCAACCAAGGCCTCCGCGCCCGGGGACGAGTCCGCCCGGCACGACGACGCCGGCCGCCGTCGTGCACCGCGGCGGCGCCGCACCGACGCCGGCAGCGCACTGCGGGCCTGGGCCGAGCCGCGCACGCTGCTCATCGGCCTGGTGCTGCTGGCCGCCACGATGTCGGAGGGCGCCGCCGCGAACTGGCTCAACCTCGCCGTGGTCGACGGGTTCGCGACGCGCGAGGCCGTCGGCGCGATGGCCTACGGCACGTTCGTCGTCTCGATGCTCACCGTGCGCCTGCTCGGGGCCGGGCTGATCGACAGGTTCGGGCGTGTGGCCGTGCTGCGCGTGTCGGGCGTGTCCGCGCTGCTCGGCCTGCTCGCGTTCGGGCTCGGGCCCAGTCTTCCGTTCGCCTGGGTCGGCATCGTGCTGTGGGGCGCCGGCGCCGCCATGGCCTACCCGGTCGGCACGGCGGCCGCCGCCGACGACCCGTCCAAGGCTGCCGCGCGTGTGTCCGTCGTCGGGTCCTTCGGGTCGATCGCATCGCTCTCGGCGCCGCCCGTCCTGGGCCTCCTCGCGGACGCCTGGGGCACCCGGCACGCCCTGCTCCTCATCACGCTCGCGATGGTGGTGAGCCTCGCGGCCGCGGGCCAGGTCCGGCAGGAGGCGGTGGAGCGACGCCACGGGAAGGACGCCACGGGGGCTACCGCCGGCACGCGCCCGGGCGACGAGTCTTCCCTCGAGGCGGACCTGACGGACGACGCGCGCGCGGACGCCGAGCACCAAACCGTCACCGTCGCCGGCTGAGCCCCGCGGACTACCGGGCCAGCATCGAGTCCAGCGCCGCGACGATCCGCACGTCGCCGTCGAGCCAGTCGACCGAGTACAGAGAAGCAGCGTCGAGCCACCGCAGGTAGTCGTGCTCGACGAGCGGCGCGGGGACCCCCCCGGTCACGCGCGCGAACCACAGGCGCATGACGTGCCGTTCGGTGATGATCCAGGCTCCGTCGTCGGGCCCGGTCAGCTCCGCTCCCAGGTCGACGACGACGCCCAGCTCTTCGCGCAGCTCGCGGTGCAGCGCCTCGACGGGCGTCTCTCCTGCGTCCACCTTGCCGCCCGGGAACTCCCAGCGTCCCGCGAGCTCGACCGGGCGGGAGCGGCGCGCGGCCAGGAGCTCGGACGGCGCGTCGACGTCGTCGACGATCACCGCGGCAACCACGAGCCGACGGGCGCCGACGGGAATCTCAGCATCGGCCTCGGATCCGAGCGTGGCCGACGCGGGGGTAGCCGCGAGACCCGCCGCCAGGTTCGGAGCTGGGTGGGGCGTCATGCACCGAGTCTGTCATCGCTGCATGACGCGTCGATGACGTCCCCGCGACGCTGCGGTGACGCGCCCCGGACAAACGGACGCCCGGCACTCTTCTGGTTGAGCGCCGGGCGTCTGACGGTGAGTGGGAACAGCAGCACTGCGGGTCGCGCTCAAGCGGCGTTGATGCCGGCGTGGCGAGCCCACGCGACCGCGTCGGCGCGCGTCGAGACGCCGATCTTGCGGTAGACGCTGCGCACCTGCGACTTCACGGTGTTCCGTGTGACGAACAGCTTGGTCGCGATCTGTTCGAGGGTGATGTCCTCGGTCAGGTTGGAAAGGACGACCTGCTCACGTCGCGTCAGCGGGTTCGCCGTGTAGACGGGCGCGGTGCGCTCCAGCTCGATGATGCTCATGTGCTCCTCCAGATGCAGCCGGCGGGCCTCGGGGGTGACCAACCTGCGATGTGCTGCTGTCAGATGAGAGCGGTGGAAGAGCGGATCATGACGCGGAACACGGATAATTTTTGTGCGATGTAGCACGGTGGGCTCTGACCTGCGCAGATGCACCGGCGTTTCATCCACTGCGGGCTTGCCTTCACCCGCTCCTCGTGGGTGAGGAGCGGGTGAAAGCTTCGGCGTCAGCCGGCGAGCTCCGCGTAGGCGGCGGCGTCGAGCAGCTCGCCCCGCTCGGTGACCTCGACCTTGAAGAGCCAGCCCGCCCCGAACGGGTCGGCGTTGACGACGCCCGGGTCGTCGATCGCTGCCTGGTTCACCTCGACGACGGTGCCGGTCACGGGCGAGTACAGCTCCGAGACCGACTTCGTGGACTCGATCTCCCCGACGACGGCGCCGGCCGCGATCTCTGCGCCCACCTCGGGCAGCTCCAGGTAGACGACGTCGCCGAGGGCGTCCGCCGCCAGGGACGTGATGCCGACGACGGCGGGCGACGACGCGTCGACCCACTCGTGCTCGCGCGAGTACTGCAGGTGCTCGGGGTAGCTGGCCATGGCCTCTCCTATGGGGGCTGGTCGGTAGCGCTGGAGCGCGGGGGACGCTGGGGTCGAGGGTACGGGGACTATGCCGTCGGACGGCGGTAGAACGGCAGCGGCACGACGACGAAGGGCTCCGCGCGCCCCCGCACGTCCACCGCGAGCTCGGTGCCCTCGCCCGAGAGCTCCGGCGTCACGTACGCCATCGCGATCGGGCAGCCGAGCGTCGGCGACGGCGCTGCGGAGGTCACGGTGCCCACCTTCGCCCCGCTGCGCGTGACGACGTCGTACCCGGCCCGCGCCGAGCGGCGGCCCTCGCCGCGCAGCCCGACGAGCACGCGAGCGGGCGGCGAGACCTTGCGCGCGGCGAGCGCCGTGCGGCCGACGAACTCGACCCGCTCCCCCGCTGCGTCCACCTTGTCGACGCGCACGACGCGGCCGAGCCCGGCCTCGTACGGGGTCGTCGTGGTGTCGAGCTCGTGGCCGTAGAGCGGCATGCCGGCCTCGAGCCGCAGCGAGTCGCGGGCCGCGAGCCCCGCCGGCACGAGGCCGTGCTCGGCGCCGGCCGCGAGGACGGCACGCCACAGCGCGACGGCGTCGGCGGAGTCGACGAACAGCTCGAAGCCGTCCTCGCCGGTGTACCCGGTGCGGGCCACGAGGCCCGCTACTCCCTCGCCCACCTGCAGCGTCACGGGCGTGGCCGCGTAGTACGGCAGCGACCGGACCGGCTCGACGTCTCCGGGCGCGATGAGCGACGCGACGATCTGCTCGGCGCGCGGGCCCTGGACCGCGAGCAGCGCCGTCGCCTCGGACCTGTCCGTCACGACGACGTCGAAGCCCTCGGCGCGCGCAGCCAGCTCGCCGGCCACGAGCGGGGCGTTGCCCGCGTTCGCGACCACGAGGAAATGCTCGTCGGCGAGCCGGTACACGATGAGGTCGTCGAGCACGGAACCGTCCTCGGCGCAGATCATCGAGTACTTCGCGCGCCCGACGGCGATGGCCGGGGCGCTGCCGACGAGCGCGTGGTCGAGCGCGGCGGCGGCGCCGGGGCCCTCGAGGTGGATCTCCCCCATGTGGGACAGGTCGAAGAGCCCGGCGGCCGCGCGCACCGCGCGGTGCTCGGCGAGGTCGGAGGTGTACCGCAGCGGCATCAGCCACCCTCCGAACCCGGTCATGGCGGCGCCCAGCGCGCGGTGCTCCCCGTCGAGGGGCGTGACCTTCTCGGCCATCAGGAATCTCTCCATCGGTGGTGGGGGTCAGGCGTAGGACTCGACCGGAGGGCAGCTGCAGATCAGCGTCCGGTCGCCGCGGGCCGCGTCGATCCGGCGGACCGGGGGCCAGTACTTGCCCGCCCGGAGCGACGGCGTCGGGAACGCGGCCAGCTCGCGGCCGTAGGCGTGCGTCCACTCGTCCGCCGTGACCGAGGCCGCCGTGTGCGGGGCGTTGCGGAGCGGGTTGTCGTCGGCCGGCCAGGTGCCTGCGCCGACGGCGTCGATCTCGCCCCGGATCGCGACCATCGCGTCGACGAACCGGTCGAGCTCCGCGAGGTCCTCGGACTCCGTCGGCTCGACCATCAGCGTGCCCGGCACCGGGAACGCGAGCGTCGGGGCGTGGAAGCCGTAGTCCATGAGGCGCTTGGCCACATCCTCCGCGGTGACCCCGGTCGCGGCGGTGAGAGGTCGCAGGTCGAGGATGCACTCGTGCGCGACCAGGCCGTTCGGGCCGGTGTACAGCGTGGGGAAGTGCGGGGCGAGCCGCTCCGCCACGTAGTTCGCGGTCAGGACGGCGGTCTTGGTCGCGTGGGTGAGACCGTCGGGGCCCATGAGGGCGACGTACGCGTAGGAGATCGGCAGGATGCCGGCCGACCCGTGCGGCGCGGCGCTCACGGGCGCGACCGCGGTGCCCGTGGTGTCCGCCGACGGCGTCGGGTCACCCGGGAGGAACGGCACCAGGTGTGCAGCCACCGCGACAGGGCCGACACCGGGGCCGCCGCCGCCGTGTGGGATGCAGAACGTCTTGTGGAGGTTCAGGTGCGAGACGTCGCCGCCCAGCTCGGCCGGGCGCGCCAGCCCGACCAGTGCGTTGAGGTTCGCACCGTCGATGTACACCTGGCCACCAGCGGCATGTACCGAGTCGCAGACCTCGCGGACGTGCTCCTCGTAGACGCCGTGCGTCGACGGGTACGTGATCATGATCGCGGCCACGCGATCGCCGTGGTCCGCCAGCTTGGCGTGCAGGTCGCCGGGCTGGATCTCGCCGTCCTCGGCGGTGGCCACGACGACGACGCGCAGCCCTGCCAGCGCGGCCGAGGCGGCGTTGGTGCCGTGGGCCGACGCCGGGATGAGCACGACGTCGCGGGCGTCGTCCCCGCGGGACCGGTGGTAGCCCTTGATCGCCAGCAGGCCCGCGAGCTCGCCCTGCGAGCCGGCGTTCGGCTGGACGGAGACGGCCGCGTAGCCCGTGATCTCGGCGAGCTGGGACTCGAGCGTCGAGATGAGCTCGGCGTAGCCCTGCGCCTGGTCAGCCGGGACGTACGGGTGCAGGTCGGCGAACTCCGGCCAGCTGATGGCCTCCATCTCCGCGGTCGCGTTGAGCTTCATGGTGCAGGAGCCGAGCGGGATCATCGTGCGGTCGAGCGCGAGGTCCTTGTCGCTCAGCGCGCGGAGGTAGCGCAGCATCGACGTCTCGGAGTGGTGCTTGTGGAAGATCGGGTGCTGCAGGTACGGCGTGGTGCGGCTGAGGGCGACGGTGAGGACGGAGACCGCGCGCGCGGCAGCGTTCACGGGCCCCAGGGGGCCCTCCACTTCGGGTTTGACTGCCGCGCGCGCGGTCTCCGTCCTCCCCGCCTCGTGCACCGTGTCGGCGTCTCCTGCGTTCGCTGCGGTCGCGAAGACGTTCAGGATCGCTTCGAGGTCTTCCGGCGTCGTCGTCTCGTCGCAGGCGATCTGTACGTGGTTGTCGTTCGGGTTGTACAGGTTGTACCCCGCGGCTGCTGCGGCGGTCACGACTGACGTGGCCCGGCCCGGGACCGTGACGCTCACCGTGTCGAAGAAGTGGGCGTGGTCGACCGTGAAGCCGGCGGTCTGCAGGGCGGTGGCCAGGGAGGATGCGCGGTGGTGGACTCGGTCCGCGATCGCCTTCAGGCCCTCGGGGCCGTGGTAGACGGCGTACATCGACGCGACGATCGCCAGAAGGGCCTGGGCGGTGCAGATGTTGCTCGTCGCCTTCTCGCGGCGGATGTGCTGCTCGCGGGTCGAGAGGGCGAGACGGTAGGCGGTGGCGCCGTCGGCGTCGACCGAGACGCCGACGAGACGGCCCGGAAGCTGCCGCTCGAGGCCCTTGCGGACGGCGATGTACGCGGCGTGCGGGCCGCCGTAGAAGAGCGGGACGCCGAACCGCTGGGCGGAGCCGACGGCGACGTCGGCGCCGAGCTCGCCGGGGGAGACCAGGAGCGTCAGCGCGAGCGGGTCGGTCGCCATCGTGACCAGCGCGCGGCGCTCCTTCGCCTCGGCGACGACATCCCGCGCGTCGAGGACCCGGCCCGACGCCCCGGTCTGCGCCACGACGACGCCGACCAGGTCGGCGTCGGGCAGCGTGCCGCCCGCTTCCGTGAAGGCCTCGAGCCCGGCAGCCAGACCGCCGTCGAGCCCGGTGACCACGACGGGCAGGCCGATCGCCTCGGCGCGGCCCTCGGTGACGGCGAGCGTCTGCGGGAAGAGCTCGGCGTCGAGCACCACGAAGCCCGTGGTGGCCTTCGACGCGCGCCACATGAGCGCGACGGCCTCGGCGACGGCGGTGGCCTCGTCGAGCAGCGACGCCCCGGCCACCTGGAGACCCGTGAGGTCCTCGACCACCTGCTGGAAGTTGAGGAGCGCCTCGAGACGGCCCTGGCTGATCTCCGGCTGGTACGGCGTGTAGGCGGTGTACCAGGCGGGGGACTCCAGCACGTTGCGGCGGATCACCGCGGGGGTGTGCGTGCCGTAGTAGCCGAGGCCGATCATCTGGCGCTTGACCTGGTTCTTCGCGGCGAGCCCGCGCAGCTGGGCCAGCACCTCCGGCTCGGTGCGGGCCGCGGGCAGGTCGAGCGGCCGCTGCGTGCGGATCGTCGCGGGCACGGCGGCGTCGACCAGGGCGTCGAGCGACGGGTAGCCGAGGACGTCGAGCATCGCGCGCACCTGCGCGCTCCCGTCGGAGCCCGGGCCGACGTGCCGGTCGGCGAACAGGTCGGGGTCCACGCCCGGGGAGGCGGCCGTGGCGGTCCCAGCGACGGGTGCGGTCGCGGGGGTCGCGGGGGAGATGCTGGGGGAATGGCTGGTCACGGGGCGCTCCGGTCGTGAGGCGTCGGGGGACTGCTGCGTCCCTCCCCGCTCTGTCATCGGACCTGAGAGTTTTGCCGCCACTCCACCAGGGTCGGTCGGGGAGCGTCGGCTTGCACCGTCGGTGGGCCTGCCACGAGCGCCGGGGCGCCGGGGTAGACCGCTTTCCAGAGTTGCCTCGTCACGACGGTACGGGGGCCTGAGAGATTCCCGGGGAGGGTTTGCTCCTTCGGCGCCGCCGGCCAGGCCCTGAGGACCGTCCGGCGAGCTCTCCTGTCGCGATTCGATCGGCGTTCTTGCGCGTTCTGCTCTGCCGATCCTACTCAGCCGGAGGCCGTCCCCGAAACGCCGGTCAGGCGAGCTCGAGGCGCGCCGCCACCTCGGACATGACCCCGACGACGGCGCGCACGGCGGGCCCCGGCTCGTGGCGCGACGACCGGTGCCGCACGAACAGCTGCCGCTCGCCGAGCCCGGCGAGCCGGACGATGCGGAGGCTCTCGCTGTACGCGCCGCCCTCCAGGGCGAGCGCGGGCAGCAGCGCGACGCCCTGACCTGCGGCGACGAGCGCGAGCGTCGTGTCGAAGTCGTACGTCGAGTGGCACGTCGCGATGGTGGTGCCCAGCGAGCGCGCGAGGCGTTGCAGCGCGCGGTCGGCGGCGGTGCCGGTCTCGGACGCCACGAACGTGAGCCGCGCGAGGTCCCTGACCTGCTCGGGCGCGGCCGTCCCGGCGGGGATCACCAGACGCCACGGCTCGTCGAGGAGCGGCACGTCCTGCGAGCCCTTGGGCGCGGGGTTGTTCATCTCCGAGTCGCGCTCGAGCACCACGACGTCGAGGTCGCCCGCGCGGAGCTTGCGCACCGACTCGGCGGGCTCGGCCTCCCGGATGTCGAGCTGGACGCCGGGGAAGCGCTCCGCGAGCGGTGACAGGGCGGGCGCGACGACGGCGCGGATCGCCGTCTGGAACGCACCGATCGCGACGCGCCCGGCCACACCGTCGCCGAGTGCCGCGATCGCCTGCCGGGCTTCGACCAGCTCGGCCTCGATGTGCTCGGCCGCCTCGGCCAGCACGCGTCCGGCCGGCGTCAGGGTCACGCCACGCGGGCCGCGGTCGAGCACGGCACAGCCTTCCTCGGCCTCGAGACGCGCGATCTGCTGCGAAACGGCCGACGGCGTGACGTGCAGCAGGTCGGCCGCGGCGAGCACGCCCCCGGCCCGGTGGACGGCGAGCAGGAACGCGAGGCGCCGAGGGTCGGTGGGCATATAGCGAGGCTACAACTCATGCCAACGACCATTCGCTCCTGCTGAAGCGCCGATCGCTCTATCTCACTGCACGTCCGGCCGTGCCCGCACGACGGCGGGCCACACCGCCCACAGCCCGGCGAGCACCACGAAGGTGATCGCGCCGGCGACCACGCCGGCACCGGCGCGGACGACGACGTCGAACACGAGCCCCACCACGCCCGTGACCACCAGGGCGAGGAGCAGCAGGGCACCGCGCGTCATGCGGTCCGCAGCGGTCACGAGGCGCGCCTTGAGGTGCTTCCTGAACAGGGCCCGGTGCATCGCGACGGGCGCGATCGCGAGCCCCGTCGTGAGGGCCGAGAGCACCACGAGCACCAGATACCAGGTGCGCTGATAGGGCACGAGGTCCTCGAAGCGCTGCTGGAAGGGCAGCGTCAGCAGGAAGCCCGTCAGGATCTGGACGCCCGTCTGCATGACGCGCAGCTCCTGCAGCAGCTCGCTCCAGTTGCGGTCGGACCGCTCCTCCGCGGTCTCGCTTCGGCCGCTTCGGGCCCCTGGGACGTCCATGAGGCCGACGGTAAGTCCCTCAGGACGCCGCGGGCACCAGGAAGATGTGGTTCGCGGCCGCGCGGAGCCAGTCGCGCTGCGCCGGCGTGAGCGGTGCGCTGCCCGCCGCGGCGGAGCCCGCGTCCTGTCCCTCGTCCGACGCGATGTAGCTCACGAGCGTCTTCACGAACACGCCCTCGGCCTGGTCGGCGTAGCGCGAGCACACGAGGAGGTAGGAGACGAGGACGAGCGGGTAGGCGTTCGGGTTCGTCGTCGTCCGGTCGAGGTGGTACGAGAGGTCGTCCTCGTAACGGGACTGGTTGCGCGGCGAGAGGCCCGCGGCGCCGGCCGCGCCCTCGGCGCTCGACGGGACCCACTGGTCGCCCACGCGGATAGCCGCTGCACCGAGATCGCCGGCCTGCGAGGCGTCCGCGTAGGTGACCGCGCCGGCTGTGTCGTGCACGACACCGACGACGCCGCCGGTGCTCTCCGCGGACGCGCCCTCGGCCCACGGCCAGCTCGAGCTCGCCTCGGCCTCCCAGTCGGCCGGCGCGGTGGCGTGCAGGTAGTCGGTGAAGTTCTCGGTGGTACCCGACGAGTCGAGGCGGTGCACCGGGGTGACCGCGAGGTCCGGCAGGGGGACGCCGGGGTTGTCGGCGGCGATCGCGTCGTCGTCCCACGACTCGATATCGCCGGTGAAGAGGCGGGCGATCGTCGACGGGGAGAGGTTGAGCGTCGTGATGCCGGGCACGTTGAACGCGACGACGATCGGGCTGATGTACACCGGCAGGTCGAGGGCGTTGCCGCCGTCGCACGCCTGGCCCGACGCGCTCATCTCGTCGTCGGTCAGCGGCACGTCCGATGCGCCGAAGGCCGAGTGGCCCGCGAGGAACTCCTCGCGGCCCTTGCCGGAGCCCGCCGCGTCGTACTTGACCTTCACGCCCGGGTGCTCCGCGGCGAAGCCCTCGGTCCACGCGGCCATGATCTTCTCCTGCGACGACGCGCCGATGCCCTGGAACGAGCCCGCGACCGGCGTCGCCGTGTCACTGGGTAGGACGGGCGAGGAGGACGGGTCGCTGGAACCGCACGCCGCGAGCGGCAGCAGCGAGGCGGCAAGGACGGCGGCACGCGCGAGGCGCATCTGCAGGGTGCTCACGAGCCGCGAAAACTAGTGCGCGCCCGCCCCCGCGTCACGGTCGGACGCGGAACATCCCACGTTCTGGCCGACGGATCTCTTCAGGCCGGCCGTGGTTCCGGAGGGCCCGGCGGCCGCAGCGAGACGTCGACGACGACGGCACGGTGGTCGCTGATGCCCAGATCGAGGGCGTGGGCCGGGCCCGTCACATGGACGAGCGTCGCATCGCCGCCCGTCTCCGCGCCGTCGTCCACGAGGACGTGGTCGAGGCGCAGCTTCGGTCTCTCGCGCGGGTACGTCGGCACGTGGACGAGCTCGCGCCACCCGGTGATGGCTGCGGGCTCGTCGGCCCGGATGTTGAGGTCGCCGAGCAGCACGAGCGGGCGCGGCGCCGCGCTCAGGCGCCGTACCAGCCAGCGCAGCTGCCGCCGGCTCCAGCGGCGCCACGAGGAGAGGTGCGTTGCCACCACGGTCAACGGTCCGTCGGGGGTCTCGACGACGGCGACGATCGCGACGCGTGGTTCGTCCTTGCCGAGCTGGAGGCGCCCGAAGAGCCACGGCGAGCCGATCGGGAGGCGCAGGCGCCGCCACTCGCGGACGGGCAGGCGCGAGATCAGGGCGATGCCGTAGCCGGGGACGTCGTCGTGCTCGTCACCACGGGCGCGCCGACGCGAGCGCCAGGTGCCGACGTACGCGCCGATCGCCGACCGTCCGGCAGGGGAGCGCAGCACGCTCACGGCGGCCCCCACGCGGGCGCGTCCCCGTGCGTCGACCAGCGGCGCGAGCGCCGCCGCGGGGTCGTCGGTGCCCACGGAGCCTGCGGTGGCACGCCGTGGCTCCATCGTCCCGGCGACGGCGGGAAGGTACCGGTGCTCGCGCGCGCCGACGGCCTCGGCGACCACGTGCGCCAGGTCGACGCCGCCGGACCGCACCTGCGCGCGGTCGACCTCCTGCACCGCGACGACGTCGGCGCCGAGCCCGGCGACGGCTTGCCCGAGGAAGGCGGGGTCGACGCGGCCGTCGGGCAGCTGCCCGTGCTGGACGTTGAAGGTCACGAGTCGCACGCTCATCGCCTTCATGGTCCGCGAGCGCACCCCTCCCGGCGACTTGTCGCGGGTCAGAGCGTGCGGTGCCAGGCCGCAATGCGGTCCGCCGCGCGCGCGACCGTCTCCGGGGACGCCGCGAACGACAGCCGGACCCACTCGTGGCCCGCGACCGCGTCGAAGTCCGTGCCGGGGGTGATCGCGACGTCCGCCTCCTCGAGCAGCCGGGCGCAGTAGGTCACCGAGTCGAGCCCGGTCGACGCGATGTTCCCGTAGAGGTAGAACGCCCCGTCGGCCGGGGCGACGGGGTCCCAGCCGAGCTCGTGCGCGCGCTCGAGGAGGGCCGCGCGCGACGTCGCGTACCGCTCGACGTTCGCCGCGGCGGCGGCGTACCCCTCGGGGCTGAACGCCGCGACGCCGGCGTGCTGGGCCAGCGCGGGCGGGGAGAGGGCGACGTTCCCGGCGAGCGCGTCGACCGGCCCGACGAGCTCCTCGGGCAGCACCAGCCACCCGAGCCGCCACCCGGTCATCGCCCAGTACTTCGAGAACGAGTTCACGACGACGGCACCTTCGTCGGCGTACTTCGCGGCGGTCGCCTGTTGTACAGCGCCTCCGTAGGAGATGCCGTGGTAGATCTCGTCGCTGATCAGCCGTACCTCGTGCTCGCCGCACCACCGTGCGACGGCGTCCAGCTCGGCCGGCGCGATCATCGTCCCGGTGGGGTTGGCGGGGCTGGCCACGACGACGCCGTCCAGCCCGCCGTCGTAGTAGGCGCCCATGAGCTGCGACACCGTGGGCTGGTAGCGCGTGTCGGGTCCGCAGTCGAGCTCGACGACCTCGCACCCGAGCGCCGTGAGGATGTTCTTGTATGCCGGGTAGCCGGGACGGGCGAGCGCGACGCGGTCGCCGACGTCGAACGCGGCAAGGAACGCGAGCACGAACCCGCCGCTCGAGCCAGTGGTCACGGCGATGTGCGCCGGATCCACCTCGACGTCGTACCAGCGCCGGTAGTGCCCGGCGATCTCCGCGCGCAGCGGCGGCACGCCGAGCGCCTCGGTGTACCCGAGGTCGCCGGTCCGCAGCAGCTCGATCGCACGCTCGCGCACGACGTCGGACGCACCCGTGGACGGCTCGCCCGCGCAGAGGTTGAGCACGTCGCGCCCCAGGGCCCGCCGCTGGTTGGCTGCGGCGAGGATCTCCATGACCGCAAAGGCCGGGACGTGGGAGCGACGCGAGACCTTCATGGGGCCATCTTCGCCGAGGACGCGGCCGGGCGGGCCGCGGCATGTCGCCCGATCGTTGCCAGACCGTTGCGCGCCGGTGCTGGACGGCGCCTGGACGCGACGTCACAGTGACGCCATGAGGTCGCACGGTCGCCCCTCGCGCGCCGCCCTGATCGTCCCCGTGGCGGTCGCCGGCGTCGGCCTGCTGCTGAGCGGGTGCGGCGCCCCCGACCCGGCCCGCGGGCTCGAGATCGCCCCCGACATCCACGCCCGCCAGGTCGCGGTCTCCGACGCCGATGCCCTGCCCGCCGTCGTCGACGCGACCCGCCGCATCGGCACCACGATGCTGCAGGACGCGCCCGGTGACGCCAACGCCGTCGTCTCCCCTTCGAGCGTCACTGTCGCGCTGTCGATGCTGGCCGACGGCGCGCGCGCCAGCACGCTCACGGAGCTCGAGCAGGTGCTGGGTGCGTCCGGCAAGGGGCGGCGCGACGCCGTCGCCGCCCTGCGCGGGGTGCTGCTGAGGTACGACGGCGACCCCGGCGTCGTCCGGGCCAAGACGCTTCCGGCCCAGCCCATGGTGCACCTGGCCACCCAGGTCGCGGTGGACGACCAGCTCCGGCCGTCCGCCGAGTACCTGGGCGCCCTGGCCGACGGCTACGGCGTCGGGGTGCAGCACGTCGATCTCGGGTCGGGCGCCGGGAAGTCGGCGCTCGACGACTGGGTCAGGTACCACTCGGGCGGTCTCGCCGAGAAATCGGCGATCCGGCCGGGCCCCGACCTGCGGCTGGTGCTGCAGGACGCGATCGTCCTCGCCGCCCGCTGGGAGACCCCGTTCGCCGAGTACGCCACCTCGGACCGGCCGTTCACCCTGGCCGACGGCACGCAGGTCGACACCCAGACCATGGCCAACGGCGTGACGGCGGCGTTCGCCGAGGTCGACGGATGGCGGGCGCTCCGCCTGCCGTACGTCGGCGGGCAGCTGCACGCCGACCTCGTGCTCCCGCCGTCGGGCACCGACCCCGCCTACGCGACGCCCGAGCTGCTCGCCGCGCTCGACGAGGCGCTCGCCGGCGCGGAGAACCAGCGGGTCGAGCTCTGGCTGCCGACGCTCGATGTCAAGTCCGAGGGGCTCGACCTCCGCGAGACGATCGGGGCGCTCGGTGCACCCTCGGTCCTCGACCCGGACGCCGCCGACCTCACCGGGATGGGCACCGACGTCGACGGGAACCGCCTCTTCCTCGGACAGGCCGTGCAGCAGGCCGTGCTCCAGGTCGACGAGGAGGGCACGCGCGCCGCGGCCGTCACCGAGCTCGGCGCGACGGGGTCCGGCGCCCCCGCGGAGCCCACCGTCACGCTGCACCTGGACCGCCCGTTCCTCGTCGAGCTCGCGCACACGTCGACGTCCTGGCCGCTGTTCCTGGCGGCGATCCCCGACCCGCGGCACTGAACGCGCCCCGCTAGCGTGGACCCGCGGGCTCTACGGTGGTCACCGTGACCACCGCCGCCGACGTCGTCGCCGCCATCCGCTCCGCCACCCCTGCCGCGCCCCGCCCCACGACGGTCGACGCGTTCCTCGACGGCGACCCAGCCACCGAGGTCACCGGGATCGCCGTCACGACGATGGCCTCGCTGGACGTCCTGCGCCGTGCCGCCGACGCCGGCGCGAACCTGGTGATCACGCACGAGCCGCTCTACTTCGACCACGCAGACAACGCCCGCGGCGACCTCGAGACCGAGGCCGACCCCGTGTACGTCGCCAAGAGAGCGTTTGTACAGAAGGCGGGCTTCGTCGTCTGGCACCTCCACGACCAGTGGCACGACCAGCGCCCGGACGGCATCGACGCCGCCACCGCCGCAGAGCTCGGCTGGACGCTCGACGCCACGGAGGCGGCCACCGGCATCAGCGTCGCCACCATCGAGCCGACGACCCTCCGCGACCTGGCCCGCCACGTCGCCGCCACGCTCGACGCCACGGCTCTGCGCTTCATCGGCGACCCGGACGCCGTCGTCACACGGGTGGGCCTCGACCTCGGCTTCCGCGGCTTCGGCCGCAACCGCGCCCTGCTGCGCCGCGCCGACGTGGACGTCGCCGTCGTCGGCGAGCTGCACGAGTGGGAGACGGGGGAGTACGCCGTCGACGCCGTCGCCGCCGGCGTCAGCAAGGGCCTGATCGCCATCGGCCACGTGCCCAGCGAGCAAGCGGGCATGCGCGCCGTCGCCGCGTGGCTGCCGGGCGTGCTCGCGGCCGCCGGGCGTGTTATCCCGGTCACCTACGTCACGACGCCGGACACTTTCCGCACGCTCTGACCTGCGCGTTGCTACCTTGCGAAGGGTGAGCGACGCACCCGGAGGCTGGGAGCCCGACGTCCTGCCGGGCTTCGAGCGGCTCACGCTGCCGCTCGCGCCCGACGACGAGGGCGAGGTCGTCGCGACGCTGGTGCGCCGCGCCCGGCCCGCCGACGGTACGCCGGCGGCGAGGGACGCCGGCGTCGACCTCCTCTACGTCCACGGCTGGATCGACTACTTCTTCCAGGCGCACCTCGCCGACTTCTGGGAGGGTCTGGGCGTCCGCTTCCACGCCCTGGACCTGCGGAAATACGGCCGCAGCCTGCGCCCGCACCAGACGCCGGGCTACACGCACGACCTGTCCCTCTACGACGAGGAGCTGGACGAGGCGCTGGCGATCATGGGCCATGTCGCGCTCCCCGCCGACCTGTCAGCGCCAGACGGCGCCGCAGCGCTCCCTGGACCTGACAAGCAGAAGCGCAGGCTGCTGCTCATGGGCCACTCCACCGGCGGCCTCACTCTCGCCCTGTGGACCGACCGCCACCCCGGCCGCGCCGACGGCCTCGTGCTCAACAGCCCCTGGCTCGAGTTCCAGACCCGCTACCTGGGCCGCCGCGTGCTCGAGGGTCCGGTCCGCGCCCAGGCCGCTGTCGCACCGCGCAGCCATCTCGTCAACGTCGACCAGGGCTTCTACGTGCGCTCCATCTCGAACCGTTACGACGGCGAGTGGGACTACAGCCCGGCGTGGCGGCCCGACGTCGGCTGGCGGGCCACCCCGGCGTGGCTCGCCGCCGTGTTCCAAGGCCACGAGCGCGTGGCGAACGGCCTGCACATCGACGTGCCGATCCTCGTGCTGCTCTCGGCCCGCTCGACGACGCCGGTGCGCTGGCACGACGACATGATGCGCACGGACTCGGTGCTCGACGTCCCGGGCGTGGCCCGGCGCGTCCCCAACCTGGGCTCGGTGGTCACGCTCGTGCGGATCGAAGGCGCCCTGCACGACGTGACGTTGTCGGCCCCCGAGGTCCGCGCGGAGGTGTGGCGCGAGACGGCCCGCTGGTTCCGGGGCTACGTCGCCCCGCCCCCGCCACCGTCGTCCGCACGCGACCCCTGGTGGCGCCGGCTGCTCAGCTGACGGGTCGCGCCAGCTCCTCCTCGCGGCCGATCGAGCCCTCGAACGCCTCACCCGACGGCACGAAACCATCCTTGAGGTAGGCCGCGCGCGCCCGCGCGTTGTCGGCGTGCACGTACAGGCGGGCGCGCTCGGCCCCCTGCTCGCGGGCCCACTCGACGACGGCGTCGATCGCCCGCTGGATCAGCCCGCGGCCGCGGTGCCCGGGGTTCAGCCACACGCCGACCACGTGGACCTGACGCTGCTCGACGGGCCGTCCCTCGAAGTCGGCGGAGCCCGGCTCCTCCAGCAGCCCGGTGGCCGTGCCGACCCAGCGCCCGTCGTCGTCCACCACGACGTAGTGCGCGACGGCGCCGCCGGTCGCGGCGTTCGCGGCGCGCTCCTGCCAGAACAGGTCAGGACGCGCGGACGCGTCCTCGAAGGTGTCGAGGAAGGCCAGGTGCGCGTCCGGGTCCTGCAAGGACTCGAGCCGGATCGCCCGGACGGCCTGCCACTCGTCGGAACGGACACGTCGCACGGTGTAGGCCATGCGCGGCATCCTTGCAGACGCACCGGCGGGGTGATGCCCCCGGTCAGGCCGCCGCGTGCACCCCGAGCCGCTCACGCACGTACGCCACGATCCCCGGCGTCGCCGCCTCGAGCTCGCGCAGGCAGACCTCGAAGTCCTCCATGCCCCCGTACCAGGGGTCTTCGACGTCAAGCACGTGCTCACCCTCGCCGGCCCGCAGCTCGGACGCCTCGGGGTCGAACGAGCGGAACATGCGGATCTCGGGGCCCGCGTCGCCGTCCGTGGGGGCAAGCCGGCGCAGCGCCCGCGCGTGGTGCGCCGTCATCGGCAGCAGCAGGTCGCGCCGAGCCACCTCGTCCGAGGTGACGCGGTGCGCCCGGTGACCGTCACCAGCGGGGTACCCGTGGGCGGCCATCACGGTCCGCGCGCGCGCGTCCATGGGGTTGCCCTCCTCCTCGGCGCTGACGCCCGAGGAGTCCACGACCACGTCCTGGTCCAGGCCCTCGGCGGCGAATGCCTCGCGCAGCAGGATCTCGGCCATGGGGGACCGGCAGATGTTGCCGGTGCACACCGTCATCACACGGAAGGACACGTTCATGTCAGCATCTTCCCCCACGTCCATCGACCGGGAGGCCGCGCGGCGCGTCGAGCACCGTCCTACGGTGAGGTCATGACTCGCCGGGCCGACGACGTCGTGGCAGTGACGGGCGCGAGCGGCAGGCTCGGCGCCCGCCTCGCGCTGCGCCTCGCCGCGGAGGCTGCCCAGCAGCGCCTGATCGTCAGGGACCGAGCGCGCGCCCCACGACTCCCGGACGGCGCCGCGCTGCCCGACTCGGAGGTCGCCGTCGTCGCGTCGTACTCCGACGGCGAGGGCATGCGCCGCGCGCTCGACGGCGTCCGCGTGCTGTTCCTGGTCAGCGCCCAGGAGGGGGGCGACCGGGTGGCCGCGCACGTGTCCGCGATCGACGCGGCGGTCGCGGCCGGGGTCGAGCGTGTCGTGTACACGTCGTTCGTCGGCGCCGCCCCGGACTCCGTCTTCACCTTCGCGCGCGACCACTGGTACACCGAGCAGCACCTGCGCGCGTCGGGTCTGCGCTGGACCTTCCTGCGCGACAACCTGTACCACCACGCGCTGACCGTGTTCGTCGGCGCCGACGGCGTCATCCGCGGCCCGGCGGCTGAGGGTCGCGTCGCGTCGGTCTCGCACGACGACGTCGCCGACGTCGCCACGGCCGTCCTGCTCGACGAGCGCCCGCACGCGCACGACGCGCGCACCTATGAGCTGACCGGCCCGGAGGCGATCACGCTGGCGGAGGCGGCCGCGACGCTCACCGAGCTGACCGGCCGGCCGATCCGTTACGAGGCCGAGTCGGTGGAGCAGGCCTACGCCGCGCGCGCGGGGTACGGCGTCGGACCTGAGGTCGTGGAGGGGTGGGTCACCTCGTACACGGCGATCGCCGAGGGCGCGATGGAGCACGTCTCGGCCGACGTCGAGCGGCTGGTGGGACGCCCGGCGCGCTCGTTCGCCGCGTGGTTCGACGACTACCCGGACCAGTGGCAGCACCTGGTGGCGTGAGGGCGGCCGAGGTTCGCCCTGGGTGTAATTCCGTAGACCTCCCCACGGGCCGGGCGTAGCGTCGCCGATACATCAGAAGGGAGGTGATCCGAGCAGATGAAGTCTCTTCGGACCGATGAGGTGGTCGCGCGCTAGCGCGTCCTGATCTTCCCGCCGCCGGCACCCGTCAGGGCCGACGGCGACCGGGACAAGGTGGCGAGTACCTACGCGACCACCGGAGCCCGCGGGTGCCGCGCCCTCGTCCAGCGCGGCAGGAGCCAACGCTCCGACCCGCGGGCTTTTCACTGCCCGCGCCTGATCGCCCGCGGCTACAGGCCGGGTCCGATGCCCGGCTCGCCTGCGGCGGCCTCGTGGTACGCCTGCGCCAGCCGCGCCAGCGCCAGCGCCCCGACCAGCAGGCCGAAGTCGCGCAGCGCGACGTCGTAGTACTCGCCCAGCGTGAGCAGGTTGACGATGATGCCCGCGAGCCACAACGCGACGACGTACGCCGGTCGGCTGGTGGCTGCAGCGGTCGCCGAGGCCACGAGCACGGGCGTGACCGTGGGGGAGGCGCTGCACCGCAGAGCCGCGGAGCACGGCGCCACGCTGGGCGAGGCGGCGACGGCCGGCGACGGCCGACCGGCCACCCCGACGGCGGCCCTGGACCTCGCCGTCCGGACGCTCGCCGAGCACGGCTACGAGCCGCGGCGCGACGGCGCGAGCGCCGTGCTGGCCAACTGCCCGTTCCTGGCGCTCGCCGAGGCGCAGCGGGATCTGGTGTGCGGCATGAACCACGCGCTGGTCACCGGGGTGGTCGAGGGCATCGCTCCTGGAACCGTCAGCGCCCGGCTGGAGCCCGCGCCCGGCCGCTGCTGCGTGACCCTCGCCGTCGGCTCCTAGCCTCGGCTCCTAGCCCCGGCTCCGGCGACCCCGGTCACCGACGTCGGAGACAGCGATTGCCTGCGGACCGCGCCACCAGCAGGCTGGACCGATGATCGCCCCGAGAGTGCCGGCCCAGCGCGGGCGCGGGACCGCGAGGCCGCTCGCATGACCCGCCGTCTGGGCGGCCTCGTGCTCGGCTGGACGCTCGTCGTGCTGGGCGTCGCGGCACTCGTTCTTCCAGGACCGGGACTGCTGCTGCTCGCGGGCGGGCTGGTGGTGCTGTCCCAGGAGTACGAATGGGCGGAACGCCGCGTCGAGCCCGTGCGGGCCAAGGCCTTCGAGCTGGCGCAAGCAGGCGTGCGGGACTGGCGAAGCGTGGCGTTGAGCCTTGTCCTGGCATTGGGGCTGATCGCGCTCGGCGTGATCTGGGGGCTCGGCCCGCCCGCGCCCGACTGGTGGCCGCTCGAGGAGCGGTGGTGGCTCCCGGGCGGCTGGGGCACGGGGTCGAGCCTGATCGGATCGGGGCTGATCGCCCTCGGGCTGCTGGTCTACAGCTATCGCCGGTTCCGGGGTGACGCGGCGCGCTGACGACGTGTCGAGCTGGCCGGGATCGAGCCGCGCCGGTGCTGCTACCTCAGCCGCCTGTAGGTCGTCGTGCGCCCCTTCCCGCCGATCTGTTCGACGAGCCCGGCTTCGCGCAGGGAGCGCAGCGTCTTGCGCAGCGCGGGCGCGGACTTCCCGGTTCGCTCGGTGAGTTCGTGGATCGTCACCGGTGCGCCGCCTAGCGCTTCGATCACCGCCCGCTCGGCCGGTGTTGGTGACCTGGCGCCGAGGTTTGATGTCGTCGCGGCCGTCTGCGGCGCCGAGCGCAGGATGGCGGTGAATGCGATGCCTTCGTCATTGAACTGTGGCTCCCGGAGCCCTGCCTCGGCGAGCGTGCGCCGCACGGTTGCGATCCCGGTGGCAAGCAGCTCGACGACGCGGGCGTCCGTTGGCGTGCGGGCGTAGCGGCAGATCTCCACGAGTCTGCCGTTGCGCGCCGAGGTCGCGTCGGGTTGTCCCAAGCGGTCGACTGTGAGCCCGTACAGCCCGCCCGGATTCGTCACCACGAGCCGGTCGGGAAGGAGCCTGACCTCGATCGCCCGCCCCTGCGACCAGGCATCCAGGTCGCGGTGGATGAGCGCGTTCGAGATCAGCTCGCGGAACGCTTCCAAGGGGTAGGCCCACTGGTCGCGGACTGCTCCGGCGTCGTCGGCGACAACGTGTTGGGGGAAGTTGGCGCGAGCCCAGGCGACCGACTCCTCGAGCATCACCGGGATCGGTCCGGTCACGGTACGCGTTGCGGACGCGCGCACCCCGGGGCGGTCGACGACGGCGAGGTTGACCACGAAACGCTCGAAGAATTGTTGGGGATGGACTCCTAGCGCGAGGAGTCCTGCCGTTGTGACCTTGCCATCGGGAGTCACAATTCCCGCCCGGACCACCCGGTCCTCGGGAGTGAACCGGCCCAGACCAGCCGGATCACGCTCGACAACGGTGCGGTGCCACACCCCCAGGAGCTCCAGATCGAGGTCAGCGATCGCTGCCCCGGACACGGGTACACGATCCGCGCGCGGTTGCTCGCGCTGGCGCAAGAAGCCCTGGACCTCGACGTCGGACATCCGGAAATCGCCGTCCCAATTGCGCAGCCAGGCCTCACCCGTTGCCCGCACCCGCGCGGGCTTCGCTGACGGCGGGCACTCGGGGACCCGGGCGACCACGACCGCCTCGCCGTCGAGGTCCACCTGGCGGATTTCCAACGTGACCGGCGGCTCGAGCGCCCGCGCCACGCCAGCGAGACCTTGCTTGATCGCCTGGGGGTGCATCAGCCCGGAGGGCCTGAAGCCCGCGCGCTCGTCCAGTCCGAGCACGATTCGCCCACCGCCAGGCAGGTTCGCCAAAGCGCACAGAGTCCCGGCGAGATCGGTCGGAAGGCCGCCAGCCGCAGACTTCACCTCGATGTCCGAGGTGTCGCCACCGTTGCGGCGGAGGAGGTCGAGGATCTCAGCAAGCTCAGGGTCCACGAACCAAATGTAACCCCGGAGAGTTACATTTTCGGTTACATTTCGCCGCAAGGAGCGCAATTGCAGGGCTGAAGGTCTCCCGAAGCACAGGGACAGTGCCCAGGACGCCTGAGGAATGGTGCCCACAACGCGCCCCACGGCCAACAACAAAGGCCCCGGAATTGTTGGACTTCCAACGATTCCGGGGCCTTGCTCACGTGGGAGGTTTCCGAAACACCCTGGCCTCCATGAACACGACCGTTTCAGGATGCCCAGGCACACCTCAACCAGTCCTCCAGGCACATCTACTCGTCGCCGTGCCCCTACACGCCTCGCGGAACTGGCTGGGCCCCGCTCGGCCGCGACGATTCGATGCGTAATCCGGGAGGCTCCCGTCTAGCAGGTCGGGTCCGGGTTGCCGCGGCCATGGCTGCGGCACCCGGTCCACACCCGGGCGCGACGTCCCGGGTTCCCGTCCATCCCACCACCATCGAAAGAAGGTTCCTGATGACCCACGCTGTCGCTCTGACCGGTTTCGGCAATCCTGAGGTGCTGCGGCCCATAGACGTCGCGGTGCCGGATCCAGGTCCAGGCCAGATCCGTGTGGCCCTGCGACTCGCCGGCGTCGGCCCGACCGACCTGGCGCTGCGGTCCGGGAGGCTCAAGGCCTTCGGCGTCCAGGAGGGCACGTTGCTCGGGTTCGAGGGCGCGGGCACCGTCGAGTCCGTCGGGGCCGGCATCGACGACGTCGCGCCCGGAGACGAGGTGGCGGTCTTCCTGCCCGGCGTCGGCGGTTATGCGGAGCTCGCCATCGCCGAGTTCTGGGTCCGCAAGCCCGCCACCGTCTCCTGGGAGGACGCTGCCGCACTGCCCGCGTCCGGCGAAGCCGCCGTCAGGGTCCTCGACCAGGTCTCGGTGGCCGACGGTGACACCCTGCTGGTGCTTGGCGCAGCGGGTTCGGTCGGCACCATCGTGACGCAGCTCGCCATCGCCCGCGGTGCGACCGTGATCGCTGCTGTACGACCGGCGGACTTCGAGACCGTGAAGGGCTTCGGTGCGGTTCCGGTGGCCTACGGAACGGACCTCGTGGCGAACGTGCGCGCCCGTGCTACGCACGTCGATGCGGTGGTCGACGCCGGAACCCACTCAGATCTCGGGGCTGCGGTCACTCTGACTGGCGGCCCTGAGCGTGTCGTCACCCTGACCGGCTCGAGCGGAGCTGCGCTCGGCGTGCGGTTGTCCGGCCCGGAGCCGGACGGAATCTTCGACGCCCTGTCTGAAGCGATGAGCCGTCTTGCCGACGGACGCCTGGTCCTCCGGTCACGGACCGTGATCCCTCTCGACGCAGCGGCCGAAGCGCACAGGCGGCTCGAAGCGGGCGAACGGTCGAAGTTCCTGCTCGTTCCCTGACGCTCGCCGCTGATCCGCCCGGGGGTTTCGTCGTCCTCCGGGGCGGCCCCGGGCTGCTGGGCCCGGTCAGATGTCCACGGCTCCGGCGCTCTGGCGCTGAGCCAGGCGGAATAAAACCCGCGGACGGTGACGCTTGGCCCGGCATGAGCGACTGGAACGCCGACATCATCGAGGAGTTCCGCGCGAACGAGGGCCGAGTGGGCGGCCCTTTCGAGGGCGCGAACATGATTCTGATCAGCACGGTCGGGGCGCGGACCGGAGCCGTCCGCACCACCCCGGTGGTCTACTTCCCGCAGGAGGACGGTTCGATGCTGATCGTCGCATCCAAGGGCGGCGCACCGACCAACCCGGACTGGTACCACAACGTGCGCGCGAACCCGGTGTTCGAGGTGGAGGTCGGCGCCCGGCGCTTCGCGGTGGAGGCGGCCGTACTCACGCCGGAGGAGCGTGCCGTGGCGTGGCCACGCATCGTCGAGGCCGCGCCCGGGTTCGGCGACTACCAGAGGAAGACCGACCGCATCATCCCGGTCGTCCGGCTCACACCCAAGGACTGACGCTGCGCCCGCGCCGCAGGCCCACAACGGACGGCGCCACGCCACCCCTATAGGTGCCGCAGCACCACCCCGGAACGCAGAAGGTCCCGGCCAGCAGCGCACCTCTGCGCCATCGTCGCCGTCGACCTCGACCTCGATGACGGGCAGCCGCCGCGGCCGTCGCTGCTCCGGAGCGAGATGCGAGAGTCGAGATTTCGGCATCTCCTATGACAGTTCGCTGAGCGATGGTGCATGGCGGCAGCCGGCCGCGCGGATATCACCCCATAGGAGGCACTCCCCGTGTCAAAGCGCATCCCCACCCTCGCTGTCGCCGCAGCCCTCGCCGTCGCGAGCGCGATGGTCCCCGCGGGCGCGGCCCTCGGTCATCCAGGAGGATCACATTCCGGCGACCATCCCTCGACGATCCCCGGTGGGTTCAAGCACCTCGTCGTGATCTACGAGGAGAACCACTCGTTCGACAACGTCTACGGACGGTGGGGTTCGGTCGCCGGCGACGCCGTCAACGGCGCCCGCAGCGTGCCGCAGGTCACGCAAGACGGTACGCCGTACAAGTGCCTGCCCCAGGTAGACGTGAACCTCGCGACGCCGCCGCTGACGTCGGTGTGCGAGGACGCCGTGCACGGCATCGCGGCCAGCCACTTCCCCAACCACACGTTCACGATCGACGACTACATCGCTCCGAGCGATACGACCTGCCCGCCGGCCGTCCCGGGCACGCCCTACCAGCCGAACGGATGGCTGAAGGGCACCGGCGCGCCCGGCGGCTGCACACGAGACCTCGTCCACCGCTTCTACCAGGAGCAGTACCAGCTCGACGGCGGCCGCATGGACCGGTATACGACCGGGTCAGACGCGGTCGGACTCACCCAAGGCCAGTACGACACGACGAAGCTCCCGATCTACCGGTACCTCCACAGCGTCGGTGCGCCGCACTACGTGATCGCCGACGACTTCTTCCAGGCGGCGTTCGGTGGCTCGTTCCTCAACCATCAGTGGCTCATCGCCGCGCGGACGCCCCTTGACACGTCCGCGACGGTCGCCAACTCGGTGCTCGACGGCAGCGGGATGCCGACCAGCTACCCGCAGTACACGGCGACCGGGGCGGTGAAGGACACTCAGTGGACGGTGGCATGCCCGAGTGCGGGCAACGACTACGCCGCCGCTTGCGGGAACTTCGCCGTGAACACGATCCAGCCGGAGTCGGCTCCGCATAGCGGCGGCGCGCAGCTCCCGCTCATCGACGACCGCGTCTACCCCAACATCGGCGACCGGATGTCGGCGGCCGGGATCTCGTGGAACTGGTACGCGGGTGGCTGGGACGATGCGGAGGCCGGGCACCCCGGCGTCAACTTCCAGTACCACCACCAGCCGTTCAACTACTTCGCCGCCTATGCACCCGGGCGGCCGGGCCGCAGCCACCTGAAGGACGAGAAGGACTTCATCGCAGCGGCAAAGAACGGGTCGCTGCCCACGGTCAGCTTCGTGAAACCGTACGGCGACGAGAACGAGCACCCCGGCTACGCCAGCGAGCCGGACGGCAGCGACCATCTGGTTGACCTGCTGAGGACGATCACGAACGGTCCTGACGGCAAGAGCACCCTCGTCGTGGTCACCTACGACGAGTTCGGCGGTCAGGCAGACCACGTCGCACCGCCCGTGGTGGACAAGTGGGGTCCTGGCACCCGCATCCCGGCCCTGCTCGTGAGCAAGAAGTTCGAGTCCTCCGGGGTCGACCACACGCGATACGACACCACGTCGATCGTGGCCACGATCGAGAAGGCGTTCCACCTCCATCCGCTCGGCACGCGCGACGCCTCGGTGAACCCGCTGTTCGCCGGCATCCGCATCGGCACGGACGGCTGAGACCCGATCGGGTAATGAGGCGGATGCCGCGATCCAGCGGGTCGCGGCGTCCGCTTGTCTGCACCACTGCCATCAGGACTCCTCGCCGAATGCGACGAGACCTCACCCTCGTGGCGGTACCCAGGGCCTCGGCGTTCTTAACCGTTCTGTTATCTGACCAGGGCGAACGCTTGCGCGGGGTCTCGTGCGAGGGCGCGGAGTGCGGCGGCGATGTTGGTGTGGCCGGCGAGGCGCAGGACGCTGATGGCGAGGTTGCGGATGGTGGCGAGCACGGCGGGTAGATGGCCGGTGCGGGCCTGGTGGCGGTCTTCGTCGAAGGTGACGTCGCGGACCCAGTGCAGGCGGTTCTCGATACCCCAGTGCCCGCGGATCGCGTCGGCGAGCTCGGCTGCGGTGGTCTGGTCGTAGTCCAGGGAGGTGATCAGGTGCACGGTCTCGACTCGCCAGCGCCCGCCCTTCTTCACGCGGCGGATCAGGCGCAGCGCCTGCTTCGCGCCGGGGAAGTCGATCGGGGTGTGCGGGATCACGGCGCGCAGGATACGGGTCTCGAGGCGGCCGTGGCCCTTGCCGCGGGTGACGTCGATGTCCGGCACGTGCGGCCAGGGCAGCGCCTTCAGGGTTGCGAGCAGGGTGGGCTGGTTGCCCTTGACGGTCATGACGTAGTGGCCCCCGCGGCCGGTCAGCCAGGCGGCGTGGGCGCGCTGGGTGTGCAGCGCGTCGGCGGTCACGAGCACGCCGGCGAGGTCGAAGCGGTCCAGCAGCCGCGGGATCGCGCCGATCTCCGAGTCGGCGCCGCCGTCCTTGCCCGCTACCTGCACCTGCCCAATGACCGTGCCGGTGGCGTGGTCCAGAGCGGCGACCACGTGGGCCTGACGGGTCTTGCCGCCGGTGCGGGTGCGGGCGCCGCGGATCGTCTTGCCGTCCACCGCGAGCACTCGCCGAGCACCAGGGGCAGGCACGTGCCGGGTGGCGAGCCAGGCACCGACGACCTGGTCGAGGACGCCTGGCTCCACGCGGCCCAGCAGCCGGCGCACCGTCGTCTCCGACGGGCGACGCGAACCGGTCAGCCCCGCATCGTGAACCACCCGCGCGGGCGCGGCGGCGAGCCACTCGCTGATCTCGGTCAACGTCTTGGCCCCGGCCAGGACCGCGCAGACCGTCAGCGTGAGCACGCCGGCCAGCGGGTAACGGCGGCCCTCGCGGCGACGAGGATCCACCACAGCGCCGAGCGCAGCGGCCAGCCCGGGCGGAACCTGATCACCAGCCGGGACCTCGTGGCCAGCCGGCACAGCAATGGGCAAGGATGAGGGCACGGACGCGGCACCAGCTTCCGGATGTCGATCGGTGTAGGAACCTCGATCATCCCGCAGGTGCCGCGTTCGCCTGCATCTACACCACTACGCCCGATCTGTCACGGGTTATGCCCACCATCCGAGAACGCCGGAGCCCTGTGGCGGTACCAGTCCCGCCAAACGAGCCGGTGGACCGGGTCGCGATCGCGCTCGCCAGCTACTTCTGACGTCGGCTTTGACAGGCTCAACCACGGTCTGGGCGGTCCGGAAACGACGAGACCCCCGGCCGGATCAACCGGCCGAGGGTTTCGGCAACAGGATCGCTTTCCACTGGAACGTCCCTCACGTGGGAGGTTTCCGAAAAGCGATGGCCTGCGGCAGCACGAGCGCACCGAAGCGCCCAGGCACAGCCCGAGGACGCCTCCAGGCACACCCGGCGATCCCGGGCGGGCCACCCGTCACGTCCAGAGGCGTTCGATGGGAGCACATGGATCCGTCGCGAACTCCCGGGCGAGGGGCCACACCCCCGCGACGTCGTCGGGCCGAGCGCGGCGAACTATGAACCGGAGGGGAGCAGGCACGCGCACTGTCTACTCCCTCCGCAGCAGCTCCGCGGTGAGGCGGGTCCGCGTCAGCGGCAGCGTGGCGAGCGCAACCAGCGCGACGCCCGCGACGACCACACCCACGAGGGTCGCCCAGACCTGCGGCGCGACGATTCCCGTCACCCCCGTCAGATGGGCTATGACCTGCACGGACAGCGCCCCGAGCGCGAGGCCTCCGGCGACGAGCGCCGGGAACATGACCTGGATCGTCTGGCCGCGCCGCAGCACGGACCCCGGCACGCCGATCATCGCCTGGTGGGCGACGTTGCGTCGGCGTTCGCGTGCCCGGTCGACGGCCGCGAGCGCCACGGTGAGGACGGCGACGGATATCGCGATGGCGCCGACCCCGTAGACGACGGCGCGCACCTCGTGGAACGCGGTGAGCGCTTTCGCGGTGGGGTCGGTGGCGGTGAGTCCGAGGGCGTGGGCGCGGGCTTCGACGGCTTGCAGGGCGGTGGGGCCGCCGTCGGCGACGACGTCGGCGCGCGTGAACGTGGAGAGCCCGCCGGAAACCCGTGCGGCGACGAGTGCCGCGGGCACGAAAGCGACGGGGTCGCTCTGCTCGGGTGTTGTCCGGCCGTGCACGGTGATGGGTGTGCTCGACGGCGTGTAGGTGCCGGCGGGCGGGGCGTCGTCGGTCGATCCCAGGCGGACGTCGAACCGCTGCCCGACTGGCAGCGGCGCCAAGTGGTACGGCGTCGAGAATGCGGCGTCCCACCGGGTGTGGCGGTCGCCGGTGACGATCCATGCGGGGGCGTCGTCGTCGCACCCGGCGACGTCGAACCCCTGGACCTGCTCGGTGAGAGCGAAGCTGTCCGGGGAGCGTTGCCGCGCGGTTCTGACGCGGCTCAGCGGCCCCTTGGACATCCCAGAAACGACGAAACCCCCGGCCGGATCAACCGGCCGAGGGTTTCGGCAACGGAACCGCCTCCCATTGGGAAACGTCCCTCACGTGCGCGAGGGGGGAGTTGAACCCCCACGCCCTTTCGGGCACACGGACCTGAACCGTGCGCGTCTGCCTGTTCCGCCACTCGCGCGTGCCGGAGCACAGTAGCACGGTGACGGGGGCGGTTCCGAATCGCCGTCGGCGACCCCCGAGGCCGTCGTCGCAGAGGGTCCCCACCGCACGTCGGCACCTCGATTTCCCCCGACCGTACGCCAGTCGTTCACACGAATACGAGTCATCACCCTGTGCCGCTGCCTACGATCTAGGTAGTCTGCCCGCGGTGTTGCCCGTGCCCGGCGACCTGCGATGTCGGGCCCGCTCGGGTCCGGACACCGGCGCAGGGACCGGGCACTCCGGCGACAGACGGCACGAGACACGTGCGACGGGCACGCGAGAGGAGGTGGCATGGGCGTCCTGGACCGCTTCGAGAAAGGCGTCGAGCGCGCGATGAACAACGCGTTCGCCAAGATCGGTCGTAGCGAGGTGAAGCCGGTCGAGCTGGCGAGCCGCCTGCGCCGTGAGCTCGACGACCGCGCCGCCGTGATGGGCCGCGACCGCACCGTCGCGCCCAACGATTTCACCGTCGAGCTCTCGCCCGAGGACTTCGCGCAGATCGAGGCCTGGGGTGCGGAGACGCTGGCGGACGAGCTCGCGACCAACCTCACCGAGTACGCCGTGAGCCAGCACTACGCGTTCGTGGGTCCCGTCAGCGTGTCCTTCGAGGAGCACGAGGACCTGACCGGCGGCCGCTTCCAGGTGCGCTCCGCGTCCGTGCGAGGCGCCGTCGCCCCCGCGACCACCTCTTCCCCGAGCACGCGCCACCCGCTCATCGACATCGACGGCCAGCGCTACCTGCTCACGGGTCCGGTCACGGTCATCGGCCGTGATGCCGACGCCGACATCGTCGTCGACGACCCGGGCGTCTCGCGCCGGCACCTCGAGATCCGTGTGACGCCCGACGGCGTCGTCGCGACGGACCTCGGCTCCACGAACGGCCTGTACGTCGAGGGGCACCAGGTCCCGGCCGCGACCCTGCTCGACGGCAACACCCTGACCATCGGCCGCACCCGGATCATGTTCTGGTCCGGATCGGCCGCCACCGAGACCGAGGACTGGTGATCCGGTCGACATGAGTGAGCTGACGTTCACCCTGCTGCGGCTGGGTTACCTGGTGCTGCTCTGGGTGTTCGTGCTCACCGCGATCGGCGTGCTGCGCCGTGACCTGTCGACACGCGCCGCGACGAGCGGGCGGACGGACCGCAAGCGTTCACGTGGCCCGGCAGCGGCCCCGCACGGCGCCCGCGCGGGCTCCCCGTCGACCGGCGCGGCCGCCGCGGCGCGCGGCACCGGGACGCCGAACCGTCTCGTCGTGGTCGCGGGCCCGCTGCAGGGCACGTCCCTGCCGCTCACGGGCTCGTCGATCCTCATCGGCCGCTCGCCCGGGTCCACGCTGGTGCTCGACGACGACTACTCGTCGAGCCGCCACGCCCGGATCTTCCCGCAGGGCGGGCAGTGGTACCTCGAGGACCTCGGCTCCACCAACGGCACGTTTCTGGGCGACCAGCAGGTGACCGGCGTCGTGCTCCTGCCCCCGGGGGTCGGCGTGCAGATCGGCCGCTCCGTCGTCGAGCTGCAGGGATGACCACCACGTGACCGTCTCACTGCGCTACGCGGCACGTTCCGACGTCGGGCTCGTCCGCTCCAACAACCAGGACTCCGCCTACGCGGGGCCGAACCTGCTGGTGGTCGCCGACGGCATGGGCGGGCACGCGGGCGGCGACGTCGCCTCGAGCATCGCGATCGCGTCGCTGCGGCACCTCGACACCGACTCGCACACCCCCGACGCCGCCCTCGCCGACCTCGAGGCGGCCGTCGAGGACGCGCGCCGGGGCCTGGTGCGCGCCAGCGCCGCCGAGCCCGACCTGGCCGGCATGGGCACCACCGTGACCGCGCTGCTGCGCACGGGGTCGACGCTGGTCATGGCCCACATGGGCGACTCGCGCGCCTACCTGCTGCGCGACGGCGCGCTGACGCAGGTCACGGTGGACCACACCTTCGTCCAGCACCTGGTGGACACGGGCCGCATCTCGCCCGACGAGGCCGAGCACCACCCGCAGCGCAACGTCGTCATGCGGGTGCTCAGCGACTTCGACCTGGATCTGCACCCCGACATGTCGATCCGTGAGGCCAAGACCGGCGACCGCTGGCTGCTGTGCTCCGACGGGCTGTCGGGCTTCGTGCACGTCGACCTTCTCGGCGAGATCCTCGTCGAGGCCGACGACCCCGGCGAGGCTGCGGACCTGCTGCTGCTCGCCGCGATGCGCGGCGGCAGCACGGACAACATCACCGTGGTGGTCGCCGACGTGATCGACGACTCCAGCCTCGAGACCGCGAGCGCCGCGGCCGCCCTCGGTGACGACCCGGGCCTGCCTGCCGCGGCCGATGCCGGCGTCGGCGGCATCCAGGTGGTCGGCGCGGCCGCAGGCGGTGCGCCCATCCCCGGCCTGCCGGGCACGCTGTCCGACGACGGAACCGCGGCGCCGTCGAACGGCGTCGGCCACGGCAACCACGCGCCGGCCACCCTCGCCGAGGGCACCGCAGCCCACGACGAGGAGTCCGACGACGACGGGGACGACGCCGACGACTCCGACGCCCGCCCCGCGCCCCGGCAGCACCCGGTCATCACGACGCTCGTCGCGCTGCTCGTGCTCGCCGGCATCGGCCTGGGCGGCTGGGCGGCATGGGGCTGGACGCAGCGGCAGTACTACGTCGGTGTCTCGGACGACCAGGTCGCGGTGTTCCGCGGCGTCCCTGCGTCCGCCGGGCCGATCAAGCTGTCGCATGCCGTCGAGCTGACGGGCACGCACGTCAGCGACCTCCCCCCGTTCTTCGTCGCGCGGCTCGACGGCACCATCCGGGCCTCGTCGCTCGAGGACGCCCGCGCCCGCGCCCAGCGGCTGATCGAGCAGGCGCTGCCCGAACCGGAGCCGACACCGACCCCGACGCCGAGGCCGACCCCCAAGCCCACGCCCACGCCCACGCCGAAGGCCTCCGCCCAGGCGGCTGCCACCGCGACGCCCGCGGAGCCGGCCGGATGAGCGCCGTCGAGACCCTCGACCAGGTCGAGCCCCGGGTGCGGCGCCCGTTGCGCCTCGCCGAGCTCTGGCTGCTGGTCCTCGCGGTCGCGGCCGGCATCGGCGCGTTCGTGATGGTCGGGCTGGCGATCGACGACGCGCTGCCGGAGCACTTCTGGTTCGAGTCGTTCGCCCTCGTCGTCCTGGCGCTCGTCGCGCACGTCGTCGTCCGGATCCGTGCACCGTTCGCGGACCAGACGATCCTGCCCGCGGCCGTACTGCTCAACGGGGTGGGCCTCGCGATGATCCTGCGCATCCAGGAGTCGGGCGCGCGCGGCGCGGCGGGCGCCGACGTCGTACGCAACACGCAGTGGTCGGCGCTCGGCGTCGCCGTCGCGTGCCTGGTGATCTGGTTCCTCAAGGACCACCGCAGCCTGCGCAAGCTGACCTACACGGCGATGTTCGTGAGCCTCGTGCTCCTGGCGCTGCCGCTGGTCCCGGGCATCGGCCGCAACATCAACGGCGCCCAGATCTGGATCCATGTCGGCGGGTTCTCGATGCAGCCCGCCGAGTTCGCGAAGATCACGCTCACGATCTTCTTTGCCGGGTACCTGGTGTCCAACCGGGACACGCTCGCCCTTGCGGGGCCCAAGGTGCTGGGCCTGCAGCTGCCGCGTGTCCGCGACCTCGGTCCGATCCTCGTCGTCTGGGCGGCCTCGCTCGCCGTGCTCGTGTTCCAGCGCGACCTGGGCACGTCGCTGCTGCTCTTCGGTCTCTTCGTGGCGATGCTCTACCTCGCGACCGAACGTTTCAGCTGGGTGCTCATCGGCCTGGTGCTGTTCGCGGGCGGCGCCGTCGTGGCCGCCGAGACGTTCCCGCACGTCAGCCAGCGCATGACGGGGTGGCTGCACGCGTTCGACCCGGCCGTGTTCAACGCGCGCGGCGGCTCGGGGCAGCTCGTCTCGGGTCTGTTCGGCATGGCGAACGGCGGCATGTTCGGCGCCGGCTGGGGCCAGGGCTTCCCGTACCTCGTTCCGTTCTCCTTCTCCGACTTCATCTACACGTCGCTCGCCGAGGAGCTCGGGCTCACCGGCATGCTGGCGGTGCTGCTCGTCTTCCTGATCCTCGTGGAGCGCGGCCTGCGCACCGCGATCACGGTGCGCGACGGGTTCGGCAAGCTGCTCGCCGGCGGCCTCGCGTTCACCATCGCACTGCAGACGTTCGTCGTCGTCGGTGGTGTCACGCGGCTCATCCCGCTGACCGGCCTGACCCTGCCCTTCATGGCACAGGGCGGGTCCTCGCTGCTGGCCAACTGGATCATCGTCGCGATCCTCATCCGGATCTCCGACAGCGCCCGGCGTCCGTCGGCGCTGCCGGTCCGCGGGCAGGTCGGCCAGGGCCGCATCGCCGCGGCCGACGGCGACCAGCCGGTCGTCGTCGGGCCCGAGAACGGTGCGGACGGCGGCGCGGTCGGCGCCCACCCCGGCACGAACCCGACCCAGATCATCCACCCTGAGACGAACGATGGAGGTGACCGGTGAACACGACGCTCCGACGGCTCTCGTCCGTCGTCATGGTGATGTTCCTGGCCCTCATGGTGTCCACGACCTACGTCCAGTACTGGCGCGCCGACAGGCTCAACAACGACGGGCGAAACGTCCGCAGCATCTTCCGCGAGTTCAACAACGCGCGCGGCCCGATCGTGGTGGCCGGCCAGCCGATCGCGGAGTCGGTCCCTGTGGACACACCGTTCGGCTTCCAGCGCGTGTACTCCGGCGGTGATCCTGAGAAGGCGCAGATGTACGCGCCCGTCACGGGATTCTTCTCGCTGGTCAACGGCTCGTCGGCGATCGAGAGCGCGGAGAACTCGTTCCTCAACGGCCAGGCCGACGCCCTGTGGATCAACCGGCTGCAGGACATGCTCACGGGCCGCAAGACGCAGGGCTCGTCGGTCGAGCTCACCATCGACCCCGCGATCCAGCAGGCCGCGTGGGACGCCCTCGACGGGCAGCGCGGCTCGATCGTCGCCGTCGACCCGAAGACGGGCGCCATCCTCGCGATGGTCTCCAAGCCGTCGTTCGACCCGAACGTGCTGGCCGTGCACTCCACGGGTCAGGCGGGCCAGGCGTTCCAGGACCTGGTGAACGCCGATGGCAACCCGATGATCAACCGCGCGATCGCTGCGCTGTACCCGCCGGGATCGACGTTCAAGCTGATCGGCGCCGCGGCCGCGATCGAGTCGGGCAAGCACCAGGCCGACTCGCAGATCCCCGCACCGCACCGCTACACGCTCCCGGGCACGCGCACCGAGCTGCGCAACTTCGGCGACGAGATCTGCTCGCGCAGCAACCAGATGTCGATCCACGACGCCATGGTGATGTCGTGCAACACCGCGTTCGCGGCCCTCGCCGTCGACCTCGGCGGTGACGCGATGCGCGCCCAGGCGGCCAAGTTCGGGTTCGACGACGTCTTCCGCGTCCCCATGCGCTCGGCCGTCAGCGCGTTCCCGAGCGCGGGCGACAAGTTCACGCCCGACCGGGTCGCGCTCTCCGGCATCGGCCAGGGCGACGTCACCTCGACGCCGCTGCAGATGGCGATGGTCTCGGCCGCCATCGCCAACCACGGCGCGCTCATGGAGCCGCACCTGGTGCAGACCATCCGCGACCCCGAGCTCGAGGTCGTCGAGCAGACCGAGCCGAACAAGCTCCGCGACGCGATCTCCCCGTCCACCGCGGACGCGCTCAAGCAGATGATGGTCGACACGGTCCGGAGCGGTACGGGCACCGGCGCGCAGATCTCCGGCGTCCAGGTGGCCGGCAAGACGGGCACCGCGCAGACCGCGCCGGGCGTCGCCCCGCACGCCTGGTTCACCGCGTTCGCGCCTGCTGACGACCCGCAGATCGCCGTCGCCGTCATCGTCGAGAACGGCGGCAACATGGCCAGCGAGGCGACCGGTGGCCGGCTGGCCGCGCCGATGGCGCGGTCCGTGATCCAGGCGGCGCTGAACCGATGAGGACCCGATGAGGCCCGCTGCCGGGATCGCCCTCGGGGAGCGCTACCGCCTCGCCCGCCGCCTTGCCGTCGGCGGCATGGGCGAGGTGTGGATCGCGGACGACACGTTCCTGGGCCGCGAGGTCGCGGTGAAGGTGCTGCGCGAGGAGTACACCGGCCACGAGGACTTCCTGCGCCGGCTGCGTACCGAGGCGCGCAACAGCGCCGCGCTGTCGCACCCGAACATCGCGCAGATGTACGACTACGGCGAGCAGGACGGCACCGGCTACCTGGTCATGGAGCTCGTGCTGGGCGAGCCGCTCGCCGACCTGCTCGAGCGCGAGCCGGTGCTGGCCCCCAAACGGCTGCTGCCTCTCCTGGCGCAGACGGCGCGCGGGCTGCACCACGCGCACGAGGCCGGCGTCGTGCACCGCGACGTCAAGCCGGGCAACATCCTGCTGGAGCACCCGGGCCGGTCGGCGGCGCACGCCACCGTGAAGATCACCGACTTCGGCGTCTCGCTCGCGGCCAACCAGGCCCCGATGACGGCCACGGGCATGGTCATGGGCACTGCCCAGTACCTCTCGCCCGAGCAGGCCGTCGGCCAGCCGGCCACAGCGGTCTCGGACGTCTACGCGCTCGGCGTCGTCGCCTACGAGGCGACGGCGGGCAAGCGCCCGTTCACCGGGAACACGCCGGTGGACATCGCCGTCGCGCACGTCAACAGCCCCGTGCCGCCCCTCCCGACGACGGTTCACCCCGGGCTGTCCGGCCTCATCGTGCGGATGCTCGAGAAGGACCCGGCCAAGCGGCCGCGGTCGGCGGGTGCTCTCGCCGAGGAGCTCGACGAGCTAGCGCTCGAGATCGCTGCGGACCCGCTCGGGGCGCGCTCGCGCACCGCGCGCCGCCTGCGGAGCACGCCCTCGGCGCCGCACAGCGCGACGCCGGCGACGGCGACGCCGGGCGGGCGCCCGATCGGCAGCGTCGCGGCGCCGAGCGAGGCGCCCCGGCAGCACGCCGGCGGGCGACCGGCGGCCCTGGCCCCGGCGCGCACCACCGGCGCCCCGCATCGCGGTGAGCCGACGCCCGAGGACGTGACCCTCGCCGGGACCTCCGGCGAGTCGCGTACCGCTCGCTCGGGCCACGCGGCCCGCGCCGCACACGCGAGCGAGCCGGCGGCCCGCGCGCTGCCGCTCCGTCGCGACGTCCACGGGCCGCGAGCCACGGGTCTCTCGGAGGACGCGGCACGGACGGTCGACGCGCTGCGCCGCGACCTCGCCCGACGGCGTCCGCCCGACCCGGCGGCGTCGCACCGTCACGCCGCCCGGGAGCCGGCCGTCCGCGACGCGGGCTCGTCGGACACCGGCGGCCCGCAGCGCACCTCGACGACCACCGGCCTGCGCCTTGGCCCGCTGGGCCGGCTCTCGTGGCCGCTCGTCGGGCTGCTCGTGCTGCTGGTCGTCCTCCTGCTCGCCACGCTCCTCAGCAGCGTCACGGGCGGCGGGGGCAACGCCGGTGCGCAGGCTCCGTACCCCACATCCACAATCTCCGGGACAGCCTCGACGTCGAGCCTCGGCGGCTCTGGGATGATGCTCCGTAACGCGTCGCACGGCGAGTCCGCGGCGACCATGACATCGAAGGACATTTGAGTTGGTGGACAACACGCCCCGCGTCTTTGCGGGCCGGTACGAGGTCGGAGAGCTCATCGGCCGCGGCGGCATGGCCGAGGTGCACATCGGCCACGACGCGCGCCTGGGGCGCACCGTCGCGATCAAGGTGCTGCGCTCCGACCTGGCACGCGACCCGTCCTTCCTGGCCAGATTCCGTCGCGAGGCCCAGGCTGCGGCGGCCCTCAACCACCCCGCGATCGTCGCCGTGTACGACACGGGCGAGGACGTGCACACCGACCCGGCCACGGGCAACCAGGTGCACATCCCGTTCATCGTCATGGAGTACGTCGAGGGCCACACCGTCCGCGACATCCTCCAGGACGGCGCCGCCGTGCCGATCGAGGAGGCCGTCGAGATCACCGTGGGCGTGCTCAGCGCCCTCGAGTACTCGCACCACGCGGGCATCGTCCACCGCGACATCAAGCCGGCCAACGTGATGATCACGCCCACGGGCGCGGTCAAGGTCATGGACTTCGGCATCGCGCGCGCCATCGCGGACTCTGCCGCGACGATGACGCAGACGCACGCGGTGATCGGCACCGCCCAGTACCTGTCGCCCGAGCAGGCGCGCGGCGAGCAGGTCGACGCCCGCAGCGACCTCTACTCGACCGGCTGCCTGCTCTTCGAGCTGCTCACGGGCCGTCCGCCGTTCACCGGCGACTCGCCTGTCGCCGTGGCGTACCAGCACGTGGGCCAGGCGCCGCAGCGCCCGAGCGAGATCGCGTCCGACGTGCCCGAGGTGCTGGACCGCATCACGCTCAAGGCGCTCGCCAAGGAGCGCACGTCGCGCTACTCGTCGGCCGCGGAGTACCGCGGCGACCTCGAGGCCGCCATGCGCGGCGGCGCCGTCGCGGCGCCGTCCGTCGGTGCCGGCCTCGCCGCGGCCGGTGCGGCCGTCGGTGCCGGCCTCGGCGCAGGCGCGCCGACGATGGCCTACGGCGCCCCGGGCTACGGGGACGCGAGCACGCAGCTCCTCACGCCCGACGCCGCGCCCACGCAGCAGTGGGGCGCAACCGGTCTCCCGGCCGGGGCACCGACGGCAGCGAGCCCGGCAGGACCGGCCGGCCCCGTGACGCCGAACGGGCAGAACCAGGCCGACCAGCGCCGCAAGCGCGGGCTCATGTGGACGCTCATCACGCTGGGCGTGCTCGCGGTCGCCGCGATCGCCACGCTGCTGATCATCAACGCCCAGCCAAGCACGCCCGACACGGTCGAGGTCCCGAGCGTCGCGGTGGGCACCAACCGCGAGGACGCACGCAAGATCATCGAGGACGCGGGCTTCCGTTTCCAGGACGCGATCGACGAAGATTCCAACGCGGAGAAGGACACGGCGACGCGCCAGGATCCTGAGGCCGGCACGAAGGTCGCCCCGCACTCGACCGTCACCGTCTTCTTCTCGGGCGGCCCGAGCACCCTCGCCGTGCCCGATGTGACCGGGTTGTCGCAGGACGACGCCAAGGCGAAGATCGAGGGCGCGGGCCTGGTGTTCGGCACGGTGGCACGGGAGCCGAGCATCGACGTGCAGGAGAACAACGTCACCCGCACCGACCCGCCGGCGAAGCAGGCCGTCTCCTCGGGCGCGACGATCAACGTCTTTGTCTCGGACGGCACCGTCCCGCTCACGAACCTTGTGGGCATGACCCGCGATGCCGCCCAGGCCGAGATCGACCGGCTCAGGCTCAATGTCGCGTTCACCGACGCGCCGAGCGCGGATGCAGCTCCCGGCACCGTCGTGTCGCAGGATCCGGAGCCCGGCAACGTGCCGCAGCGTTCGCGGGTCAACCTCGGCATCGCTGTCGCGCCGCCCGTCGAGACGGCCCCGGTGCCCCCGCTCGTAGGGCTGACCTGGGACGACAACGCCGCGAGCCAGTGCGCGCCGCTCAACTGCGACCCCTCGTACGAGGCGTCCGACTCGGTGCCCGCCGGGGCAGTGATCCGGACTCGGCCGGACGCCGGGACGACGCTGAACGCGGGCGAGCACGTGACCGTCGTCATCTCGACGGGCCCCAAGGCCGCCGGGAGCGGCAATGAGACCCCGACCCCGTCACCGACCGACACCCCCGCCGGCCAGTAACGCCTCCTGACGTCGAAGGGCTCGACCACCTTCCCGGTGGTCGAGCCCTTCGTCGTTGGTAGAGGTGGCAGAGCCGCACGAGACCCGGCGGCAAGGGTCAGGCCGTGTGCACCAGCGGCGCCATGCCCGCGGACCGCTCCACGGCCCCGGCGTCGCCGCACAGCTCGAGCCAGTTGGCGAGCAGCCGATGCCCGCCCTGCGTGAGCACCGACTCCGGGTGGAACTGCACCCCGTGCAGCGGAAGGTCGCGGTGCTGGAGCCCCATGACGATGCCCGACGCCGTCGCGCACGTGACCTCGAGCTCGGCCGGGACGGTCTCGGGCTCGACGGCCAGCGAGTGGTAGCGGGTCGCGGTGAACGGCTGCGCGAGCCCGGCGACGACGCCGACGCCGTCGTGCTCCACGAGGCTGGTCTTGCCGTGCATGAGCTCGGGCGCGTGCGACACGGTCGCCCCGAACACCTCGGCCAGGGCCTGATGTCCCAGGCAGACGCCGAGCATCGGGGTGCGGGTGCGGGCGCACGCACGGATGACGTCCTCGGACGAGCCGGCGTCGTGCGGCGTACCGGGGCCGGGGGAGACGAGCACGCCGTCGAACGGGACGCCGTCGGCGTCGACGATGCGCTCGCCGTCGCGGGCCCCGAGCACCGAGGCGGGCACGGCGTCGTTGCGCACCACCACGGTGCGCGCGCCGAGCTGGTCGAGGTAGCCCACGATCGTGTAGACGAACGAGTCGTAGTTGTCGACGACGAGGATCCGTGGCCCGGTGTTCACGGCGTCAGCCTACGGTGTTGGCGTTGAGCGCCAGGTACTCCGAGATCCAGGGGAAGACCCACTCGAAGCACGCGACGACAACTCCCGCGGCGAGCACCAGCATGATCATGGCCCGCACCCACGCGGGCCCGGGCAGCACCCTCCACAGCGCCCCGTACATCAGGATCCCCCTCCCTCGGCACCGATGACGTTCACGCCGGCGTCGGTGAGGTCGCGCGGGATGCCCTCGCTCACCGGCATCCAGTAGTCGAGCTCCGCGTGCACCACATAGCGCTGCCGCGCCGAGAACATCGGGTGGCACGCCGTCATGGTCATGAAGCGCTGCGTGAGCTGCGGCAGCGGCTCGCCCGGCTTGAGCCCGGGGATCGGGGAGACCACCTCGATCTGCGTGGGCCAGACGATCTCATGGCTGGTCACGCGGTAGACGTACCAGGTGGTCCGGGTACGCACGACGACGGCGTCGCCATGCCGCAGCTCGGCGATCTGGTTGTAGGGCTTGCCGAACGTGGTGCGGTGGCCGGCCGTGGCGAAGTTGCCCAGGCCGCCGGGCATGGCCGTGCCCGGGTAGTGCCCGATGCCGAGGCGGTCGAGGACCTCGCGGCGGTCGACGCCGCCGGCGATGGGGGCCACGTAGTCCGGGCCGAAGCGCGGCACGTAGAGCTGTGCGAACACCTCGCCGAACGCGGGCTCGGGGTCGACAGGCGGCTCGTCGCGTCGCTCGACGGGCGCGGGCGCGGCCGGGGCCGCCGCAGCGGGCGGCTCCCACTGGAGCGCGTGCAGCACCTGCGTGTGCTCGCGGTGCGCGACGACGTCGGTCCACCAGAGCTGCCACACCACGAACAGCCCCAGGAGCACGCCGGCGGTGATGAGGAGCTCGCCGAGGACGCCGACGGCGGCGCTGCCGGCGCTCGGTCGGCGGCGTCCGGCGTGGCGGCGCGTGGCAGGCTGCGGCCACGCCGCGGCAGGTGCGGTCATCGCAACGGGTCGGTGCCGGCGGGGAGCTCCGCGAACCGCAGGTCCGTCGACCCGGTGTACGCGGGCAGCTCGAGGGAGTCGAAGGACCGTTCGCTCCACCCGAGGCCCACGCTCGCGACGTACCGGAGGTAGGTCGACACACCGTCCGAGGCGTCGAGCGCGGCCCGAAGGCTTGCCGGGTCGCCGATGGCCTCGACGACATAGGGCGGGCTGAACACCTTGCCGTGCAGCAGCAGGATGTTCCCGGAGCACCGGAACGCCGAGGTCATCGTCACGCGCTCGCCCTGGAGCGTCATGGCCTCGGCGCCCCCGGCCCACAGCGCGTTGATGACGTGCTGGATGTCCTGCTGGTGCACGACCAGGTCGTCCGGGCTGACCCCTGGGATCGTCGAGCTCGAGGCGGGGGCGTCGTCGAGCTGTACCTGCAGCCCGGTGCCCCTGACGGCGACCGACCCGACAGCCATGCCCTCGCGCTGGGCCAGGGCGGTGTCCTCGGCGGGCGCGACCGAAGACGACTCGCTGAGGTCGTCCACCTCGGTGCGCAGCGACTCGACCTTGGCGCTCAGCCTGTCCACGCGCCGGGACTCGGCGCTGACCAGCTCCACGAGGTCGGCGGGGTGGCGCAGGGAGGAGCTGCCGTGCGCGAGCTGCGCGCTCGCCGCAAACATGATCCCGGCCAGGCCGGCGACGACGGCGACGGTGATCGCGGGCCGCACGCGACGCCCGGTCTCCGGGAGCCCAGGCAGACGGAAGAACACACGTCGCGTCACGGTCACACCTCCAGTCGTGCAGCTTGTCGGGGCCGCATCGGCCTGGCCACTACGCTAGTCGACGGAATGTCGTCTACGACCGGCCCGGCGCCGGTCGTCACCCGAGAACGAGGAGCGCGTCGCCGTGCCCGAGTCGAAGTCCCGCAAGAAGAAGGCCGCCCGCGTCTCCCCGGAGTACGTCGAGCACGAGGCGAAGGCCGCCAAGGCCGCCAAGACGGGCAACCCGGCTTGGCTCGTGCCCGTCATGCTGACGCTGATGATCATGGGCCTGGCCTGGATCGTCATCTACTACCTGACGGCCAACCGGGCGGGCGGCGGGTTCCCGATCCCGCCGCTGCACCAGTGGAACCTGCTCATCGGCTTCGTGCTGATCATCGCCGGGTTCGGGCTCACCACGCAGTGGAAGTGACGGCTCCCGAGCCGATCCTGCCCAGGCCGTCGGCGGCGTAGCCGGAGGCTCAGAGCCAGACCGTGGAGCTGTACTTCAGCAGCGTCACGGCCACGAGCACGACCGCGACCGCGGCCGGCAACAGCCATGCGACGAGCTTCTGCCGGCCGCGGGGCGCGTGCGAGAACCCCCACCCCAGCACGAACCCGGTCACGAGGCCGCCCAGGTGGGCCTGCCACGCAATGCCCGGCACCACGAACCCGAGGACCGCGTTGACGGCGATGAGGCCGATCACCTGCGCGGCGTTCGAGCCCAGCCGGCGCAGCACCGGGACCATCGCGCCGAACAGGCCGAACACCATCCCCGACGCCCCGACGACGGCGGGCCCCCACACCCAGCCGTGGGTGGTGAGCACGGGGTTGGTCAGCAGCACGACCCCGACCGACGCGCCGACCGCGCTCAACAGGCAGAGCGTGATGAACCGCGCGCGCCCCAGCACCGGCTCGAGGAACTGCCCCGTGATGTACAGGGCCCACATGTTGAACAGGATGTGGCCGTAGAAGCTCGTCGAGTGCAGGAACGCCGCGGTGAGGAACCGCCACGGCTCGGCGATCCCCACGCCGGGGGCGAACAGGAACCGGGTGGTCCACGCGCCCCCCGTCGCGAGCTGCAGCAGGAAGCTCCCGACGCAGATCCCGATGAGGGTGAACGTCACCACGGGCCGGCCGTGCCGCACGCGCCCGCCGACCGCCGTCGTCGTCCGCGGGGCAGCCTTGGCGGCCTCCCGCACGCAGTCGACGCACTGGATGCCGACGGCGGCCGGGCGCTGGCACTCCGGGCACGCCGGGCGCCCGCACCGCTGGCAGCGCACGTACGCGACGCGGTCCGGGTGCCGCGGGCACACGGGGACGGTCTCAGGGGCGCTGGGCCCCGGCTGGTCCGTGGTGATCGCTCGGCCCTCTGCCTCAGTCCTCGATCGTGATGCTGGTGATCACGATGTCCTCGACCGGGCGGTCGCCCGGGCGGGTGCGCACGTTTCCGATGGTGTCGACGACGGCCCTCGACTCGTCGTCAGCGACCTTGCCGAAGATCGTGTGCTTGCCGTTGAGCCACGGCGTCTCGGTGGTGGTGATGAAGAACTGCGAGCCGTTCGTGCCGCCGGTCTCGCCCGTCACCGGGTTGCGGCGCTTGCCCGCGTTGGCCATTGCCAGCAGGTACTTCTCGGAGAAGCCGAGCTCCGGGTGGATCTCGTCGTCGAACGTGTAGCCCGGGCCGCCGGTGCCGGTGCCCAGCGGGTCGCCGCCCTGGATCATGAAGTTGTCGATGACGCGGTGGAAGATGACGCCGTCGTAGAGCGGCGTGGTCTTCTCCTCGCCCGAGCGCGGGTCGGTCCACGGCTGCGCCCCGGTGGCGAGGCCGACGAAGTTCTTGACCGTCTTGGGCGCGTGGTTCGGCAGCAGTTCGATACGGATGTCGCCGAGCGTCGTGTGCAGGGTTGCAAACATGCGCCCATCCTCCCACGGGGCGGGCTGCCGGCCGGAGTACGGGCGGGCGCACGGCGGCGTGACGTCACAACGCCGCAGGCACGGGGCTCGCGACGTGGTCCGCCTCACCTCGCGCGGCCTCGCGGAGGCGGTGGCAGAGTGAGGCCATGGTGCGAAAGAGCGTGAGCGACACGATGCAGTCGATCGACACCGAGGCGATCAAGGACTCCGCCGCCAAGACCGCGGCGACACTGTCCGACGCCGCAAGCCGGGCCGCGAAGGAGGCCGGCGCGCTCGCCTTGCAGGCGAAGGACGCCGCCGTGCACGCGAAGGAGTGGGCCGAGCCTCACGCGAAGGACTTCGTCGCCTGGCTCCAGCCCCGCGCCGAGAAGGCGTGGCACGACTCCTTGCAGGCGGCTGCCCCGCGGTTCGAGAAGATCGCGGACCGGGCGGTCCCGCTCGCCGACACCGCGAAAGACCGGCTGCACCCCATGGTCGACACCGCGCACGAGCGCGTGGGCGAGGCCGTCGACGTCGCGCACGACAAGCTGGTGGACGAGTACCTCCCGAAGCTCGTCGCGGCATTCAACGACGCCGCGGCCAAGGCGGCCTCCGCCGGCTCGGCGACCGCCGCTGCGGCGGCGGCGGCCGCCGCCGCAGCGGCGAAGCCCTCGAAGCGCAAGCGCAAGGGCCTGTTCTGGCTGCTCATCGCCGGCGCCGCGGCCGTCGCCGGGTACTGGTTCTGGCGCCGGGCGCAGCCGCAGAACGACCCGTGGGCCGAACCGTGGGAGCAGACCACGACACCTGACTACGAGGGCGCCGCGCGCGATGCCCGGGTGCGGGCAGGCGACACCGCCGAAGCCGTGGGCGAGGCGGCCGGCGCCGCCGTCGCCCGCTCGCGCGAGGCGAGCGAGAAGTTCGCCGAGCGCGCCGCGGAGGTGCGCGAGGACCTGGCCGGGCGTGCCGCCGAGGCGCAGGAGAAGCTCTCCGAGCGGGTCGAGGAGGCCGTCGACAAGGCGACGGGGGCGGCCAAGAAGGCGACGAGCCGGGCGCGATCGACGACGCGGAAGAATGACGACGCGGCGGAGGACAACGCCGAGCAGGAGAAGCCCGCGGACACGGCCGCAGCGGACGACGCCGAGAAGGCCGAGGACACCAAGTCCGAGTGACGACCTCAGGCGGGGCGGCCTGACCTCAGCCGCGACGCCGGCTCGAGCCACCCGCCGCGCCGCCCACCGAGCACAAGAGCCCGAGCACGAACCCGACGTCGTACCAGTTGCCACTGTTGTGGACCTCGTACACCGACACGTTGTCCGTGAACAACGAGACGATGAACGTGATCGGCAGGATGAAGCCGTGCCACAGGCCGAGCCAGAAGCCGGCAGGGCTGGTGCTGCCGGGCACCGGGGTGTCGAGCTCGGGGTTGGCGCCGGCCGCGCATGCGGCGAGCACGAGCACGCCGACGGCGAGCACCGCCGTCGCGGTGATGATCCGGCGATTCCGCGTCGAGCGCGGCGTTGAGCTCTGGTCCACGTCAGCCTCCGTCACAGGTCCGGTCCGGTCTGGTCTCGACCGCCTCGACCGTAACCAGCAGGCAGCGCCCGCGCCCCCGGAGCCTCCGCGCGCGAGGCGCGACTGTGCGCTGGACCGGGTGTGACCGGCCACGACGGGCGACGTCGTCCCAGGACGGAGAAGGGCCGCTGACCAGCGTCAGCGGCCCTTCTCGACGGTGGGAGCGTCAGTTGGCGTGCACGCCGTTGACCGACCCGTCGGTGACGGCCTTGTGGCCGCCGTCGACGTGACCCGCCAGGAACGTCGCCAGCAGGCCCATCACGTCCAGCCCGGTGGCCGCTTTGGCGATCGCCGGGACCTGGGTGAGCAGGTCCGTCGCAAGGCCGGTGATCTTCGAGGCGCCCTGCGCATCGCCGAGCACCGTGATGCTGTCGATGTCCCCGAGCGGCTTGGCGGCGGCCGCGATCATCAGCGGGAGCGCAGCCAGGACCCGGTCGATGACGGCCTGCTGCCCGTACTTCTCGTACGCCTCCGCGAGCAGCGCGTTCGTCGCTGCCTCGGCCTCACCCTTGGCCCTGATCGCCTCGGCGTTGGCCTGGCCAGTCGCGCGCGTCGCCTCAGCCTCGGCGAAGCCTGCGACTTCAGCGAGTTGGCCATGCCGGTACCCACGGACTCCAGGCGCACCCTCTCGGCGGCAGCGGCACGCTCGACCGCGACGGCCCGCGCCGCGGCGTCCTTCTCGGCGGCGTAGAGCGCGGCGTCGGCCGCCTTCTGCGCCGCGTACTGCTTGGCGTCGGCGTCCTTCTGCGCCGCGTACAGCTCAGCGTCCGCCTTGGCGCGCACGTCCGAGTCCAGACGGAGCTTGGTCAGCGTGGCGGTCTGCTCGGCGTTGCCCTGCTCGGCGCGGGTGATCTCAGCGGCCTGGGAGGCAGCCACCTTGGGCCCGACGGCGGCGGCCTCGGCCTGCGCCGCGTCGGTCTCCTTCTTGAACTGCGCCTCGCGCAGGGCCGCCTCCTTGTTCGCCTCGGCGATGGCGATCCGGGCGTCCGCCTGCGCCTTGGCCGACTCCTGGGCGTTCGCCGCTTCGGCGATCTCGGCCTGACGGCGGACGGCGGAGGCCTGCGGGCGACCCAGGTTGACGATGTAGTCCGACGGGTCGGACTGGATGGCGTTGATCTGGAGAGTGTCGATGCGAAGGCCCGACTCCGACAGCGCCTTGGCGGCCTCGTCCTTGATCTCCGTCGCGAACTTGGCGCGGTCGGCGAGCACCTCCTCGACCGTCATGTTGCCGACCACGCCGCGGAGCGCGCCCGCGAGCACGGTGGCGACCACGCCCGGCACCTCGGTCTCGCGACCCAGGAAGCGCTGGGCGGCCGCCCGCACGCCTTCGGGGGTGCCGTCGATCTTGGCGAGCGCGACCGCGTCCACCGTGACCTTGATCTTGTCCGACGTCACGCCCTCGTCCACGCGCATCGGCACCTCGGTCGCGTCCAGGGAGATGGACGCCGAGCGCTGGATGAACGGCACGACGAACACGCCCGACCCGATCACGACCTTGACCCCGCCATCACCGCCCTTGCCGCCGGTGATGACCAGCGCCTCGTTGGCCTTCGGGATGCGGTAGCGCGAGACGACCGTGGCGATGACGATCACCACGACCACCACGAGGGCGGCGACGGCGAGGATTCCGGTGGTAGGCATTGCGGTGAGTCCTCCTGGGACTGGTCGGAACAGCAGAGAAGAGTCAGGCTCCGGCGGGTGCGACCCGGACGACGTCGCCCGAGACCACGGCCGCGACGGTGACGAGCGCGCCGGCGGCGATCTCGGTGGTGGTGTGGGCGGTCATGGTGCGCGGGGACCCGGCGTAGCTGACCCGGACGACGCCCGGCTTGCCGGGACCGGCGGGAGTGTCCATGACCCCATCGACGCCGACGAGGCCGCTCACGCTGCCTGCGCCGTCCGGGGTGGACTGGCGGCGCAGCATCCCGGTCAGCCACGCGGCCCCGGCCGTGATCACGACGCCGACCCCGGCCGCGGCCAGCAGCACCGCCCCGTCGGGCAGGTCGGTCAGCGTCGACACGGCCAGCCCAGCCCAGCCGAAGGCGCCCAGGCCGCCGGAGAGCGCGAGGACGGACACCGAGCCGTCACCCGGCAGGCCGACGTCGAGGGCCTCGAGCGTCCCGTCGAAGATCAGTGCGAGCAGTGCGATGGCCGTGGCGACGATGCCGATGGTCAGAAATGCGGCGTGCATGGGTCGGAGTTTCACACAGTGGGTCCGCGCCGGGAAGAGTCCGCGGGCATTCACGAACCTCCCAGGTACGCGACACACTCGCGCGTCCTGTGAACCCGGGGTCAGCGCGGTCTACCTTGACGAGCGTGCCCGGGCCAACTGGTCCCTGGGCGCTCTACTGCTCTTCAACGCCGGAGGGAAGTTCCATGCGCTCATCCGCTCTCCCCGCCACCGCGGGAGCGGCCGCACTGCTCGCGGCCGCTCTACTCGGTACACCTGTCGCCGCGAGCGTGGCTACCGTCACGCCGTTCGCAGCCCAGGCGCCCGAGTCCGCGTTCACCGACGCCGCCGCGACAGACGCCCAGGTCGCCTGCGCCCGACCCGCACCGGACAACCGCGTGTCCACCACGATCCACTGCTACCGGCCCAACGACATCCGCGCGTTCTACGGGCTGCCGCCGCTCACGTCCGCGACCACCGACGGCGCAGGCCAGACCATCGTCCTCGCCGACTCCTACGGCAGCCCGACGGCGGCGGAGGACCTCGCGATGTTCGCGCAGACGTTCGGTGGCCCGACGCCGGACTTCGAGGCCTACTTCCCGTTCGGCGAGCCCGGCTTCAAGAACCCGCCGGGCAACGGCTCCGGGACGTCCGGCCCTGCGGCCGCAGCGGGCTGGGCCGGCGAGGCCAACCTCGACGTGCAGTGGGCCTACGCGATCGCCCCCAAGGCTCACATCGTCCTGCTCGGCACGGCTCCCGCCGAGACCCAGGGCGTCCAGGGTCTGACCAACCTGATGAACGGCATCGACAAGGCCATCGACCGGTACCCGGCCGGCACCGTCTACTCGATGTCGTTCGGCACCAGCGAGACGGCCTTCGGCTCCACCGCCGCGGCCAAGCAGGCCTTCGACCGGTATGACCAGACCTTCAAGCGCGGTCTGGCCAAGCACGACACCTTCTTCTCGTCCTCCGGCGACGACGGGTCGCTCGGCGTCGACAGGTCGCATCACCAGACCGGGACGGTCGACCACCCCGCGGTCAGCTACCCCAACGCCTCGCCGTACGTCACCTCCGTGGGTGGCACCCAGGTCCAGTCCGGCTGGACGTGGAACCCGACCACCGACGTCCCGTTCAACGCGGACGGCACGCGCAGCGCGGCCTACTTCGGCTGGACCAAGGGCGGCAGCTCCGAGGCCGTGTGGAACGAGGCGTGGGGGCCGATCGGGACAGGTGGTGGCGTCTCGAGCGTCTACGGCCGGCCTGCCTTCCAGAACGGCGTCGCCAGCGTCGTCGGTGACCACCGCGGTGTCCCGGACCTGGCCTGGAACGCCGCCGTGAACGGCGGCGTGCTCGTCTACTCGAGCTACTACCCGCGTGCGGTCGGCGGACCCGTGTGGGGCGTCTACGGCGGAACGTCGGCCTCGTCCCCGCAGGTCGCGGCGCTGACGGCGATCGCCAACCAGCAGCGTGCGACGGCCGGCAAGAGCGGGATCGGCGACCTGAACTCGGTGATCTACGGCTCCGGGTTCGACCACGCCTCGGCGTTCTCCGACATCGTGCCGCAGACCTACGGCACGGCCGCGAGCGGCGTGCTGGCCAACAACCGGATGTGGGACCTCACCGCCGACGGCACCCTGACCCCCGGCGCGGTGCCGGGGTACCCCACCACCACCGGCTATGACCTCACCACCGGGTGGGGCTCGCCGAAGGCCGCCGGGTACCTCGCCCAGCTGGTCGCAGCTCACTAGCGCCTCCCCCTGGGGCCCGCGGTTCAGCGGCGTCGACGCCGGGCGGGACGGGCTCGCCAGTCCGTGTCACATTCCCCGTCACTCGGGGGAACTTCATAACAGATCGCCCCTCCGGCGTCCGCCCTCCGGGAAGCACGAAGGGCCGCTGACCTGCGTCAGCGGCCCTTCGTGGTGGTGAAGCCAAGGGGACTCGAACCCCTAACCCCCTGCTTCAAAGGAACCTCAGCCGGGACGCGCGCCTCGGAGTTGGCGGAATTCCACCGGATCAGCCCTGGCGCCGTCGACTGTCGTCGTGGTCGGTAGACAGACTGCTAGACAGACTGTCCCCTCGATCGTGAAACCGTCAGGCCGTCGAGCGAGAGAGCCGGTACCTCCGACTCCTGCTCGTCGGCGGTGCGGTGGCTACGATCGCACCCTCTGCCACGAGAACACGCAGTCGTGGGCGAAGCGACCCGGCGGTCGTGCCGAGTCGCTCCGCGATCTCGCGGACCGACAGCTCCGGTCCAGGGGTCAGCGCTTCGATGATCCTCTCGTCGAGGGTCCCCTCCGGTCGGATGTCGGCCACGGGCTCCGAGAAGAGGGTCTCGGCAGCCTCGAGGCGCTGACCCTCGCGATAGGCGCCGTCCGTTCGCCGTGGGTACTGGAGCCATCCCTCGTCGACGAGCCCGCGGAGGACTGCCCTTGCGTCCGCGGAGTCAAGGGCAAGTTGAGCCCGCAGGACTTGGTCGTCGACCGCGTAGCCACGGTGAACAAGAACGAGCGCGCGTCGCGCGTCAGGCTCGAGCGAGTCGGCCCCGATGCTGGCGAGCCACTGATCGGTCTCCGGGTTGAGCAGGCCATGCCGATCCAGCACGACAGTCATCGAGGTCACGGAGGCGAGGTAGCGGGGCGCGGCGAGTCCCGCGCGCCCGAGCGCGCCCGTCATCGTCGGAATCCCAGATCCCGCGTTCTCGGACACGGACTCGTCACGGTCGAGCATCGGGACGTCGGCGAGCATGGCGGAGAGCACGGCGTTGCGGGAACGCGAGGACCCGTCGAAGAGATCGAGAACGCGGCGTCCACCCCAGATGCCTCCTGGGTTCGTGACCTCAAGACGATCGGGGTACAGCTCCATGCGCACCTGATCTCCGAGTGCCCACGGGCTGTAGTCACGGTGCGTGAGCGCATTCGTGACAGCCTCGCGGATCGCCACCTCAGGGATCTCTGGTTCGTCACGAGCTCCAGCGCCGACGACGACGCGACGCACCTGGATGTTCTGCAGCACCGCCCGGACACAGTCGTCGACGATGGCCGGGATCGGGCCCTCGATCACCCGGCGGTCCAGCATGCGCGTCTCGCCGACGTAGACGTCCTTCGCCTTTCCTGGATAGACCGCGAACGTCACCATCGCCTGCGGGAGCGAGTGCTGCGGGTAGCGCCCAAAGGCGAGCAGTCCGGCAAGGGTGGGCGTCCGTCCGTCTGCCGCCAGCACGTTGTGGCGCTTCAAGATGTCGACCGTGGAAGTCAGGTCCGCAACGGATCGCGGGCGACGACGACGCAGCCGCGCGATGAACCGCTCCAACTGTTCCTTGTCAAGGTCGTCGAGGGACGCGCCACGGACAGGCTCGGTGTCGACACGCGGCTGCGCGCCGTCGGTCGAGAGCAGGAAGACGCCATAGGTACTCATCCGACGATCGCCGTCACCGACCCGCTCGTAGGTTCCGCCCTCCTTACCTTGCGTCGTCACGAAGGCGGGCTTCATCGCCGCCGGTAGAGGCTCAACGTCGGCGACGACGATCGAAGCATCGTCGACGACCGCGATGTCGATTGAGCCAAGCGGCCGAGGGCTCACCGGGCCGGGCGACTCACCTCCACCACGAGGCCTGAAGCCTTCACTCAGGCCATCACGAATGGCGGCGGCGTCGAAACCTTGCGTCGGAGCGAACCCGGTCGACTCGTCGAGCCCGAGGATGATGAGCCCGCCGTCGCCGTTGGAGAACGCGCTCACCGTCGGCCAGACATCCTTGGGGAGTCCTCCCGCAGCGTTCTTCACCTCGACGAACGAGAGATCCGTCGCCGCTGCGCGCAGTCGCGCAACGACGTGCTCGAGCGGACCCTGGCTCGTCTCCATGACACCCTCACTGTAGTTCACTGTCGTCACTACAGGTGTCACTGTAGTTGCGACATGAGGCAGGCGCTGCACCAACCGCTGGTGCGTGCCCGCGTACGGGTGGACACTGCGCCGCGAACATGGGGGGCGGACGTCTGACAAATACAGAAGGACCCGGGACGACGCATCATCCCAGGTCACGTGGTGGAGCCAAGGGGACTCGAACCCCTAACCCCCTGCTTGCAAAGCAGGTGCGCTACCAATTGCGCCATGGCCCCGCGCACGCTCTCGCGTGCGCCTCGCGCCCCGAGGGGCGCGAGAGATCAGTCGAGCGCGTCCGTGACCTCCGACCAGAGGTCGCGCTCTGCCTTGCCGCCGGACACCCGGCGCCAGACGGCGTAGCCCGCCGCTGCCGCGATCAGGAGCAGGAACAGCTTCTTCATCAACGCCTCCACGTCATCGTCATGCGTGCTTCGTTGCGGCGACGGCGCCCTCGCGAGACTCGCCAGGACGCCGTGTGGGTGGGGCTAGGAGGACTTGAACCTCCGACCTCTTCCTTATCAGGGAAGCGCTCTAACCGTCTGAGCTATAGCCCCTTGCCCGCGCGTTTGTGCGGCGCGTGCAGCACGAAACCATACCGTAGGCCCGGCCCGCTACCAAAACGGTCCGGGCCTTGCGGCCTGTGACATCCGCCGGGTGGCGTCAGTCGTCCGTGAGGGTCACGTGCACCCCGCCGACCAGGGCCGCCGTGATGTTGTACAGCAGCGCCATGATCGTGGTGATGGCCGTCAGCAGCACGACGTTGACCACCGCGATGAGCGTCGCGAGCGAGACCAGCCTGTCGAAGGCGACGAACTGCGTGATGTCGACGTTGGCCTGCTGACCGACGACGTCGCTGATGAAGGTCTGGATCGTGCCGAAGATTCCCAGCCCGTCGATGACGTACCAGAACACGGCCGACGCGACGACGGTCATGATCCCGATCGCCACGGCGAGCAGGAACGCCAGCTTCATCACCGACCACGGGTCGATGCGCGAGACGGTGAGGCGCACGCGACGCGGCCCGCCGACCCCCGCCGGCTGCGCGGAATGGACGGACGGCGACTGCCCGGCTCCGGGACCACCAGGGGCCCCCGGCTCGGGTGCCGGCCGGCCGTCCGGCGTCAGACGCACACCGCCGGTCGCGTAGTGCATCTGCGGCTGGGGAGCCGCGGAACGGCCCTTCTTCCCGTCCGCCGCCCCACCGGCCGGAGCCGGAACCGGCGTCAGGTCGTCGACCGGGTCGTGCGCGCCGGTCGCGACGGTCTGGACGCGCTTGGCGGCATCACGTGCCACGGCGAGGGCCGCGCGAGCGGCCTTCACGGCACCGGCGCGGACGCCGTCGCCGTCGGGCTCCTCGATGCCCTCGGGCGCGTCGACGCCGTCCGCCGGCACCTGCACGGTACCGAGGCCGCTCCCGGGCGGCGGCGGGACCGGCGGCACCGATTGAACGGTGCTCGGCGGGGTGTCGTTCTCGGTCGTCATCGTTCCCCTTGCGTCCATGTCACTTCTCGTCGGCGTCCCCAGGCTCGGAGGACATGACCGTCCCGTCCACGCTAGCCGACTCGACGTCGTCACGTCGCTCGACGTTCCGGGCCACCGCGATGATGCGGTCGCCGCGGTCGGGCTTCGCGAACGTGACGCCCTGCGTGGTACGGCCGGTGGCTCGGACCTGGTTCACCGCGGAGCGGACGATCTTGCCGCGCTCCATGATGACCAGCACCTCGTCGTCCTCGTCTACCACGAGAGCGCCGACGAGGTCACCCCGCTCCTCCGGAAGGTTCGCCACGCGGATGCCCAGGCCACCGCGGCCCTGCTGCCGGTAGTTCTCGACCGACAGCTCCGTGCGCTTGGCCATGCCGGCCTCGGTGACCGTGAACAGGTAGGCGTCCTCGCGCACGACGGCGGCAGTGAGCACCTCGTCGCCCTCGCGGAACTTCATGCCGGTCACGCCCGACGTCGCGCGACCCAGCGCACGGATGCTCTCGTCGTTCGCCGGGAAGCGGATCGACTGACCCTTGCGGGAGACCAGGATGATGTCGTTGCCGGAGTCGACCAGCATCGCGCCGATGAGCTCGTCGGGCGTGCCGCCCTCGTCCTCGCGCAGGTTGATGGCGATGAGACCGGCCGAGCGCGGGGAGTTGTACTCCTGAAGCCTCGTCTTCTTGACCAGGCCCCGGCGCGTGGCGAGCACCAGGTACTCGGCGGCGTCGTAGTCGCGCAGGTCCAGCACCTGGGCGATGCGCTCGCCCGGCTGGAATGCGAGCATGTTGGCCACGTGCTGGCCCTTGGCGTCGCGCGACCCCTCCGGCAGCTCGTAGCCCTTCGCCCGGTAGACGCGGCCGAAGTTCGTGAAGAACAGCAGCCAGTGGTGCGTCGTCGTGACGAAGAAGTGCTCGACGATGTCGTCCTCGCGCAGCTGCGTGCCGCGCACACCCTTGCCGCCGCGCTTCTGCTGGCGGTAGGCGTCGCTGCGGGTCCGCTTGGCGTAGCCGCCGCGCGTGATCGTGACGACGACCTCCTCCTCGGGGATGAGGTCCTCGATCGACATGTCGCCGTCGTACGGGAGGATGTGCGTGCGGCGCTCGTCGCCATACTTGTCGACGATGCTGTCGAGCTCCTCGCGCACGATCGTGCGCTGGCGCTCGGGCTTGGCGAGGATGTCGCGCAGGTCGGCGATCTCGGTCTCGATCTCGTCGTGCTCGTCGATGATCCGCTGCCGCTCGAGGGCCGCGAGCCGCCGCAGCTGCAGCTGCAGGATCGCGTTCGCCTGCGCCTCGTCGACGTCGAGCAGCTCCATGAGACCGACCCGGGCCCGCTCGGCGTCGGGGGAACGGCGGATGAGTGCGATGACCTCGTCGAGCGCGTCGAGCGCCTTGAGGTACCCGCGCAGGATGTGGATCCGCTTCTCGGCGTCGCTCAGGAGGTACTCGGTGCGACGGCGGACGACGTCGATCTGGTGTGTCGTCCAGTGCCGGATGAACGCGTCGAGGCTCAGCGTGCGCGGGACGCCGTCGACCAGCGCGAGCATGTTCGCGCCGAACGTGTCCTGCAGCTGCGTGTGCTTGTAGAGGTTGTTGAGCACGACCTTCGCGACGGCGTCGCGCTTGAGCACGATGACGAGCCGCTGGCCGGTGCGGCCCGAGGTCTCGTCGCGGATGTCCGCGATGCCCTGCAGCCGGCCGTCGTTGACCAGGTCGGCGATCTTCGCGGCGAGGTTGTCGGGGTTGACCTGGTAGGGCAGCTCGGTGATCACGAGGCAGATCCGGTTCTGGATCTCCTCGACGTTGACGACCGCGCGCATCGTGATCGACCCGCGCCCGGTGCGGTACGCCTCCTCGATGCCCTTGGTGCCGAGGATCTGCGCACCGGTGGGGAAGTCCGGGCCCTTGATGCGCTGCAGCAGCGCCGCGAGAAGCTCCTCGCGGCTGGCCTCCGGGTTCGCCAGGTGCCAGCGGGCACCCTCCGCGACCTCGCGCAGGTTGTGCGGCGGGATGTTCGTGGCCATGCCGACGGCGATGCCCGCCGAGCCGTTGACCAGCAGGTTCGGGAAACGGGCCGGCAGGATGACCGGCTCCTGCTCCTCGCCGTCGTAGTTGTCCTGGAAGTCGACGGTGTCCTTGTCGATGTCCCGGACCATCTCCATGGCGATGGGGGCCATGCGGCACTCGGTGTACCGCGGGGCGGCCGCGGGGTCGTTGCCGGGGGAGCCGAAGTTGCCCTGGCCGGCCACCAGCGGGTACCGCAGCGACCAGTCCTGGACCAGGCGGACGAGGGTGTCGTAGATCGCCGAGTCGCCGTGCGGGTGGTACTTGCCCATGACGTCGCCGACGACGCGGGCGCACTTGCTGAAGCCGCGGTCGGGGCGGTACCCGCCGTCGTACATCGCGTAGATGACGCGGCGGTGGACGGGCTTGAGGCCGTCGCGCACGTCGGGCAGCGCGCGGCCGACGATGACGCTCATCGCGTAGTCGAGGTAGCTGCGCTGCATCTCGAGGTTGAGGTCGACCTGCTCGATGCGGCCGTGGTGGACCTCGGGGAGCTCCGGGATGCCGCCGGTGGTCTCGTCCGTCATTGATCAATACCTTCCTAGTTCCTGTGGATCACCGGGCGGGGTGTGCTCAGATGTCGAGGAACCGGACGTCCTTGGCGTTGCGCTGGATGAAGCTGCGGCGGGACTCGACGTCCTCGCCCATGAGCATCGAGAAGACCTCGTCCGCCGCCGCGGCGTCGTCCATGGTGACCTGCCGCAGAGTGCGGTGGGCCGGGTCCATGGTGGTCTCCCAGAGCTCCTGGTAGTCCATCTCGCCGAGGCCCTTGTAGCGCTGGATGCCCTTGTCCTTCGGCATCCGCTTGCCGGCGGCGAGACCCTCGCGGATGTAGGCGTCGCGCTCCTTGTCGGAGTACACGTAGTCGTGCGGCGAGTTCGACCACTTGAGGCGGTACAGGGGCGGCATCGCGAGGTACACGTACCCGTACTCGATGAGCGGGCGCATGTACCGGAAGAGCAGCGTGAGCAGCAGGGTCGCGATGTGCTGGCCGTCGACGTCGGCGTCGGCCATCAGGATGACCTTGTGGTACCGCAGCTTGGTGAGGTCGAAGTCCTCGCCGATGCCGGTGCCGAACGCCGTGATGAGGGACTGGACCTCCTGGTTCGACAGCGCCTTGTCGAGGCGCGCGCGCTCGACGTTGAGGATCTTGCCGCGGATCGGGAGGATCGCCTGGTTGTGCGGGTTGCGGCCGCGCACCGCCGAACCACCGGCCGAGTCGCCCTCGACGATGTAGATCTCGCACTCTTCGGGGCGGTTCGACTGGCAGTCCTTGAGCTTGCCGGGCATGCCGCCGCTGCTCAGGAGGCCCTTGCGCCGCGTGGCCTCGCGCGCCTTGCGGGCCGCCATCCGCGCCTGCGACGCCTGGATGGCCTTGCGGATGATGTCCTTGGCCTCGTTCGGGTGGGAGTCGAACCAGTCGGTGAGCTGCTCGCGCACCACACGCTGGACGAACGTCTTGGCCTCGGTGTTGCCGAGCTTGGTCTTGGTCTGGCCCTCGAACTGCGGCTCGCCCAGCTTGACGGAGATGACGGCGGTCAGGCCCTCGCGGATGTCGTCACCCGTGAGGTTGTCCTCCTTCTCCTTGAGGATCGCCTTCTCGCGCGCGTAGGAGTTGACCAGCGTGGTCATCGCCGCGCGGAAGCCCTCCTCGTGCGTACCGCCCTCGGTCGTCGAGATGGTGTTGGCGTAGGTGTGGACCGACTCGCTGTAGGCGCTGGTCCACTGCATCGCGACCTCGACCGAGATGCGCCGCTCGGTGTCCTCCGCCTCGAAGTCGATGACCTCGGGGTGGATCAGCTCGACCTTCTTGCCCGCGTTGAGGTGCTTCACGTAGTCCATGAGGCCGCCGTCGTAGCGGTAGGTGACGGTGCGCGTGGCCGAGCCCTCCGGCTCGGACGCGACGAGGACGCCGTCGGCGTCCGGCGTGTGCTCGCCGTCCGGGGAGCCCACCACCTCGTCCTCGATGTCGGCGTGACCTGCGCGCACGTCGGTGAGCGTGATGGTCAGGCCCTTGTTGAGGAACGCCATCTGCTGGAAGCGGGCGCGGAGCGTCTCGAAGTCGAACTCGGTGGTCTCGAAGATCTCCGGGTCGGCCCAGAAGGTCTGGGTGGTGCCGGTCTCCTCAGTCGCCTCGAGCTGTTCGAGCTCGGTGACCGGGTGGCCTCCGCCGCCGAACTCCATGCGCCAGCGGTACCCGTCGCGGGCGACCTCGGTGACCACGCGGGTCGACAGGGCGTTGACGACCGAGATGCCGACGCCGTGCAGGCCGCCGGAGACGGCGTAGCCGCCGCCCCCGAACTTGCCGCCGGCGTGGAGGATCGTCATGACGACCTCGACGGTCGGCCGGCCCTCGGTGGGGTGGATCGCGACGGGGATGCCGCGGCCGTTGTCGACGACGCGGACGCCGCCGTCGGCCAGCAGGGTCACGTCGATGGCGTCGGCGTACCCGGCGAGGGCCTCGTCGACGGAGTTGTCCACCACCTCGTAGACCAGGTGGTGGAGGCCGCGCTCACCGGTCGAACCGATGTACATGCCCGGACGCTTGCGGACGGCCTCGAGACCTTCCAGGACGGTGATGTTCCCGGCGTCGTATCCGCCGTCGTTCCGATTCGCCACAGGCCGGTTCGCTCCTCGCTGTCCGTTCGCACCGCGGGACCGGTGCACGCCACCCACGGCGTCAGGGGCCCGCGGGAGGCGCAGCACGAGCCGGGGGTGGCATCGGGAAGCGGTTCCGAGAGGGGCCCGGGAGTGCCCGGGGCGACCTTCCCAGTCTACCTTCTCGGGGCTGATTTCCGCGGATCGGGGCGCCTTTGGCCTGGGGAGACAACCCAGATCAGAGCACTCCGTCCACAAGGTTCTCCACATCTGCGGATGATCGTCCGCAAGGTTGCGGAATGCTTGGGGACAAGACGGCCGAAATCCCCTTTTTCCCTGCTATTTCCCACCCAGCTCCCGGACTGCTTCAATGCGCGAATCATCCATGCGGACGGCAGCGACGCCGTCCCCTTCCGTGAAGGAAGCACCGCGTGAAGAAGTTCTTGGCAGGTGCCGTGTCCGCGGCACTCGGCCTGGTCGGTCTCGGGATAGCGACGGCAGCCCCCGCGGCCGCGACCGAGCCCGCGATCTCGGCGTCCTGCTCCAGCCTCGACGTCTACCTCTGGGACACCTCCCCGGGCACCGTCGTCACGGTGTCCGTCGACGGCGAGGTCGTGGCCGTCGACTCCCAGATGGACTCGTACTACTCGAACAGCTTCGGGCTGACCTGGTCGCAGGCGCACGAATGGACCGTGGACGTCGACGTTCCCGACGGCGACTCGGCCGACGTCAGCCAGTCCGGGACGACGCAGCCCTGTGACTCCGACCCGAACGTGTGGGCGACGTCGTGGGACTCGTGCAAGGACGTCACCCTGAACGTCGCCGAGTACCCCGACGGGACGCATGCGACGGTGGTCGTCGACGGCGCGACGGTCGTGGACGAGGTGTTCGACCAGTCGTACTACACGACGCAGTCGTTCGACTGGGCGGTGAGCCACACCTGGTCGATCACGGTCGACGCCCCCGACGATGCCCTCGACCGGGCGATGCGGGGCGTCACGTCACCGTGTGAGTCCAACCCCGACATCGTGCTCGAGGCCCAGGCCTGGTGTGGCTCGGTCGACGGCTGGGGCTGGGGCTACCCGGCCGGTTCGCAGGTGGCGATCACCGTCGACGGGGCGATGATCTCCTCCACCACCGTCGACGAGGGGGGCTACTTCTCGCTCTCGGCACAGCCCGATCCCGCTGTGGACTACACGTGGCAGGTGACGGTCCAGGACGACGCCGGGCAGCTTCTGGGCGAACGGTCCGACTCTGTGAGCGGTTGCGCACCCTGGGTTCCTCCGGTGGTCCAGGCGTCCACCACCTGCTCGTCCGTGATCACGTGGGTCGACGGCGCGGCCGTCGAGGACGGGAGCACCATCGAGGTGCAGGTCGACGGACAGGTCGTCGCCAGCGAGGCGGTGGGCTCGTACTACTACCGGATCTTCGATGTCTCCTGGGACGCCGCACACGCCTGGACGGCACGCGTGATCGCCCCCGACGGCTCCGAGACCGGGTCGGACGCCGGTATGACCGAGCCGTGCTCGGAGGACCCGGACCCGCCGCTGAGCGTCTCGTCGTCGTGCGGCGATGTCTGGGCCGCCGCCCAGGACCCGGTCTTCACCGCGGGCAGCCGTTTCGAGCTCGTGGTGGACGGCGAGGTCGTGAGCTCCCAGGAGTTCGCGGTCCACGCCGATGCGTCGGTGACGGTCGATCACCTCCTGCCCCACACGTACTCCGCGACGGCGACCACCCCCGACGGCACGACCTTCGAGGCCACCGGTTCGACCGAGCCGTGCAGCCAGGGCGAGCACGCCGTGCACGTCACCACGGGTTGTGAGGCCATCGCGGTCCACCTCTACGACCCCTACCTGGGTGACGGCGCGCGTGCACGGCTCGAGATCGACGGCGTCACGGTGCTCGACGAGTCCGTGCCGACGTACTACGACACGGCCGTCCCGGTCGACCAGTCGGTCGACCACACGTGGACCTTCACGCTCGACGCGCAGGACGACCGTCGCGACTGGACCGAGTCGGGAACGACGATGAACTGCTCCTGGGGCCCGACCCTCGTCACACCTGAGCGGCCCGACGCGCTCACCACCTGCGATGCGACGCCCGGCGACGTCGTCGTGCCGCCCAGCACGGAGGCCGTCACATACACGCTGACGCCCGACGGGCTGCTCGCCACGGCCAACCCGGGCTACGCGTTCTCGTGGCTGCTCAAGGACTCGCAGTACTGGCAGATGAGCGACACCGAGGCCGTCGTCTCGCTGCGCACGCTGCTGGCGCCCCGGTGCGGGCTGACCGGCACCGTCACCGCGACGCCCGTCTGCGAGTCCGGCGAGGCGTTCCTGGACTACGCCGTCGAGCCGCCGGAGGGTGCGGTCGAGGAAGGGTTCACCATCGGCTTTGAGGGCCCTGGTCATGCGCGGGAGTCCCTCACCGGCGACGGCGGCTTCGGTCATCCGTTCTCCGGGCGCCTTCCGTGGCCGAACCTCGTGAGGAACGACGACGGCACCATCTCGAACACTGCGGACCCGGAGATCCGCGCGACGTCGGTCCACGTGCACTTCTACGTCGCGGTTCCCATGATGTCGGAGTGGGGCAGCTACTCCCGCCTGTACGACGCGGCGAGCCCTGATCTCGAGACGATCGCCCCGTGCGGCCCGACGACGGACGCCGGCGATGACGACGGGTCGCCTGCCGGGCACGCCTTCGGGCGCGGCCACGTGGGGCACCCGCTGGCGGCCGGCCACCCCGTGTTCCCGCAGTTCCCCGGTCAGGGGGTAACGCGCCAGCACGCCTGACCGGCAGACGACCGAGGGCGGGCACCTGGTTCAGGTGCCCGTCCTCGGTCGTCGATGCGGCGGCGTGCCAGTGGCAGCAGCCGGACTGGCCGATGCCAAGGCCGTCAGCCCCAGGTGTCCCGCGGCCCCCGTCCGCCGCGTACCGAGCGCGGGCCCTTGCCGAAGCCCGGCCCGGCCGGCCCCAGCACCTTGACCTCCTCGACCACGCCCTCGCCGACCTCCTCGGCGAGCCGGCGCAGCAGCGTGGGCGCGAGCAGGCGCACCTGCGTGGCCCAGGCCGTCGAGCTGGCACGCACCACGAGCACCTTGTCCTCGAAGGTCTCGGGCGTGCAGTGGTCCGCGATCTGCTCACCGACGACCTCGCGCCAGCGACCCATGACCCCGCCCACCGAGACCTCCGCACGCCAGCCCTTGTCGCGCAGCAGCCGGCCGACGACGTCGGAGAGCATCTGGGGGTCGCGCGCGCTCGGGCCCGAACCCGAGGTGCGCGGCTCGACAAGCGGTGATCGGCGCGCCGGGGAGCCGGGACGCAGACCCTTGGCACGGGCGGCCGCGCGGGCACGGTTGAGGGCCTCGCGGGCGACCTCTGCCGGTGGCCTGATCGGGACCTCGTCCGGGTCGGGCGCCGCGGTCGCTTCGGGGTCAGGACGCACGGGACACCTGACCTGTGGATACCTCGAAGCGCGTGGCGAGGAGGCCCGGGGGGACGTCGCCGGGGACGGCCGCCGTGACGAGCACCTGACGGGCTGGGGCCACGAGCTCCGCCAAGCGCTCGCGACGGCGGACGTCGAGCTCGGCGAACACGTCGTCGAGGATGAGCACGGGGTCGGCGTCGGGGCCGAAGTCGTCGGTCCAGAAGCGTGCCGTCGACGCTTGCCGGTCTGTCGGGGCCGAGCCCACGTGGTCGGCTGTGGTCCCGGCCGGCGCGATCGGCGGGGTGGGCGCGTCCCCGCCCAGCAGGTGGTAGGACGCCAGCCGGAGCGCGAGCGCGAACGACCACGACTCGCCATGGCTGGCGTACCCCTTCGCCGGGAGACCGCCGAGCGTAAGGACGAGATCGTCGCGGTGCGGACCGACGAGGCTCATCCCGCGCTCGACCTCGCGAGAATGCGCAGCGGCCATGCCGTCGAGCAGCGCCTTCTCGAGCTCGGCCGCCGTCGGCGCCGGAGCCGCCGGGTCAGCCGGCAGCAGGCCTGCTCCCGCAGCGGACGCGGCGGAGCCCACCGTGTCTGCGTCGTCGGGCGCGAACGCGTCCAGGCTCGCCCGGTAGCCGAGCTCCGCGTCGCCGTCGGAGTCGCTGACCTGCGCGTACGCCGCGTGGACGTGGGGGCGCAGCGCCTGGACCAGCTGGAGCCGCATGGCGAGGATCTGGCCGCCGAGCTGGGCGGCCTTGGCGTCCCAGACCTCAAGGGTCGACAGGTCGGCGCTACGCCCCGAAGCCTTGAGCCCACGCAGGGACTTCAGCAGCGCGGAGCGCTGGCGGATCACACGCTCGTAGTCGCTGAGCAGCCCCGCGGCGCGCGGGAGGAGCTGCACGACGAGCTGGTCGAGAAGCCGACGGCGGCCGTCGGGGTCGCCCTTGACCAGCGTCAGGTCTTCCGGGGCAAAGAGGACGGTGCGAAGGATCCCCAGGACGTCCCGTGCGCGGCCCAGCTGGCCGCGGTTGATGCGGGCGCGGTTGGCGCGACCGGGCGTGATCTCGAGCTCGACAGTCGAGGCACGATCCCCGCGGACGATGCGCGTGCGGACGACCGCGCGCTCGGCGCCGGCGCGGACGAGCGGGGAGTCGCTCGCGACGCGGTGCGAACCGAGCGTCGCCACGTAGGCGATCGCCTCGACGAGGTTCGTCTTGCCCTGTCCGTTGCGCCCCACGAACGCGTTCGGTCCCGGCTCCAGCTCGACGTCGACGGAGGCGTACGAGCGGAAGTCCAGGAGCGACAAGTGGGAGACGTACATGGGCCCTCTCGGTGGTTCAGCCTGTCGGAACCACCCTCCGCGCAGCAGGGGTGGTCTCGACAGGCTCAACCACCGTGGCGGGTCACCCCGCGGACTTGACCGCGTGACCGCCGAACTGCTGGCGCAGCGCGGCCACGGCCTTCATCGCGGGCGAAGCCTCCTGGCGGGAGGCGAAGCGCGCGAACAGCGCCGCCGAGATGACGGGAAGCGGGACGGCCGCGCCGATCGCCTCGTCGACGGTCCAGCGGCCCTCGCCCGAGTCCTCGACCCAGTCGTCGAGCTTCGCGAGCTTGGGGTCGTCCTCGAGCGCGCGGACCATGAGGTCGAGCAGCCAGGACCGCACCACGGTGCCGCGCTGCCAGGCCTTGAAGGTGCCGTGGACGTCGGTGATGAGGTCCTTGGCCGCGAGGAGCTCATAGCCCTCGGCGTATGCCTGCATGAGGCCGTACTCGATGCCGTTGTGGACCATCTTGGCGAAGTGGCCTGCGCCGACGGGGCCAGCGTGCACGAAGCCCTCCTCGCGCGGACCCTCGGGACGCAGCGCGTCGAACACGGGCATGAGCGTCTCGATGTCCTCGGCCGAGCCTCCGGCCATGAGGCCGTAGCCGTTATCGAGGCCCCACACGCCGCCCGAGACCCCGACGTCGACGTAGCCGACACCCTTCTCGGCGAGCTCGGCGGCCCGCTCCTGGTCCTCGACGTAGTGCGAGTTGCCGCCCTCGACGACGATGTCGCCCTCGGTCAGGACCTTGCCGAGCTCGGCGAGGACGCCGCGCGTCGGCTCACCAGCGGGGACCATGACCCAGACCACGCGCTTGCCGGCCGGCAGCGCCTCGACCAGCGCCGCGAGCGTCGGGACGTCGGTCACGTCGGGCCGCGGGTCGTAGCCCGTGACCTCGATGCCGCCCTGGCGGAGACGGGCGCGCATGTTGTGGCCCATCTTGCCGAGACCGACAAGACCGATGTGGCTGACCATGCTTGCTCCTTGGATGAGAACAGAGTGGTAGAGCGAACACGCCACCGGCCGGGACCGGCGGTGCCGCCGGTCAGCCGGCGAAGCGGATGGGGACCAGCAGGTACCGGTAGTCGGCCGAGTCCTCGCCGTCCAGGGACCCCTGGCCGGTGAACTCGACGGGCTTGTTCGGGTGCGTGAACGACAGGCGCACGAAGTCTGTTCCCAGCGCCGTCAGGCCGTCGAGCAGGAACTGCGGGTTGAACGCCACGGTGATGTCCTCGCCGACCAGCACGGCCTCGAGCGCCTCCGACGCCTGCGCGTCGTCGCCCTGCCCGGCGTCGAGCACGACCTGCCCCTCGGTGAACGAGAGGCGGATGGGCGTGTTGCGCTCGGCCACGAGCGCGACGCGGCGCGCGGCGTCGATCAGCGCCTGCGTGGGCACGACGGCGTGGATCGGCGTCGCATCCGGGAACAGGCGGCGGACGGCGGGGTAGTCGCCGTCGACGAGCTGCGACGTCGTATGGCGGCCGCCGGCCTCGAAGCCGATGAGGTCCAGGCCCGAGCCTGTGGACAACCCGATGTTGACGAGCCCGCCACCGGCGCCGAGCGACTTGGCGACATCGGTGAGCGTCTTCGCCTTGACGAGGGCGACGGCGGAGAAGCCCGGCGTGGACGGGGTCCATGTCAGCTCGCGCAGCGCGAGGCGGTAGCGGTCCGTCGAGAGCATCGTGATGCGCTCGCCCTCGATCTCCATCCGGACGCCCGTCAGGAGCGGCAGGGTCTCGTCGCGGCTTGCCGCCACGGACACCTGCGCGACCGCGTGGGTGAGCGCGTCGCCCGAGACGGTGCCGCTCAGCTCGGGCATCTGCGGCAGCGTCGGGTAATCCTCCACCGGCATGGTGAGGAGCGTGAAGCGTGAGGCTCCACAGGTGACGACCACCTTGGTGCCGTCGAGCGTGACGTCCACAGGCTTGTGGGGGAGAGCGCGCGCGATGTCGGCCAGGAGGCGCCCCGAGACCAGCACCGTGCCGGGCTCGGCGACCTCGGCCGGGATCTCCGAGCGTGCCGACACCTCGTAGTCAAAGCTCGACAGGCTGATGACGCCGGTGGGGTCCGCCTCGATGCGGACGCCGGCGAGCACGGGTGCGGGCGGGCGCGTGGGAAGCGTACGCGCGGTCCAGGTCACGGCATCTGCCAGGACGTCACGGTCGACCCGGAACTTCATCCCACTCCTTCGCTCATGGCTAGTCGTAGTCGCACCCTACGCGAGTCACGCGCTCCGCGGCACGTGGGAATGCCCGTCTGTTCATGGCGTCGTCGTCAGGGTGCTGCTCGGGTCGGCCTGTCGCCCGATGAAGGCGAGGTGGATTCCTTCTTCGAGATCAGTCGTCGTAGTAGTAGCACTTGTGGATCTTGGGGAAATCCTGTGTTCCTGCAGGTCAGACGCACATTTCCCGTGTGGACGAGCTGGGGGTGCGGCTGTGGGTGAACTGCGAGGCGGTGTGGATGTGCGTTTCGTCCCCCACAGCCATCCACCGATCGAGGGCCCTGGATCCACAAAGGGAGGGCCGCTCGTCCACACCTGTCCACAGGTTTATCCACAGCTGTGCATGGATGCACTGCGACCAGGGCGACTGTGTGTCCACATGCTTGTCCACACCTGTGGGTAGAACTTGTACGCCGACGGCGTCGCTCAGGGCCCCTCGCGCGGCGAGGGCTGTGGACGGCTCGGGGAGCTCTAGCCGCGGTGCTGCTGCCGGATGCGGCTCGTCAGCTCGGTCACCTGGTTGTAGGTCGAGCGACGCTCCGCCATCTGGCCGGCGATCTTCTTGTTGGCGTGCATGACCGTCGTGTGGTCGCGGCCGCCGAACTGCTGGCCGATCTTCGGCAGCGAGAGGTCGGTCAGCTCCCGGCACAGGTACATCGCGATCTGCCGGGCAGTGACGAGGACGCGGGAGCGCGAGCTGCCGCACAGGTCCTCGATCGTCAGCCCGAAGTACGCGGCCGTCTGGGCGATGACCATGGCCGGCGTGACCTCGGCGGGGTCGTCGTCGATGATCAGGTCGCGCAGGACGATCTCGGCGAGCGGAAGGTCGACCAGCTGGCGGTTGAGGTTCGCGAACGCCGTCACGCGGATCAGGGCGCCCTCGAGCTCGCGGATGTTGGTCGAGATGCGCGACCCGATGTAGCTGAGCACGTCCTGCGGCACGTCGAGCTTCTCGCTCGCGGCCTTCTTGCGGAGGATCGCGATACGGGTCTCGAGGTCGGGCGGCTGGACGTCCGTGATGAGGCCCCACTCGAACCGGGAGCGCAGCCGGTCCTCGAACCCGTTGAGCTGCTTGGGCGGGACGTCGGACGTGATCACGACCTGCTTGTTGGCGTTGTGCAGCGCGTTGAACGTGTGGAAGAACTCCTCCATCGTCTGTTCCTTGCCCTGCAGGAACTGGATGTCGTCGATGAGCAGGACGTCGACGTCGCGGTACCGCCGCTGGAACGCACCCTGCTTGTTGTCGCCGATGCTGTTGATGAAGTCGTTGGTGAACTCCTCGGAGTTCACGTACCGCACGCGGACGTGTGGATAGAGGTTGTGGGCGTAGTGCCCGATGGCATGCAGCAGGTGGGTCTTCCCCAGGCCCGAGTCGCCGTAGATGAAGAGCGGGTTGTACGCCTTGGCCGGCGCCTCGGCGACGGCGACTGCCGCCGCGTGCGCGAACCGGTTGGACGACCCGATGACGAAGCTCTCGAAGACGTAGCGCGGGTTGAGCCGCGTCGGCTCGGCCGACGGGCGCGGCGACGGCGGCAGGTTCAGGACTGGCTGGACGGCCGGAGTGTCGTCCTCGTCCTCCGGCTCGATGTAGTCCTGCGTCGGGCCGGTGAGGCTCTCCGCGCTGAGCTCCGGGTCCACGGTGATCCCGAAGCGCACGTCATAGCCGAGCACCGACGACATCGCGGAGATGAGCTGATCACGCACGCTGGTCTCGAGGTAGGTGCGAGTCTGCTCGTGCGGGACGGCGATGAACGCGGTGCCGTTGACCACCGCCATGGGCTTCGCGAGGCGGACGAACGCAAGCTGGCGCGCGGTCATGTCGGGCCGCTGCTCGAGCACGTCGAGCGTCTGCGACCAGACCTTGTTGATGTCCTCGTCCGGCACCGGGGCGCTCCTTCTCTCGCGTATTCGTGTCTCGTGAGCCTGCTCGTGCCCCCGTGCGCACGAGCAGGCCTCGAGTTGCGCATGAGAGGTGAGAACTGGGAGTGTGTCACGCCGCGAGCCGCCGCACATACCCACTGTCCACAATGTTCTCCACAACCTGTGGAACCTGTGGAGCGTGTTGTGGGAAGCCACGTATTCGTTCAACGGGCGGACCGTGTGGTGAGAGTCTCCTGCGTGCGGGCACCGTGGGGTTTGACCACCGAGGGTCGCGCCACGTAGCGTTGGACAGCCGTTCCGGGTATTTTTGCGCGCCTACTTCCCGAGGCGTGGTTCCTGGAGCGGTACGGTCGGTCCTCCGTCCGGACACCAGGTCCGGGCACCCGGCCTGGACCAGCATCGTCGACCCCCGTCGGGCGGCATGCCCCGACCCGACGTCATCAGGAGCATCTCGTGAGCAAGCGGACCTTCCAGCCGAACAACCGTCGTCGCGCGAAGACCCACGGCTTCCGGCTGCGCATGCGCACCCGCGCCGGCCGCGCAATCCTCGCTGCGCGCCGCCGCAAGGGCCGCGCCGAGCTGTCTGCCTGACGACCCTCACGTGCTGCCCTCGACGCACCGGTTGCGTCGTCCCGCCGAGTTCGGGCGGACGGTGCGCCGGGGCGCGCGTGCTGGACGATCGACCGTGGTGGTGCATCTCCTTGTGGACAACGAGGGGGCTGCCGCACCACAGGTCGGTTTTGTCGTATCCAAGGCTGTGGGAAACGCCGTGCAGCGAAACCTGGTGAAGCGCCGACTCCGCGAGATCGTGCGATCCCTCGTTGCTGAGCCCGGAAGCCCTTCGTTCCCTGAGCGTTCGCGCGCCGTCGTGCGCGCATTGCCGGCGTCGTCGACGGCGACGTTCGCCGAGCTCGGACGCGACGTCGACGCCGCGCTCGAGAAGGCCGCCCATCGGGCGACGTCGATGAGGCCGGCATGAAGCTCGAGAGTCTTCGTGGCATCCCCGCCAGCGTGCTGGTGGGGATGATCCGCGTCTACCAGGTCGTGATCTCCCCGATGACCGGGCCGACCTGCAAGTACTACCCGTCCTGCTCCCACTACGCCGTCCAGGCGATCCGCACGCACGGTGCGCTGCGGGGGACAGGGCTGGCGCTCTGGCGCATCCTGCGCTGCAACCCGTGGAGCCTCGGCGGCGTGGACGACGTCCCGCCCGCCAGACCGCGCCGACACACCCTGACCAGGGACGACGTCGCGGCCGCAGCAGGCGCCCAGGCTGACGCAGCGACGCACGCGCACCAGCACTGAACCCCCCGGCCCGCGCCCCGGGTCCCCAGATTTCTGACGAGCCCAAGGAGACACGACCGTTATGGACGGGCTATTCACACTGCTCTACCCCATCGAGTGGGTAGTTGCCTGGATCATGACCGGGGCCCACTGGGTCTTCGCGAACCTCGGGTTCGGCGAGGGCCCCGGCGGCGCGTGGGTGATCGCCATCGTCATGCTGACCGTGGTCATCCGGGTCGCGCTGATCCCGCTCTTCGTCAAGCAGATCAAGGCCTCGCGCGGCATGCAGCTCATGCAGCCCGAGCTGCAGGCGGTGCAGAAGAAGTACAAGGGGAAGACGGACCCGGCGTCTCGCGAGGCGATGACCCGCGAGACGATGGACCTCTACAAGAAGCACGGGACGAACCCGTTCGCGTCCTGCCTCCCGATCCTGCTGCAGTCACCGATCTTCTTCGCGCTGTTCCGCGTGCTCAACAGTCTGGGCAAGATCTCGTCGGGCGATCTCTCGGCCATCGGGCCGATCGACCAGAGGGTCGCGCACGACATCGAGAACTCGACGTTCTTCGGTGCGCGCCTCTCAGAGGTCTTCCTCCAGACCGACAGCCTCCAGGCTCGCATCGTCATCATCGTGCTCATCGCCGCGATGTCCGTGACGACGTTCACGACGCAGCGCCAGCTCACGATGAAGAACATGCCGAAGGCCGCGCTCGAGGGCCCGATGGCGAGCACGCAGAAGATGATGCTCTACGTGCTCCCGCTGATCTTCGCGGTCTCCGGCGTGAACTTCCCGGTCGGTGTGCTCATCTACTGGACCGTCACCAACCTGTGGTCGATGGGGCAGCAGTACTACACCATCAAGCGCATGCCGGCGCCGGGCTCGGAGGCCGAACGCCTCTACAACGAGCGCAAGGCCCGCAAGCTCGCCGCGAAGGGGATCGCTCCCGAGGCAGTCGCCGAGCTCGAGGGGCCGAAGGCAACCGGCCAGCGCGTGCAGCCGCAGCGCAAGAACCGCAAGAAGAAGGGCTGACCGGCCATGACGAACCCCACGCCGGAAAACGGGCTCGACCGCACCTCGCAGCTCGAGGAGGAGGGCGAGATCGCTGCCGACTACCTCGAGGAGCTGCTCGACATTGCTGACCTCGACGGTGACATCGACATCGACGTCCGTCACGGACGCGCTGCCGTCGAGATCGTCGCCGAGGACAAGGGCTCGCTGAAGCACCTGGTCGGGCGCGACGGTGAGGTGCTCGAGGCCCTCCAGGACCTCACCCGTCTCGCTGTCCAGGCCCGGACGGGCGAGCGAAGCCGGCTCATGCTGGACGTCGCAGGCTTTCGCGCGCAGCGCCGTACCGAGCTGACTGAGATTGCCGAGAAGGCAGTGGCTCAGGTCAAGGAGTCGGGTTCGGAGGTCGCGCTCGACCCGCTGAACGCTTTCGAGCGCAAGGTCGTGCACGATGTCGTTGCCGCTGCAGGCCTGGCGAGTGACTCTCGGGGCGTCGAGCCCCAGCGGTATGTCGTGGTCCAGCCCGCCAGTGAGTGACGTCGCGACGACGTTTCACGTGAAACACGACGGGCGGTGATCGCGAGGTGAGTGACGAGGACGTGCGCGGCAGGGCACAGCGCGCCGAGGCCGGGCTCGATGCCGACAGCGTGGTGGACGACGCGGCGGATCGTGCGCTCGGCGACAGTGCTCCTGTGCGGGCGTACTTCGCGGAGGCGTACGACCAGGTCGCGGGTTTCGGCGAGCTCCTGCGCGAGCAAGGCGAGCTGCGCGGGCTGATAGGGCCGCGTGAGGTCTCCCGGCTGTGGGAACGACACCTGCTCAACTCCGCCGCGGTGGTGCCGTACCTGCCGGAGTCGGGCGTCCTGGTCGACGTCGGGTCGGGTGCCGGTCTCCCCGGGATCGTCGTCGCGATGATGCGACCTCGTCTCGAGGTGGCACTGATCGAGCCGATGGAGCGCAGGACGACGTGGCTCGACGAGATTGTGGATCGCTACGGTCTCTCCAACGTGCAGGTCAAGCGGGGCCGCGCCGAGGAGTTTCACGGCGCCTTCGAGGCGGACGTGGTGACATCGCGTGCTGTGGCTAACCTGGCGAAGCTTGCGCGCATGAGCATGCCGTTGCTGCGCAAGGGTGGCGAGATGGTGGTGCTGAAGGGCCGCAACGTCGTTCAGGAGATCGACCCTGCGCGGAAGACCCTGCGATCCTTCAAGGCGACCGAGCCAGAGATTCTCTCAGGGACGACGGTCGACGGGGTGGAACCCACCACGATTCTGCGGGTCCGCCGCGGCTAGACGCACAGCGACGCCGCGTTCTGACACGCGCCACACAGCCCGGCAAGGCCCTGCCCCGATGGCAGGGCCTTCCGTGTTTCACGTGAAACACCGTGGCGTCGCGACTCTGTCCACAGCGGAGTGGATTCCCGTGCGCCGCCGGTGCGAGGCCGTAGGCTGTGCGCGTGGCTGTGGCGCAACGCCGTAGATGCGCCCCTGACGTGCACGAACGGTCCCGCAGCCGAGATCGCCATCGACGAGAAGGACGTAGAGCATGGGATCCGAGGAGCGCAGGTGGCCGTGGAATCGCGTGACCTCGCACCCTGCCGCTGACGGACAGTCAGAGGCGATCGACGGCGAGCCCGTGACCGACGTGATCCCCACAGACGGTCCCGGCGACCCTCGCGACCCTCGCGACCCTCGCGACTCTCGCGCCGCCGAGGTCAGCGAGCCGCAGAGCTGGCCTGGATTTGGAACGGTGACACCGACTGCACCCGTCGTTCCAGCGACGCCGGTGGGCGCGCTGTCCGTGAAGGCCAGCGCGGTCGACCCCGGCGAGCCGTCGGTGCCCGCGCGCACGGAGGCCAACGACCTCGAAACTGCGGGGGAGTGGGCGGAGAGCCGAGACGGGCATCGTGCCGCTCTGATCGACAACATTCCGGTGGTCGATGATGAGACGCCACTCGCTGCGCAGCTCGCTTTCGATGCTCGTCGTCGGATCGACCTTCAAGGCCGAAGGTTCCCGCGCCCGGACCGCACGCGCATCCTGACGGTGGCGAACCAGAAGGGTGGCGTCGGCAAGACGACGACAACCGTGAATCTGGCCGCCGGCCTCGCTCAGGCCGGTCTGAACGTCCTCGTCATTGACAACGACCCGCAGGGCAACGCGTCGACCGCTCTGGGGATCGAGCACCGGGCCGGAACGCAGTCGATCTACGAGGTTCTCGTCGACGACGCGCCGCTGGCATCCGCGGTCCAGGCCTGCCCTGACGTCCCCGGCCTGTGGGCCGTGCCGGCCACGATCGATCTCTCTGGGGCGGAGATCGAGCTTGTCTCGCTGGTTTCACGTGAAACACGACTCCGCCGAGCGGTCGACCAGTACCTCGCCGATCGGGTGGCGAACGGCGAGGAGCGGATCGACTACGTACTCGTCGATTGCCCTCCGAGTCTCGGGCTGCTCACCGTGAATGCCTTTGTCGTTGGTCGCGAAGTGCTCATCCCGATCCAGTGCGAGTACTACGCGCTCGAGGGCTTGAGCCAGCTGCTGAAGACGATCGAGCTCATCAAGGCGCACCTCAATCCGGAACTGACGGTCTCGACCATCCTGCTGACGATGTACGACGGGCGCACGAACCTCGCACAGCAGGTCGCCGAGGAGGTCCGGACGCACTTCCCGGCGCAGACGCTCAAGACGAGCGTGCCAAGGTCGGTCCGCATCTCCGAAGCGCCCAGCCACGGGCAGACGGTGATGACCTACGACCCGACCTCGACGGGTGCACTTGCCTATCTTGAGGCTGCACGCGAACTGTCCGAACGGTTCGTTCAACGCGCTGACCTGCAGGAACGCGCGTAGCCTCGAGGGAAAGACACACGCGAGCGGGGTTCCCGCGAGGCGTTCCGACCGTCGGCCGAGAGGCCTTGAAGGGCGCCGGAGGCGATCGACGATGAGGTTGACAGAGTTGTGGAGCGAGACGAAGGAGCGGCCATGAGTGCTCAGAAGAAGCGGGGGTTGGGGCGCGGACTCGGCGCGCTGATTCCTTCAGGTCCCGAGGGCGAGCGTCCGGTCGATGTCTTCTTCCCTGCTGTCGATAGGGCAGACGCCCGGGACGCCGGGCAGTCGAGCGACGCGTCTGAGGTCGACGCCGGCAGTGCCGACGACGTGGGCAAGGGCGCAGCTTCGAGTGCGCGCTCGACGTCGTGGGACGCGGCCATGTCGAGCGGGCGGCTGGCGATCCGCACCGGCGGGGCGGCTCGTCCGGCACTTGCGATGGGCAACATGGACGAGGCCACCGCTGACGACGAGCCGGATCGCGTCGCGCTCGCCCTGGCCGACCTCCCCGACTCGGACGACGTTGGCACGGCCGTGCTGGCAGCGAGCGAAGTCGACCCTGCGGAGATCGGGGTCGTCACTAGACCTGTCGCGCCGGCGGGCGATGGCCTCGCGACGGTGACCCCGATCGCTTCGGTGCGCGTGCCCCACGACGCGCTTGCCAGCAGGGGAGCGACAGACGCTGCGGTCGATGCAGCCTTCGCCCAGCTTGGCGCCGACACTGTTTCACGTGAAACGGCGCCCGATGCTGTGCGCCTGTTTGACGACGAGCTGATCGCTGCCGACGAGCTGTTGCCCGTTCCGGGTGCGTGGTTCGCCGAGCTTCCGGTCGCGGCGATCAGGCCGAACACGTGGCAGCCCCGCACCGTCTTCGATGAGGCCGAGCTCGACGAGCTGGTCGACTCGATCAAGGAGATCGGTGTCCTCCAGCCGATCGTTGTGCGGCCCGACCGGAACAGTGACGGGCAGTACGAACTGATCATGGGCGAGCGCCGCTGGCGCGCCACTGAGCTCGCCGGCCTCGACACGATTCCCGCAATCATTCGCGAGACCGACGACGCGGACATGCTTCGCGACGCTCTCCTCGAGAACCTGCACCGAGCCCAGCTGAACCCGCTCGAGGAGGCAGCCGCCTACCGGCAGCTGCTCGACGACTTCGGATGCACGCACGAGGAGCTCGCGAGTCGGATCGCGCGGAGCCGCCCGCAGATCTCGAACACGCTGCGCCTGCTCAAACTGCCTCCGCTGGTGCAGCGACGTGTCGCCGCGGGCATTCTGTCGGCAGGGCACGCGCGCGCCCTGCTCAGCCTCTCTGACGGCGCGGAGATCGAACGGCTCGCGCAGAGGATCGTGTCGGAGGGTCTGTCGGTCCGGGCGACCGAGGAGATCGTCACGCTGATCGCGTCCGGTGGCGAAGACAACCGCCGACGTGCGCCGCGTGCAGGGCAGCGAAGCGTGGCGGTCGAGGATCTGGCCGGCCGCCTTTCGGACCTGTTTGAGACCCGGGTCAAGGTGCAGGTTGGCAAGTCGAAGGGTCGGCTGACGGTCGAGTTCGCGTCTGTCGAGGACCTCAACCGGATCCTCTCAGTGATGGCGCCGGAGGATCCTGGACTCCTGAAGTCGTAGTCGACTCCTGACCGCAAGCGCCGAGGGCCCCCGTTTCACGTGAAACGGGGGCCCTCGGGCGTGGTCGAGCAGATCGTGGCACGCCGTGTTTCACGTGAAACACCGGCGCTGGCTAGGCCGTCGGAACCACCGCGGCGGCCTCGACGATCTGCCGGTAGAGCTTGGCCAGATCATGACCCGCAGCGGTTGCTGCCTGCGGGAACAGCGAGGTCTCCGTCATGCCCGGTGCGACGTTGACCTCGAGCACCTGAGGGGTGCCGTCTTGCTGAAGGATGAGGTCGGTCCGCGAAAGATGCCGCAGGTCAAGCGCCAGGTGCGCGGTGACGGCGACGTTCGCGACACGGTCCGCCTCGTCCTGAGTGAGGCGGGCCGGGACGAAGTACTCCACCCGGCCCGGGTTGTAACGCGCGTCGTAGTCGTATCCGCCCTCGGCGACGATCTCGACCGCCGGCAGAGCGACGGGGCCGTCCGGGCCGTCTACCACCGAGACCGCAAGCTCGACACCGTCGATGGCACGCTCAATGAGGGCATTTCCCCCGTAAGCAAAGCAATCGACCATCGCGCGCGCTAGATCCTCCGGCCGGGTGACGCGGGTGACTCCGAGCGCCGAGCCGCCTCGGGTCGGCTTGACCACCACGGGAAGACCGAAGCGCTCGACGACGATGGTCAGAACGCCCTGGGCGCCGAGGTCGCGGAACAGCTCCTGCGGGAGCGTGAGCCAGTCGGGCGTGGCCAGACCTGCGCCGAGCAGCCGTTCCTTGGCGATCGGTTTGTCCCAGGCGAGCCGGCTGGCGCGCGGACCGGTGCCGACGTAGGGGACTCCCGCCAGCTCGAGCACGTCGCGGAGCGAGCCGTCCTCGCCGCCCGCGCCGTGGAGCAACGGCCACACGACGTCGGGGCGGTGCTGGTCGAGGTAGGCGAGGAGATGCGAGTCGACGTCGTGAACGTCGACGTCGACACCCGCGGCACGCAGCGCCTCGGCGACACGGCGGCCCGAACGGAGCGACACGTCGCGCTCGTGGGAGAGCCCGCCGGCGAGCACGACGACGCTGGGTCCGCCGCGCGCGGTGCCCCGCTCGCGCGCCGGCGCGTCCCCGAGACCCGGGGCGACGACGTCGGGTACAGCGGTGGCGGCGGGGCCGGGGGTGGACGGCATCGGGAAGGTCATGAACGCTTCACCTGCTCGGGTCGGGGTTGGAGGTGGCGTGAGCCGCGACCTGGAGATCAGGCCAGGTCAGGGGACGGATACTCGGCATCGCGCGGGTCGTCGTCGAGCCGGGCGTGGGTACCGAAGAGCTGAACCAGGTCGGACTCCGCGTTGACCACCGAGGCCAGCCTCCGGACGCCCTCACGGATGCGGTCGGGCGTGGGGTAGCAGAACGACAGGCGCATGTGGTCGGCGCCCTGACCGTCGTAGAAGAAGGCCGTCCCGGGGACGTACGCGACGCGCTCGGTGACGGCGCGCGGAAGCATCGACCGCGCGTCGAGGCCCTCGGGCAGCTTGACCCACACGTAGAAGCCGCCGTCGGGCACGTTCCACGTGGCGGTGGGCAGGTGCTCGGCGAGCGAGCCGATCATCGCGTCGCGCCGCTCGCGGTACAGCTCGCGGTACGCCTTGATCTGTCCCTTCCAGTCGCAGGTCTCCAGGTAGGTGGTGATGGCCATCTGGGACGCGTTGGAGGGCGACAGAATCGACGATTCGCTGGCAAGGACGAGCTTTTCGCGCACCGCGTGCGGGGCGATGACCCAGCCGACGCGATAGCCGGGGGCGAACGTCTTCGAGAACGAGCCGAGGTAGAGCACGCCCTCGTCGTCGAACGCGCGCATCGCCGGGAGAGGCTCCCGGTCGAACCCGAGCAAGCCGTACGGGTTGTCCTCGACGATGAGCACGCCGAACCGCTTGCAGATCTCGAGCACTCGGCGGCGGCGCTCGAGGGTCAGCGTCACACCGGCCGGATTGTGGTAGTTCGGGATGGTGTAGAGGAACTTGACCGTCTTGCCCGCGGCGCGAGCCTCGACGAGAGCGCGCTCGAGCGCCTCGGGCACCAAGCCGTCCGCATCCATCTCGACGTGCTCGACCTGAGCCTCATATGAGCGGAACACACCGAGGGCACCCACGTACGACGGCGCCTCGGCCAGCACGACGTCGCCCGGGTCCACGAAGATGCGCGTCACGAGGTCGAGCGCCTGCTGCGAGCCGGTGGTCACGACGACGTCGTCCGGGTGGGCGTTCGTGATGCCCTCGAGCGCGACCACCTCGAGGATCCGCTCGCGGAGCTCCTCGTCGCCCTGGCCCGAGCCGTACTGCAGCGCGGTCGCGCCCTTGGTCGTGATGAGGCGCTGCATCGCCTCGCCGATGACCTCGAGCGGGAGGCCCTGGATGAACGGCATCCCCCCGGCGAGCGAGACGACCTCGGGGCGGTTGGCCACGGAGAAGAGCGCGCGGATCTCCGACGCACGCATCCCGTGCGCGCGCTGGGCATAAGCGCCGAACCAGGGGTCGAGCCGAGTGCCGGCGGCTGCCTCGCGCCGCCCTGCGGACGCAGGAGCACCGGTTGCCGCCGCGGCGCCGAGGCGCTGCGGCGTCGTGGGGTGCTCCGTCGTCGGATGCACGGCCTGCTCGTTCATCGAGGCCTCCGGCTCTCTCACGATCCCGGTGTCGATCCCGGGTCGGGCGGGGACGAGGAGCCATCCCTCGTCCTGGTGGTAGGTGATGACCTGGCCTGTCTCGCGCAGCGTGCGCTCGACATGGTCGAGGTTCCGGCGCTCTTCGCCGGTGAGCGTGCGGCCCTGGGCCCGCCTGTGGAAAGCGAGGATGGCCCGTCGGTAGCCGCTCGAGCGGTGTTCCGGGCGCACTTCCCATGGGACCACTCGGCGCGTCGAGTGCTGCGCCGGCACGTCCGTGTGCCGCTTCCGGAACGTCGAGATCGCCTGAGGGGAGACCTCGATGCCCTCGTGCTCGCGCAGGTGCTCGACGATCGCGCGCGGGCCGAGGCCCTCCTCGAGGAGGCGGATGACGAGGGCAGCCGGGAGCTTTCGGGCCATGTGCGGCACACTACACCGGGACAGTTCATTCACAAAGCGGAACTGGCGCGGAACCGTTCCTTGAACGTGAGTGTGTTGTGATACGCGTGCGGACAATGAACGACAGAGGCCGGCGACCCGCTGTGCAGGTCACCGGCCTCGTCGTGCTGGAAGGTGCGCTCAGACGAGCACGGGCTCGATCTCCGCGAGCAGCGCCTTCTTGGGACGCGCGCCCACGATCGACTTCACCAGCTCGCCGTCCTTGTAGACGTTGAGGGTCGGGATCGAGACGACGCCGTACGCCATCGTCGTGGCCGGGTTGGCGTCGGTGTCGAGCTTGGCCACCTTGAGCTTGCCCGCGTACTCCTCGGCGATCTCCTCGAGGATCGGGGCCACCATGCGGCACGGGCCGCACCAGGTCGCCCAGAAGTCCACGAGGACGACGCCGTCGGCGTCGAGGACCTCGGTCTTGAACGTGTCGTCGGTGACGGCGACGGTCGCGTGGTTGTCGGTCATGCGTACTCCTTCGCAAGCTCCGGCGTGGTGTCGCCGGGGACGTCGTCCAGCGCGGTCAGGTAGGCCTGCGCGTCGAGGGCCGCAGAGCAGCCGGAACCGGCCGCGGTGATCGCCTGGCGGTAGGTGTGGTCGACGGCGTCGCCGCACGCGAACACGCCCGGGAGGTTCGTGCGGGTCGACCGGCCCTCGACCAGGATGTAACCCTCGTCGTCCAGGTCGACCTGGCCCTTGACCAGCTCCGTGCGGGGCTCGTGGCCGATGGCGACGAACAGGCCCGTCACGGACATCTCGCGCTCCTCGCCCGTGACGGTGTCGCGCAGCGTCAGCGCCGAGACCTGGTTCTCGCCCGTGATGCCCGCGACCTCGCTGTTCCACGCGAAGTCGATCTTCGGGTTCGCCAGGGCGCGCTCAGCCATGATCTTCGAGGCACGCAGCGAGTCACGGCGGTGCACGACGGTCACCTTCGAGGCGAACCGGGTGAGGAACGTGGCCTCTTCCATCGCGGAGTCGCCACCGCCGACGACGGCGATGTTCTGCTCGCGGAAGAAGAACCCGTCACAGGTGGCGCACCAGGAGACGCCACGGCCGGAGAGGCGCTTCTCGTCCTCGAGGCCCAGCTCACGGTAGGCGGAGCCGGTCGCGAGGATGACGCTGCGGGCGAGGTACGTCTCGTCGCTGCCCGTGACGATCGTCTTCACGTCGCCCGTCAGGTCGACGCGCTCGGCGTCGTCCCACACCACCTCGGCGCCGAACTTCTCGGCCTGCTCACGCATCTTGTCCATGAGGTCGGGGCCCATGACGGCCTCGGGGAACCCGGGGAAGTTCTCGACCTCGGTGGTGTTCATGAGCGCGCCGCCAGCGGTCACGGACCCGGCGATCACGACGGGCGCCAGACCGGCGCGCGCCGCGTACACGGCGGCCGTGTAACCGGCGGGACCCGAGCCGACGATGACGACGTCGTGGATCGTGGGCGTAGTGACGTTCTCGGTCACGCTGTCAGTCACAGTGTCTCCTTCTTGCGGTGGTCGCCGGCCGTCCGGCGCACGGCGACGGCGTTGCACCGCCTGCGTAACACGCCCGGGGGCGCCGATGTTCCGTGCGACCGGTCACCGCCAGGCAAGGGGGCAGGCCGCGCCGGGTTCCTACTGCACGGTGATCTCGTTGAGCTCGAGCCGGTTCTTGCCCGACGACTGCGGCAGCTCCGTGACCCAGACCACGAACGAGTCGCCCACCTCGGGCTGCGCGAACGTCAGCTCGGTGGTCGGCGAGATCGGGCCTTCGGCGAGCACCGGGCCCTCGGTCGGCTTGTCGACGGTGGTCTTCCGGATCTCGACGTGCCCGCCCTGGCTGTTGGTCAGCAGCGTGATCTTGGTGACCGGGGCCGCCTCGCGCAGCGTCACCGCGAGGCCGACGCCCTGGCGGAGGCCGGAGAAGTCCGGCTGGTTGTACGTGCAGGTGAACCAAAACGTCGACGGGTCGCCGTCGACGGCGAGCGGAGCCGCCTCGGGCTGCTCGCCGCGGCAGTTCGCGGCCGGGCCGATCTGCTGGGCGCCGGCGATGATCGGCCGGGCCTCTGCGGGTGTCGCCGAGGGGGAGGTCGTCTTCCCGTCCGAGGCACCGGGCGACGGCGAAGCCGCGGTCGTCACGCTGGTTGCGGGGGAGAACGGCGCGAGGGCCTGCGTGATCGCCCAGCCTGCGCCGACGATCACGGCGACGAGCACGACCACGAGGACGATCGGCGTCGGGTTCACCCCACGACGCCGCGTGACGGACTCGGTGGCGAACCCCGACGGCGGGACCGAGGCGGGCTGGTGGGCCGCGGGCGTCGGCGCAGCCTGCGCGTAGCCCTGCTGCCCGTACCCCTGCTGCTGCGCGTAGCTGGGCTGGCCGTACCCCTGCTGCGCGGAGGTGTGTGCCTGCCCGTTCGGCGCCCACTGCTGGGGCGTGACTCCGGGCTGCTGCGGCACCGGTGGGGCCGCGGGCCGCGGCGTCGGCTGTCCACCGCCAGGTGCGAACACCGGGGCCTGGGAGTAGTCGTATCCGGCGGGGGGCGGCGGGACGGGCCCGGGGGCACCGACGGGCGTCGCTCCACCCGCTGCGCCGCCGGCCGCACCCGCGGCGCCGGCCGCACCAGCCGCGCCTGCCGCACCAGCCGCGCCTGCCGCACCAGCCGCGCCTGCCGCACCAGCCGCACCGGCCGCCCCGAAGGCACCGACGCTTGCGGCGCGGGCGATCCGCCCGGTCGGCCGGCGCACGGGCACCCCGGCGGCGGCCGCCCCTGCGGTCGCGGCCGTACCAGCGGCACCGGCAGCCCCGGCGGCCGTCCCCGGACGCACCGACTGCCGGACCGGCACACCGCCCGGGGTGGTCGGCTGCACGAACGGCGGTAGCGCCGCCACCACGGAGACCTGGCCCCACGGTCGCAGCGCGGCGGCGAGCTGTGCCGGGCTCCCAGGCCCGTCGCCGCCCGCGCCGAGCGCGCTCTGCACGACGCTGTCGAGCACCGGGTCGACGTGCGGCACGAGGGTGGACAGCGGGAGCGGCACCCCGCGCTCGTCGAGCTGGGCGGGCAGCGGCCGCACCGTGTCGTGCGCGAGCCAGGGCTCGTCGAGGCTGTCGCCGGCCCAGCGCGCAGTGAGCGCGTAGTAGGCGAGCGCAGCGAGGTCACGCGCGTCGGACGCCGCGCCGTCGGCGCCCGCGCCTTCGACCCCGGCGAGCCCGGAGTCGATCCCCAGGCCGGTGACGACCACCTGGTGGCCGTCGACGCGGACGGCCTCGGGCCGAAGTGCGAGGTGGTGGACGCCGCGCTGGGCGGCGACCTCGAGCGCGTCCGCGGCCTCGCCGACGACGGCGCGGGCCTGCTGGGCGTCCACGAGCCCGCTCGAGACGATCTCGCTGAGCGTCGACCCGGCGTACGGCTCGGTGATCACGTAGGCGACCTGCGCGCCGTCGATCCGCGTGGTGCCGACGTCGAGCACGCGGGCCAGCCGCGGGTCCGAGACGAGGGCTGCGCGGCGCGCGGCGTCGAGCGCCCCGGCGGCGTTGGGGCCGCTGAGGAACGTGACGCGGACGGGCCGGTCGAGGATCGTGTCCTTCGCCTGCCAGACGCTCGCGTCCGCAAGGTCGGTCGTGGCGGCGTGCTCGATGCGGTAGCGGTCGACGACGACGCTGCCGGGCTCGACAGCAGGGCCGTGCGCGGCGCCGGGCGTGGTTCCACCGGGCGGGACGGTGCTCACCTGGCCTCCTCGTTGGGGTGTCGGCGGGCGTGCACCCGCTCGGGTCCATTCAACCGGACGGGCACCGGACGTTCGATCGGGCGTCCGATCCGCTCATCGTAGGGGTGCCGCGGGCCCTGGCCCGCCACGCCGCTCAGACCCTGCCGAAGCGGCGCAAGATCGGCCTGAGGGCGTCGTCGAGCTCGGCCACGCGCAGCGCCTTGAGGCCTGCGAGGTAGAAGCCGACCATGACCGAACCGCTCACTGCGGTGATGAGCAGCGCGTGACCCCAGCCGAGCGGGCCCGGCTCGCCGAGTGCCTGGGCCACACCCCAGCCGGCGAGCGCAGCGAAGACGGCGGCCAGCGCAGCGCGGACGTAGAGCCGCACGATGCGCCGCCCGTCCATGCCGTGGAGCTTGCGGCTCATGCCACGGACGCGCAGCAGCACCGAGATCCAGGTGGCCAGGGCGTACGCCCCCGCGGCCGCGACGGCGTGGTACTGGAACGGCAGCGCCTGCGTCGCGATCCACAGGGCAGCGACCATGCTGACGGTCGCGAAGACCTGGATGACGAAGATGCCGCGCCCGTCCTCGAACGCGAAGTACATGCGCTTGACCATGACCGTCATACCAAGCGCGACCAGGCCCAGCGCCATGGCCTGGAGCACGGGGGCGGCGACGTCGATCATCTCCTCGCTCATGGTGGGCAGCAGCGCCTTGATCAGCGGGCGAGGCAGCACGAACAGCGCCGCGGCCGACAGGACCGAGAAGATCCCCGCACTGCGCAGGCCCGTCGACATGTCGCGCCGCACCTTGCCGAGGTCGCCCGCGGCAGCGGCCGCGCTCATGCGGGGGAAGAGCGCCGTGACGATCGAGACGACGACGAGCGAGTGCGGCAGCAGGTAGATCGTGAGGGCCTGGGAGTAGGTCGCGTTGCCGGCGACGGCGGGGCAGGCGGCCTGGGCGGCGGCGTCGGCCACGCGCTGTGCGGCCTCGACGCAGGCGGCCGCCCTCTGGCCGGCCGCGCCCGTGACGTTGGTGAGGTAGAACGTGCCCACCTGCTCCAGCAGGACGGCGCCGAGGGTCCAGCCCACGACCTTGCCCGCCGAGCGCAGGCCGATCCCCCGCAGGCCGAGGCGGAAGCGCCACCGGAAGCCCGAGCGGTGGAGCGGCCAGATGAGCACCAGCGCCTGTGCGGCGATGCCCAGCGTCGCGGTCCCGGCCAGCAGCGCCGTCTGCGCCGTCGTCCATCCCTCGACGTCCTGGATGCCGGTGTCCGGCGCGCTGCCCCACAGCACCAGGAACGCGCCGAACCCCAGCAGCGACACGATGTTGTTCGCGACGGGCGCCCAGCCGTACGCGCCGAACTGGCCGCGCGCGTTGAGCACCTGCCCGAGGAGGGTGAACAGGCCGTAGAAGAAGACCTGCGGCACGCACCAGAACGCGAAGACGACCGCGAGCTGCCGGTTCTCGGGCGACCAGTCGCCCTTGAGCGTCATGAGCTGCACGAGCCATGGCATGACCAGCGTGAGCAAGGCCGTGATGAGGAGGATGCCGAGACCGGAGAGCGTCAGCAGCTTGTCGAGCCGCTCCTGCGCGTCGTGCGCCTTCATCGAGCGCAGGATCTGCGGGACGAGCACCGCCTGCAGCACGCCGGCCGCGATGAGCGCGAACAGGATGTTCGGCAGCCGGTTGCCGATGTCGAACGCGTCGGCGACGGTGCCGACGCTGCCGACGGCGGCGACCAGCATGAACGCCCTCACCTGGCCCGAGGCACGCGACGCAAGCGTGCCCAGGGTCATCAGCATCGAGCCGCGCCGCAGGTTGGTGCTCGCCGTGGCGGTTCTGTCGGTCATGCCTGCCTCTCGGCGTCGCTGGGGATGGCGGGGTCGGGCACGCCGACGTCCGCGGTGCGCCGCGGGGACCGACCGCGGCGGACGGTACGCCAGATCCCGACGACGAAGAGCAGGGCGACCATGCCCGCGAGCACGGCCGTGCCGACGGTCTCCCAGCCCGCGCGCACACGGAGCTGGAGCGTGACGGGCTCCGCGGCCGGCGTCCCAGCGGGCGTGAGGAGCTGCACCTCGACGACGACGTTGCCCGACGCGAGCGCGCGCACGGGCACGTTGACGCGCGCTTCCCCGCCCGCCGCGACCACCTGCGTCGGGCGGGCGTCGACGACCAGGCGGGGGTCGTCGGGCCGCAGCACCACGGTCACCGTGGCGTCGGCCGGCAGCTTGTTGCGCACGGTGACGGGCAGGGACCCGGCCGCCGAGATGAGCGTCACCTCGGTGCTGACCGACACGGTCAGGTCTTTCCGGAGCGCGCTCGCGGCATCGACCGCAGAGGCGACCGCGCCTGCCCGCGCGGGGGGTGCCGCGCGCCAGGCCACCGACGTCGGGGCGGCGAGCGCGGGGGCGACGAGGGCGGTGATGTCGGTGGGCTGGGCGGCAACCGTGGCGAGCTCGGCGACCGACGTGCGCGCGGCGTCGAGGCGGTGCACGCCTTCGGGGGCGAGCTCACCGTCCTGCGGGTCGGAGTCGGCCAGGGGCGTGCGGTCGACGTCGGGCCCCGACGTGGCGAGCAGGTCGGTCAGCGGCGTGACCCGCACCCAGCCGCTCGCCGTGAGGGCCTCGAGCGCGACCCGCAGGGTGTCGACGTCGGGGGACCAGCCGCGGGGCAGCACCGCGACCAGGTGCGGTTCGTCGCCGACGCCCTGGGCAGAGACGACCGACGTCTCGGCGAGGAGCCGCTGGACCGCCTCGGCCTCGGACAGCGCGGGCGTGGCGCCGGACGCAAGGTCGGTCGCGTCGGTGAGCTCCTGCGAGATCCGCCCATCGGCGACGATCGCCGTGACGTCTCCCTGTGGCGTGGCGACGGTCGCGAGCCCGGTGGACGTCCCGCGGAGCGGCGCGAGACCGGCGGGCACGACGGCGGTGCCCAGCCCGGCGGACCGGCCCGCGCCCAGGGTGGCGAGGTCGGGGGCGGGGGGTCCCGCGGGCCACGCGACGGGGGCGCCCCACGTCGACGGAACGGTCCAGCCGTTGGGCAGCGGCGTGGCCACGGCGGCGGTGAGCGCGGACGCGCTCAGCCCAGCGTGGGCGAGAGCGGCCAGGTCGGCGTCGTAGGCCGGCAACGGGCTGACGTCGGTCCGGTCGCCGAGCGCTGCGATCGAGCCCGCCCAGGCCGCGACCTGGGCGTTCGTGGACGCGAGGGCCGTGGCGACGAGCGCCGGGTCGACGGCGAGGGCCAGCGCGCCACGCGCCCCGGTCGCCTCCTCGGCCGTGCCCACCGCCGCGAGCGTGCGGGCGAGCGCGCCGCCCGGCGCCGTCGGACCCGCGAGGGCCTGGGTCGCCAAGGGGTCGGCGGGGTCCACGGCCGGCCCGGTCACCGGCGCGATCAGGCTGAGACGGACGGGCTCCTCGCCCCCTCCGGCCGCCGCGCCGGACGCCGGGTTCGGGTCCCACAGCAAGAAGGTCCGGACGGAGCCGATGGAGTCGTGGTCACCGTTGACGAGCGTGACCGCGAGGTCCCGCGGGCCGCGGGCGGTGAGGCCGAGGCCGTCGACGGGGACCGTGAAGGTCATGTCGCGGCTCTCGCCGGGTGCGAGCGGCTCGACGGGGAGCGTCTTCTGCGGCGTACCCCTCGGGAGTTCTCCTGTGCCGTCCGCCCACTCCGCCAGATCGCTGCGCGCGAAGATCTGCCGCCACCCGATCCAGAGCTCGACGCTGGCGTCCTCGAGCAGCTCGGTGGTCGGGTTCGCGACGTGGACCGTCACCGTCAGGTCGTCTCCGGGGTGCGTGACGGCGGGCGACAGCTCCTGGAGCGTGAGGCTGGTGGCCGCGGCCGGGGAAGCCTGCGCCGTCGGCGCGGGCGCGGTGTCGTCGGCGACCGCGGTGCCGGCGAACAGGCCGGCGCCGACCGAGACGAGCGCGACGACCGCGGCGACCCCTGCGGCGACGCGCGCGGCGAGCGGCCGGGCGCCCCGGGCCGCCGTCGGCCGGTCGGACGCGCGGGTCACTGCGGCGTGCCGGGCTGCGCCAGGCCCGGGGTGCGGGCGAGCAGCTGCCGTGCGATCACGGCGAGCCGCTGCTCGTTGGGGTACGACAAGCGCTCCGGGAGCGTGGCGACCGGGATCCAGAAGGCGTCCTCGGCCTCGGCGTCGGGGTCGTCCTCCACGGTGAGGCGACCGCCGGTCATGGACAGCAGGTAGTGGTGCACCACCTTGTGGACGCGGCGCGTCTCGCCGGAGAACCAGTAGTCGATGATCCCGAGCGTCATGCGGATCTGCCCGGCGATGCCGGTCTCCTCGCGCACCTCGCGCACCGCCGCCTGCTGCGGCGTCTCGGTGCCCTCGAGGTGACCCTTGGGCAGGCACCACTCGAGGCGCCCGGCGCGGTTGCGCCGCACGATCACCGCGGCCTGGGGTCCGGCCTCGCCGTCGAGCGCGGGGCGCACCACGACGCCGCCGGCGGACGTCTCCTCGACGACCGGGAGGTGGGGCGTGTGCGGCGCTGCGGCCGGGAGCGGGCTCAGCGTGCCCGGCGGTCCACCAGGGGAGGGACGCAAGCGCCGGGGATCGACGCGCAGCGGGCTGCCGCCCGGAGGCACCGGCGGGGGAGCCGTCGGGCGCGGGTGGTGTCCACCGTTCGCCTGCGCCGCCCCATGCATGCCACAACCCTACCGAGTGTGTGCGGCGCAACGGGCGTCGCTGCCGCGACGAGGGTGCGGGCCCCTCCAACCATCGGGGAGAATCGGTTGCCGTGTCGACCCCTGAACAGGATCTGCTGCGCCGCGCCCTCAGCACGCTGACCACCATGGCCCCCGCGGCGATCGAGCTCGGGACGCTGTTCCGGTCCGCCGGGCATGAGCTGGCGCTCGTCGGCGGGCCCGTGCGCGACGCGTTCCTGGGCCGGGCGAGCCACGACCTCGACTTCGCGACGTCGGCCACGCCCGACCAGACGCAGGAGCTGCTCGCCCGCTGGGGCGACGCCCACTGGGACATCGGCAAGGTGTTCGGCACCATCGGCGCTCGCCGCTTCGCGCGCGGCGGTGACGACGGCGGTGACGACGTCGTCGTCGAGGTCACGACCTACCGGTCCGACGAGTACGACCCGGCCTCGCGCAAGCCCGTGGTCGCGTTCGGGGACACGCTCGAGGGCGACCTGTCCCGTCGCGACTTCACCGTCAACGCGATGGCGGTGCGCCTGCCCGACCTCACGTTCGTCGACCCGTTCGACGGGCTCGGCGACCTGGCGCGCGGCGTGCTGCGCACCCCGATCGAGCCGGAGCGCTCGTTCGACGACGACCCGCTGCGGATGATGCGCGCGGCACGTTTCGCGGCGCAGCTCGGCTTCGCCCTGGACCCCGGGACGCTCGCGGCCCTCGTGGCGATGGCAGAGCGCATCGAGATCGTCTCGGCCGAGCGTGTGCAGGCCGAGATCAGCAAGCTGCTGCTCGCCGACGGCCCTCGCCGCGGCCTCGAGGTCCTCGTGGAGAGCGGCCTGGCCGACCACGTGCTGCCCGAGCTGCCTGCGCTCAAGCTCGAGATCGACGAGCACCACCGCCACAAGGACGTCTACCAGCACACGCTGACGGTGCTCGAGCAGGCGATCGCGCAAGAGACGGGGCCTTCTGGTGCGGTGCCGGCGCCGGACCTGGTGCTGCGCCTGGCCGCCCTGCTGCACGACGTCGGCAAGCCCGCCACGCGCCGGTTCGAGCCGGGTGGCGGCGTCAGCTTCCACCACCACGAGGTGGTGGGCGCGAAGCTCGTCGCCAAGCGCTTGCGCGCGCTCAAGTTCGAGAAGCAGGTGGTCAAGGACGTCGCGCGGCTCGTCGAGCTGCACCTGCGCTTCCACGGCTACGGCGACGCCGTGTGGACGGACTCCGCGGTGCGCCGCTACGTCACCGACGCCGGCCCGCTGCTCGAGCGCCTGCACCGGCTCACGCGCGCCGACTCCACGACGCGCAACAAGCGCAAGGCCCAGCGCCTCGCCGACTCCTACACCGACCTCGAGCAGCGCATCGACGCGCTGCGCGAGCAGGAGGAGATCGACGCGATCCGTCCGGACCTGGACGGGACGCAGATCATGGCGATCCTCGGCCTCCGGCCCGGGCCCCAGGTGGGCGCCGCGTACAAGCACATGCTCGCGCTGCGGATGGAGCACGGACCGCTGGGCGCCGAGCGCGCGGAGGCCGAGCTGCGCGCGTGGTGGGCCGCCCAGGAGCAGGCGCAGGGGTAGCCCTCACCCACAACGCTCCGGCAGAGTGTGGCGGTGGTCACGCCCCTGTCACCCTCGCCATCCTCCTTCGCGGCCCGGACGCGCTCCGCGCGCGTCGGCGTCGCCGCGTTCTACGCCGTGCAGGGCCTGTGCTTCGGTGGCCTGCTCGCGCAGGTCCCCACGTTGCAGCACGGCCTGGGGATGTCCGACGGCGCCCTCACGGTCGTGCTGCTGCTCGTGCCCGTCGTGGCCGGGGCGGGCAGCGTGCTGGCGGGCGTCGTCGCGCCGCGCACGGGCAGCGCCGTCCTGCTGCGGGTCGCGGGGCCGCTGGTCGGGGTCGCGGTCCTCGGGACCGCGCTCGTGGGGAGCGTCGCGCTGCTCTACCCCGTGGTCTGCCTGGTCGGTCTGCTGCTGGGCGTCGTCGACGCCACGATGAACATGCAGGGCGTCGCCGTGGAGCGGCGGGTCGGGCGCAGCCTTCTCAACTCGTTCCACGGGGCCTGGAGCGTGGGCGGCATCCTCGGCTCCCTCGCGGCAGTGCTCGCGCACGGGCAGGGCTGGTCGCTGGTCGCGGGGCTGAGCCTGGTCGCGGGCGTCGCGGTGGCGGTGGACGGCGCGGCGGCGACGCGCCTCCTCACGCACGCGGAGGAGACCCCCGACCTCGTCGTGGGTGCTGGTCCGGGGGCTGTGGACAGCGCCCCGGCGCCCGGACCCGCACCCGCAGCGCGGGTTCCGTGGCGGCCCATCGTCGTCGTCGGGCTGGCCGTGACCATCATGTACGTGGCGGACTCGGCGACCTCCAGCTGGTCGACCAAGTACATCGAGGACGTGCTGGGCTCGTCACCGACCGTGGCACCGCTCGGGCTGTCCGCCTACCTCGCATGCCAGCTGCTCGCGCGGGTAGGCGCGGATGCGCAGGTCAACCGGACCGGACCGGCGTGGACGGTGCGGTTCGGGGGCGCGCTGGGTGCGCTCGGCCTGGTGCTGGTCGCGGCGGCGCCTGCGCCGTGGGTCGCGATCGCCGGGTTCGGGCTCACCGGGCTGGGCCTCGCCGTCGTCGTGCCGCTGGCCTTCTCGGCGGCCGACGCGCACGACCCCACGCACAGCGGCGTCGCCGTCGCGCGGGTCAACCTGTTCAACTACGCCGGGTTCGTGCTCGGGGCGGCGCTGATCGGCGGGATCGCCGAGGTGAGCAGCCTCCGCTGGGCGTTCGCGGTGCCGGCCGTCCTGGCGGTCGGCGTGATCCTGCTGGCCCCGTCGTTCCGCGTCCCGCGCGAGCCCCGGCGCGCGGCCGACACGGACGCCCTCCCGGCACGGTAGGGCCCAGCTCACGTGCGTTGTCAGGCCCAGAGCGCCCTCGAGTGCACCCTGAGCCTGACAGGTCCTTCGAGGCACGCGCGTGTCAGGGCTAGGGCGTGGTCAGGGGCACCGTGGGCCTGACAGGTCCTCGAGGCACGCGCGTGTCAGGGCGAGGGCGTGGTCAGGGGCACCGTGGGCCTGACAGGTTGGAGCTGGGAGGATGGGCCGCCGGCCAGTGGAGCTCAGTGGGACGCCGGGCCCTCGCCCTCCGGTATGGGCGGGCGGCGCAGCGTGAACGCCAGCAACGTGGCCGCGGCCATCACCAGCGCACCCACCGTGAACGCCAGGCTCGCGCCCCCGGTCAGTGCCTCGGCGGGGTGCGCGCCGTCCTCGGCCAGCGAGACGGACCGCGCCGTGAGCAGCGCGACGAACATCGCGGTGCCCGCCGCGCCGGCGAGCTGCTGCACGGTGCCGACGGCGGCCGACCCGTGGGAGTACAGCCGCGGCATGAGGGAGCCGAGCGTCGTCGTGAACAAGGGCGTGAAGACCAGCGCGAGACCCAGGCTCATCAGCACGTGCGCGGCGAGCACGAACGGCCAGTCGGTGCTCGGCCGGATCGTTGCCATCCCGGCGAACGCGACGGCGACCATCGCGGCACCCGGCACGACCAGCGGGCGCGGCCCCACCCGGTCGTACAGGTTCCCCACGACCGGCCCGAGCAGGCCCATCGCGAGGCCGCCCGGCAGCACCAGCAGGCCCGTGGCGAGCGGCTCGAGGCCCAGCGCCCGCTGCAGGACGAGCGGCAGCACGATGAACGAGCCGAACATCGCGAGCATCGAGATCGCCAGGACGCCCAGGCCGGTGGAGAACCCGCGCGACGCGAACACCCGCAGGTCGAGCACCGCGTCGTCGGACCGCTGGAGGCGGAGCTGGCGCCACGCGAACAGGACCAGCATGACGACGCCGACGACGAGGGGCACCGCGGGCGGCACCGGCACGTGCCCGCCGACGGCCTCCCCGAGGCTGGTCAGGCCGTACACCAGGCCGCCGAAGCCGAGCGCTGCGAGCACCAGCGAGAGGGCGTCGAGCCGCTTGTGCACCCGCTCCGACACGTCGCGGAGCAGCACGGCGCCCACCACGAGCGCGGCCACCGCGATCGGCAGCACGACGCCGAAGACGGCGCGCCAGCCGAGCGGTTCGAGCACCGCGCCCGACAACGTGGGGCCGAGCGCCGGCGCCGCCGAGATGACGAGCGAGACGTTGCCCATGATCTTTCCGCGGTGCTGCGGTGGCACCAGGTTCATGACCGTGGTCATGAGCAGCGGCAGCATGATCGCCGTGCCGAGCGCCTGCACCACGCGGGCGGCGACGAGCACGCCGAACACGGGCGCGAGGATCGCGAGCAGCGTGCCCGCGCTGAACAGGGACATGGCCAGCAGGAACGACACGCGCGTGCCGAACCGCTGCAGCAGGAACCCGGTCGCCGGGATGGTCACGGCCATCGTCAGCATGAACGCCGTGGTGAGCCACTGGCCGGTCGCGGCGGTGACGTGGAAGTCCTCCATGATCGGCGGCAGCGCCACGCTCATGGTGGTCTCGTTGAGGATGACGACGAACGTCGACGCGAGCAGCAGCGCGATCGCGGTGAAGTGCGCGCGCGGCAGGCGGTCCGGGGCCGGGGCGACGACGGTCTCGACCGGCGTGGCAGGCGTGACGACGTCGGTCAGCCTCTTGTCGACAGGCGCTTCCGTGGTGCGGGGAGCGGAGTCCATGGATCCTCCTCGTGGCAGCGGGCGGGAGCGACCGCGGCGACGCTGCACACGATGTGAAGGTGCTTACGCCTGATCCGGCTGCGGTATTCCCTCTGGACGTGTCGACCCCAGCTCCGCCCCGGACTCATCGCCGGCGAGCTCGACGCCAGGCGCCGCGAACTGCGACAGGTCGACCGGGGTGGGCGTCCGCGCGGCACGGGTCCAGAAGAGGACCGCGACGACGACGTACGCGACCGCCAGGGTCGCGAACAGCCCGCGCGACCATCCCGAGTCGGGCACGGCGGTCGCGGCGAGCGCGGCCGCGCCGACGAACGCCGCGTTGTACAGCACGTCGTAGAGGGCGAACGCCCGGCCGCGGAAGCTGTCGTGCGTGTCGCGCTGGACGATCGTGTCGACGGCGATCTTGGCCGCCTGCGCGGCCAGCCCGAGAAGGGCGGCACCGGTGAGCACGACGGCGCGCGACGGCGTCGTGCACAGCAGCACCTGCGAAGCGGCGGCCAGCAGCAGCATGAGCGCGATCCACACCTGCGGCCCGGTGTACCGGGACAAGGTGGGCGTGGCGACGACGGCCACGGCTCCGCCGGCGGCCGTCATGCCCAGGATCACGGCGAACGTCCCGAGACCGCCGCCGGGTTCGCCCGGGGTCGAGAGCAGGTTGCGCGCGATGAGGATCGAGGAGATGAACACGACGCCGTAGAGGAAGCGGTGGGCCGCCATGACGAGCAGGGCCTGGCCGGGCGTGCCGCGAGCGACGAGGTAGCGGGCGCCGGCGGCGAGGTCACGCGCGACGGCGGCGACGTCGTCGCGCACGCTGCCACGGCGGGGGTGCACGGGGCCCAGCTGGTCGGGGCTCAGCCGCAGCGCGAGGATCGCGCCGAGGATCATGACGACGGCGGCACACACCAGCGCGGAGGCGTCCGCGGCGGGGCCCGCGGGCAGCAGCCAGGCGAGGACGAACCCGACGCCACCGCCGAGGAACGCGGCGCCCGCGCCGAGCGTCGGGACGATGGAGTTCGCGGTGAGCAGCAGCGGCCCGTCGACGACGTTCGGCAGGCCCGCGGAGAGGCCGGCCAGGAGGAACCGGTTGACGGACAGGGCCGCGAGGCCCAGCACGAGGACGCCCCAGTGGTCGGGGCTCGACACGAGCAGCACGACGGCCATGCCCACCGTCAGGGCAGCGCGGGCGAGGTTGCCGAACAGCAGCACCTGGCGGCGCCGCCACCGGTCGAGCAGCACGCCCGCGAACGGTCCGACGATCGTGAAGGGCGCGAGCATCAGCGCGTACCGGCCCGCGACCGAGGCGGCCGAGCCGGCGGCGTCGGGCGAGAAGAACCACGCCGAGGCCAGGCCGACCTGGAACATGCCGTCGGCGCCCTGCGAGACGAGCCGCACGGTGAACAGCCTGCGGAACCCGTCGAGCCGCAGGAGCGTGCGGAGCTCGGAGATCACACCCACGAAGGCAGCCTTTCACGACGAACGACCGGTGGTTGAGCCTGTCAGGTTTCGACGGGCTCAACCACCGGTCGGGTCGGTGGGCGTCAGGTCAGCGCCGGATCAGCGCTCTGTAATTCTGGTCGCGCTGATCCTGCGCTGCGCTCCGGATCAGCGCTCGGCGTCGCCGCGGATGAAGGCCTCGAGGGCGGCGCGGCCCTGCGTGTCCTCCATCTGGACGGGCGGCGACTTCATGAAGTACGTCGACGCCGAGAGGATCGGGCCGCCCACGCCGCGGTCCTTGGCGATCTTCGCCGCGCGGACCGCGTCGATGATGATGCCGGCCGAGTTGGGGGAGTCCCAGACCTCGAGCTTGTACTCCAGGTTCAGGGGCACCTCGCCGAACGCGCGGCCCTCGAGGCGGACGTACGCCCACTTGCGGTCGTCGAGCCAGGCGACGTAGTCCGACGGGCCGATGTGGACGTTGCGGTCGTCCTTCTTGCCGGCGAGCGGGCCGTCGGTGAGGTTCGAGGTGACGGCCTGCGTCTTCGAGAGCTTCTTGGACTCGAGGCGGTCGCGCTGCAGCATGTTCTTGAAGTCCATGTTGCCGCCGACGTTCAGCTGGTACGTGCGGTCGAGGATGACACCGCGGTCCTCGAAGAGGCGGGCGAGCACGCGGTGCGTGATCGTCGCGCCGACCTGGGACTTGATGTCGTCGCCGACGATCGGGACGCCGGCCTCCTCGAACTTCGCGGCCCACTCGGGGTCGGACGCGATGAACACGGGCAGGGCGTTGACGAACGCCACGCCGGCGTCGATCGCGCACTGCGCGTAGAACTTGTCGGCGATCTCCGAGCCCACGGGCAGGTACGAGACCAGCACGTCGACCTTGGCGTCCTTGAGCGCCTGGACGACGTCGACCGGCTCGGCGTCCGACTCCTCGATGGTGGCCGAGTAGTACAGGCCGAGGCCGTCGTTCGTCGGGCCACGCTGGACGGTCACGCCGAGCGGCGGGACGTCGGCGATCTTGATCGTGTTGTTCTCGGAGGCGTAGATCGCCTCGGCGAGGTCGAAGCCGACCTTCTTCGCGTCGACGTCGAACGCCGCCACGAACTCGAGGTCCGACACGTGGTAGTCACCGAACTGCACGTGCATGAGACCCGGGACCTTGCCGGCCGGGTCAGCGTCACGGTAGTAGTGCACGCCCTGGACCAGGGAAGATGCACAGTTGCCAACGCCGACGATGGCGACGCGGATGGAGGTCATCCTCGCTCCTTCTGATTCTGTCGAGGGTCGCGCGTCGCACGGCCCCGTTCTTGGGTGATGAGGCCGTCCAGCCAGCGCACCTCGCGCTCGACCTGCTCGAGCCCGTGGCGCTGCAGCTCGAGCGTGTACTCGTCGAGCCGCTCACGGGTGCGAGCTGCGGACTCCCGGACCGCCTCCAGCCGCTCGGTGAGCCGGGAACGCCGGCCCTCGAGGATGCGGAGGCGGGTGTCGGCGTCGGTCTGCGCGAAGAGCGCGAAGCGGACGTCGAAGTTCTCGTCCTCCCAGGCCGCGGGGCCCGAGGAGGACAGCACGGTCTGGAGGTGTTCCTTACCCTCCGCCGTGAGCTGGTAGACGATCCGGCCACGGCGCCCCGCCAACGGCGGGACGGGCTCGTGCCCGGGGACACGGCGCTGGCTGCGGGCGGCGGCACGGGTTACGCCGCCGGTGCCCGACGGCGTAGGCTCCGTCGTCGCGATGAGCCCGCGCTCCTGCAGCGACCGCAGGGACGGGTACAGCGTGCCGTAGGAGAACGCCCGGAACGGGCCGAGCAGCAGCGCGAGCTGCTTGCGCAGCTCGTAACCGTGCAGCGGCGCCGAGGTGAGCAGTCCCAGGATGGCCGTCTCGAGCACGGTCGATCGACTGCGCACGGCTTCCTCCCAGGTCTCTTCGGCACGGTGTGGCGTCTCGAGTCGTCGACTCGTCGATGGATCATCCGATGTGATGTTTCGATGTGACCGCTCGACGTATCGACTCGATACATCGTAAGACTCGGCACTGTAGGCGTCATCCCCGCCTGGCGCAATGTCCGCGCCCCTGCGTCGTTTGTGAAGGTTCGGCGGAGCACGTCGGGTCCGCCCGGGGAGAGGCCGCGCGGATGGCACCGTCCGGTGCCGGGCGCTGACGCCGGATGGTCGCTATCACCTACTGTTCTGCAGCGGAGCGGGGCAGCTCTGACCCCAAGATCGACCGGAGGAAGACACCACGTGGCCATGACAGGGAGCGCACGGCGCCCGTCGGCGAACCCTCGTCGTCGTCGGTTCTTGAACTACCCGCGGCGAGGCAAGGGCCTGATCCAGCGCTGGCTGCCGTCGTGGCGCATCGTCGTCGGCACGGTCCTGGGTGTGGCCGCGCTCGGTTCTGGCACGTTCGTCGCGGCGTACGCGACGACGACGGTCCCCGGCGACCTCGACACGATCGACCAGCAGACCACGACGATCTACTACTCCGACGGCAAGACGCCCATCGGCACGCTGGCCAACGAGCGCCGCGTGCTGGTCAAGGTGGCCGACCTGCCGGACTACGTGGGCGGCGCCGTCGTCGCCTCGGAGGACTCGAGCTTCTGGACCAACAGCGGTGTCGACCTCAGGGGCATCGCCCGCGCTGCGGTGAACAACCTCAAGGGCGGCGCGCAGCAGGGCGGCTCGACGCTGACGATGCAGTACATCGAGCGCACCAAGACCGACTCGAACACGAGCATGGTCGGCAAGGTCCGCGAGGCGATCATGGCCGTCAAGGTCACCCGGTCGACAGAGAAGGACCAGATCCTCGAGGGTTACCTCAACACCATCTACTGGGGTCGGGGCGTGTACGGCGTCGAGGCGGCCTCGCAGGCGTACTTCGGCAAGTCGGCCAAGGACCTGACGTACTCCGAGGCGGCGCTGCTCTCGGGGATCATCCCCTCGCCGAACAACTGGGACCCGTCCGTCAGCCCGAAGACGGCCGAGAGGCGCTGGCAGCGCAGCATCGACCGCATGTACGCCGCGGGCGAGATCACCGCCGACGAGCACGCCAAGGCGACGTTCCCGAAGTTCAAGCCGAAGCCCAAGGCGAGCAACAGCCTCGGCGGACAGGCCGGCTTCCTCGTCGAGGCGGTGACCGAGGAGCTGAGCAAGACCGACCAGTTCAAGGACCACCCGGAGCGCATCAAGACCGACGGCCTCAACATCGTCACGACCATCGACAAGAAGGACCAGGACGCCGCGGCGGCCGCGGCGGCCGAGGCGGCCCAGGGTGACCACCCCGCGAGCCCGAACCTGCAGGTCGGCGTCGTGTCGATGGACCCCACCAACGGCGAGGTCCGGGCGCTGTACGGCGGCGCCGACTACCTCAAGAACCAGTACAACTTCGCGACGAAGGGCTACGCGCAGGCCGGCTCGACGTTCAAGCCGTTCACGCTCGTCGCGGCGCTCGAGGCCGGGCACAAGCTCAGCGACCGGTTCGAGGGTCCCTCGACGAAGATCTTCCCCAAGGCCAACGACGGCGTGGACTGGAAGGTCAAGAACTTCGGGTTCGAACCTTTCGGCAACATCGACCTCGTCGACGCGACCGCGAACTCCGTCAACACCGTGTACGCCGCGCTGAACATCGAGGTCGGCCCGGACAAGACCGCCGACGTCGCCCACCGGATGGGCATCCCGGACGTCAAGGCGGGCAGACCGGGATTTGTCGACCCGGTCCCCTCAGACGTGCTCGGCGTCGCCAGCGTGCGGCCAATCGACCTCGCGACCGCGTACTCGACCATCGCGGGCGGCGGCTACCGCGTGACGCCCCACCTCGTCCGCGAGGTCAAGCGGCTCGACGGCGCCCTCGTCTACGAGGGCTCCACCGACCGCACGCGCGAGTTCGACCCAGAGGTGATCAAAGCCGCGACGTACGCCATGACGCAGGTGGTCGAGCGCGGGTCCGGCACGACCGCCAAGGAGCTCGGCCGCCCGGTCGCCGGCAAGACGGGGACGACGCAGGACTCGAAGTCCGCGTGGTTCGCGGCCTTCGTGCCGCAGCTCGTGACCGTCGTCGGCATGCACCAGGAGTCCATCGACAAGAGCGGCAAGGTGAACGAGGAGACGATCACCCCGTTCGGCCAGTGGCACAACGTGGAGAGCATGACGGGTGGCTCGTACCCGGCGCGCGCGTGGACCGACTACATGAAGGTCGCGCTCGACGGCGTCCCGGTGCAGCCGTTCCCCGACTACAACCCGCCGCGCGAGCAGCCCTTGCCGTCCGCGCCCGCGAGCGAGACGCCGACCGACGTCCAGACCGAGCAGGCGCCTGTCGACCCGCAGGCGGGCTGGGTCAAGGTGCCGAAGAATCTTGTCGGCAAGCAGGTCAACGTGGTGACCAACGAGCTGAAGGCCCTCAGCCTGGACGTGAACCTCGTGGCGGTGGCGTCGCAACAGCCGAAGTCGACGGTGTTGTCCGTCGACCGCGCCGGGACGAAGGTTCCACCGGGCTCGACCCTGCTGGTGCAGGTGTCCACGGGCGTGTCCGGCAACGGCAACGGAAACGGCAACGGATCGACCAGCCAGCCCACCGATCAGCCGACGGCCCAGCCGACCGACCAGCCGACGGCCCAGCCCACGGACCAGCCGACGGCCCAGCCGACCGACCAGCCGACCCCAGACCCGGCGGCGAGCCCGACACCCGGTAAGGGGAGCGGCTGAGGCGCCGCAGTCCTGCTCCTGATGTGAAGGCCGGGTGAAGTCCGGCGGCATCTCCTGAGGACGCGGCCACGGACGGGCTAGAACCGCGCCGACCGCCGTCTGCTGTGAGGTCTGACCTCATACCGTGCTAGGTCGAGGCGGAGCCCTGCCATCCAGGGCCCGCGTCGACCGGGGGCACCTCCCGGTCACCGACCCGGGAGGAAGTACAGACGTGGCCTCAGGCACTCGCGAGGCGACCGGTCGTCGTCGGCTGTGGAACTATCCGCGCCGGGGCAAGGGAGCGATCGGCCGCTGGCTGCCGTCGTGGCGCGTCGTCGTCGGGTCGATCGTGGGCGTCTTCGTGCTCGGCGCGGGTGCGCTCGCCACGGCCTGGGTGACGACGACGGTGCCCGAGAACCTCGGCAACATCACGGACCAGACCACGACGATCTTCTTCTCCGACGGGGAGACGGAGATCGGCAGGCTCGGCGCACGCCGTCAGCTGGTCCAGCTCGACGACCTGCCCCGCCATGTCGGCGACGCCGTCGTCGCCTCGGAGGACGCGACGTTCTGGACGAACCGGGGCGTCGACCCGCGCGGGTTCGCCCGCGCGCTGTGGAACAACGTCCGGGGCAACCCGACGCAGGGCGGCTCGACGCTGACGATGCAGTACATCGAGCGGACCAAGACCGACTCGACGACGGGCCTCGGCGGCAAGTTCCGCGAGGCGATCATGGCCATGCAGGTCACGCGCACCACGCCCAAGGAGCAGATCCTCGAGGGCTACCTCAACACCATCTACTGGGGTCGCGGCGTGTTCGGCATCGAGGCCGCGGCCCAGGCGTACTTCGGCAAGCCGGCCGCCGAGCTGACCGTCTCCGAGGCGGCGCTGCTCGCGGGCATCATCCCCTCGCCCAACAACTGGGACCCGGGCGTCAACGAGGACCGCGCGCGCACCCGCTGGCACCGCAACATCAACCGCATGTACTCGCAGGGGCTCATCACGGCGCAGCAGCGCGCCGACGCCGAGTTCCCCGAGTTCGTGCCGCGCCCGACCGCGACCAACACCCTCGGCGGGCAGGCGGGCTTCCTCGTCAACGAGGTCATCCGCGAGCTCTCCGACACCGACGCGTTCCGCGACCGCCCCGAGCTGCTGCGCACGCGCGGTCTCCACATCGTCACGACGATCGACCCGACGCTCCAGGACGCGGCCGTGTCCGTCGCGAAGTCGGCGTTCGAGGGGGACAACCCCGCGGACCCCGACGCGCTGTCGGTGAGCCTGGCGTCGATGGACCCGGACACGGGGGAGATCCGCGCCCTGTTCGGCGGTCTCGACTACCTCCAGCGGCAGTTCAACACCGCGACCCAGGGCAGTGCGCAGGCCGGCTCGACGTTCAAGCCGTTCACCCTCATCGCCGCTCTGGAGGACGGGCGCACGCTCGACGAGCGGTTCGACGGTCGGAGCCAGCGGGTCATCCCGGGCTGGGACCCCGCGAACGGGAACCGGGGCCCCCGGAACTTCGGCGGGGCCAACTTCGGCAACATCGACCTCGTCGACGCCATGGCGGACTCGGTCAACACCGTCTACGCAGCGCTCAACGTCGAGATCGGTCCCGAGCGCACGGTCGACGTCGCCCACCGGCTCGGCATCCCCGAGTCGGTCGACATCCCCGCGGTGCCGTCCAACGTGCTCGGTCCCTCCAGCGTGAGCGTGCTGGACCTGGCGACGGCGTACTCGGCCATCGCCAACGGCGGTGACCGCGTGACACCGCACATCGTGCGCGAGGTGCGCGACCTGGACGGCACGCTGATCCACAGCGGCCCGACGACGCGCACCAGCGAGTTCGACCCCGAGGTCATCGCGGCCGCCACCCATGCGCTGGAGCAGGTCGTCGAGAACGGCTCTGGCCAGACGGCGCGCGAGCTGCGGGGCCCGAACGGCGAGCGTCGGCCGGCCGCCGGCAAGACCGGGACGAGCAACGGCAACGTCTCGTCGTGGTTCGCAGGATTCGTGCCGCAGCTGGTCACCGTCGTCGGGCTCAACCAGGAGCAGGACGGCCGGCAGGAGCCGATCTCGCCGTTCGGGCAGTGGGTCGGCAACAGCACGGGCATGACCGGCAGCACCTTCCCGGCCCGCGCGTGGACGGACTTCATGCAGGTCGCGACCGAGGGCATGGAGGTCCAGGCCTTCCCGGCGTACGCGCCGACCCGGCCCGCGCCCGACCACGACACGTCCGAGGACGCGTCGCACGAGGACGACCAGGAGGCGACGGAGGACGAGCAGACCGACCCGCAGGAGGGCTGGGTCACGGTGCCGGGCGGCCTCGCCGGCCAGAACGTCGACCAGGTGACGGGTGCCCTGCGGGGCCTCGGGCTGGGGTACCGCCTCGAGATGGTCGAGTCGGGTGAGCCCCAGGGGACCGTGCTCGGCGTGAGCTCGGCCGGCACCCGTGTGCCGCCGGGATCGACGCTGACGATCCAGGTGTCGAGCGGCCCGCCGACACCGCCGCCTTCGCCGACACCGCCCCCGGGCAACGGTGGCGATCCGGGCGGAGGCGACGGCGGCGGTGACGCCGGCAACGGCGGCTTGGGCGGCGCCGGTGACGGAGACCCCGGAGACGTCGGGTATCCTGGGTGACTGTCTGTGCCCGCACGCGCACCGCAACCAGCACCGCGCGAGGCAGGCACAGCGACGCACATACCCTCCTGTCACGGATGGACCGTGACCGCCTAGACCAGAGGAGGTGGGTTGTACTCATGCGTCAGTACGAACTGATGGTGATCCTGGACCCTGAGGTCGAGGAGCGCACCGTCGCCCCGTCGCTCGACAAGTACCTGTCGGTCATCTCGACCGAGGGTGGCTCCGTCGACAAGGTGGACATCTGGGGTCGTCGCCGTATGGCGTTCGACATCAAGAAGAAGCCCGAGGGCATCTACGCCGTCGTGGACTTCACCGCCTCGGTCGAGACGGCGAAGGAGCTGGACCGCCAGCTGGGCCTCAACGAGGCCGTGCTGCGCACCAAGATCCTGCGCCGCAACGCTCGCTGAGACCACGATCCGAATCCCTCCCGGCCTGTCGGGTAGCCGCTGTCGGTGGCACCTGATGGGATCGGCCCGACACGAGTCTCGGACGAACGAAGGAGCAAGGCATGGCTGGTGAGACCGTCATCACGGTGGTCGGAAACCTCGTCGCGGACCCGGAGCTGCGGTTCACGCCTTCAGGCGCTGCCGTGGCGAACTTCCGGATCGCCTCCACGCCGCGAACCTTCGACCGCCAGTCGAACGAGTGGAAGGACGGCGAGAGCCTGTTCCTGGCCTGCTCGGTCTGGCGCGAGGCGGCGGAGAACGTCGCCGAGTCGCTGACGAAAGGCATGCGCGTCATCGTGCAAGGTCGTCTCACTCAGCGCTCGTACGAGACCCGCGAGGGTGAGAAGCGCACCGTCGTCGAGCTGCAGGTGGACGAGGTCGGCCCGTCGCTGAGGAACTCCTCGGCGAAGGTCACCCGGACTCAGCGCTCGGGTGGCGGTGGCGGCTTCGGCGGTGGCGGCAACCAGGGTGGCTTCGGCCAGCAGGGTGGCGGCTACGGCCAGCAGAGCGGGGGCGTCGGATCCTCCGGTGGTGGTCAGCAGAACGACCCGTGGGCCTCGGCAGGCCCCGCGTCGTCGGGCGGCTCGTTCAGCGACGAGCCCCCTTTCTGACCGGCACCAAGACCCCAGATCATCTTTTCCTGAAGAAGGAGCAACACCATGGCGAAGCCTGTGGTGCGCAAGCCCAAGAAGAAGTCCAACCCGCTGAAGACGGCGAAGATCGAGACCGTCGACTACAAGGACACCGCGCTGCTGCGCAAGTTCATCTCCGACCGCGGCAAGATCCGCGCGCGTCGCGTGACCGGCGTCTCCGTCCAGGAGCAGCGCCAGATCGCCCGTGCGGTGAAGAACGCCCGTGAGATGGCGCTGCTGCCCTACTCGTCCTCTGCCCGCTGACCGGAAAGGATCACTGAATCATGTCCAAGCTGATCCTGACCCACGAGGTCACTGGTCTCGGTGAGCCCGGCGACGTCGTCGACGTCAAGGACGGGTACGCCCGCAACTACCTCATCCCGCGCAACCTCGCGACCCCGTGGACCAAGGGCTACGAGTCGCAGGTCGCCGCGATCCGCAAGGCCCGCAAGGCCCGCGAGATCGCGACGCTCGACGAGGCGAAGGCCACGGCCGACGCTCTCGCCGCCAAGGCGGTCGTCGTCAAGGCCAAGGCCGGCGAGGCCGGTCGCCTCTTCGGCGCAGTGACGACGGCGGACATCGCCTCGGCCGTCGCCGAGGCCGGTGCCCCGGCCGTCGACAAGCGCAAGATCGAGATCGGCCAGCCGATCAAGTCGACCGGTGAGTACACCGTGTCGGTTCGCCTGCACCCTGAGGTGTCGGCGAAGATCGCGGTCAAGGTCGTCGCGGCCTGACACACCCGCTGGTCGAGCCTGTCGAGACCAGCTGAAGGGTCCCGGCCTCCCGCGAGGGAGGCGGGGGCCCTTCTGTCGTGTCGTGCCGGTGACCTCGCGTCATGTGGGCACCAGCAAGCGGTAGCCCACCCCGCGGACGGAGGCGACCTCGAGTCCCGGCACCGACATCAGGCGCTTGCGCAGGCGCTTGACCGCCGACACCACCGGGTCGGTGTCTCCGAGAAACCCGGTGCGCCACACGAGGTGCGTGAGCTCCTCGAAGGACCACACCCGTCCGGCGTCGAACGCGAGCGCGGAGAGCAGGTCGAACTCCCGGCGCGAGAGGTGGATGCGCAGGCCCTGTGCGGTCACCTCGCGGGTGGCGAGGTCGACGTGGAGAGGGCCGCGGTCCAACGCGGAAACGGGCATCGCCAGCACCGGCGACGGGTCGGCCGGCACGGGCACGGCCGGCGGCAGCCCGGTCACGGCCGGGATCATCCCCGTGCCGAGGTGTGCCGAGGGCGGCGGGCTGACGGGGCGCGACCCGGCCGCGCGGCGCGTCGTGGGCGTGAGGGTCACGTTCGTCGCCAGATGTCGGGGGGCCGGCAGGACGGGGACGGCCACGGGCCGGCGGCGAACGCCAGGGTGGGCGGCAGCGTGATGGGGGATCGGTCCGCCCGTCGCAGCGACCGGAGTCGCCTCCGGGGGCAGGTCGCTCGCTACGTCTGCCGCAGTCGGCGCGAGAAGCGCCCGGGCGCCCGCCGTGTCACTGGTAGCGAGCACCACGGCGGTGCCCTGGAGCGCCGCGGTGACCTCCCGGACTTGTGCGAGCGGCAGGCCCACGCAGAGCACGTACCCCACCTCGGACGGCGCCGCTCCTTCAGTCAGAGCACTCATCCCCATCTCCTCGAGGTTCATGCGGCCCGGCTGGAGCGGCTCGCTTCCGACGAGCCCCGGTGTGACATGCGTACCAGATGAGACATTCCCCACAAGTTCACCCAGCAGACTGCCAGATTTCGCCCGGCAATCGTGACGGATTGACCGTGTTCCGACCGTGTTCCGACCGCGTTCCGGCCGTCGCGGCGCCTGACGCGTGAGCGGGCACGTCTTCCGGGCAGCCGGGAACTGCCCGTCGCGCCCCGCAACTGCCCGCCGGCCGTCCTTGTCGCTCAAGGCAACACACCGGAGGTTGGAAGGTGCTGACCCGACCGGGCCGGCACCCGCGTTGCCCGCGCGACCGGTGCGGGCACCGTCCCTCTGGAGGACCCGTGCAACCAAGGCACACGTTCGCGAGCAGGGCGGTGACGGCGACTGGCGCCGTCGTGGCCCTCGTCGCGACCACCGCGGCGGGGGTGGCACCGGCAGTCGCCGCTCCCGCAGGGCAGTCGGTCATCACCTCCGATGTCGCCCCGAATGCCCAGGACAAGTTCACCGCCGCCGCCGCGGACGCCCTGTCGAAAGGCCAGAAGGCGGACTTCTGGGTGAAGCTGGCCGACAAGGCCGACCTCTCCACCGCCACGAGCATCGCCGACTGGAACGAGCGCGGGCAGTACGTCTACGACTCCCTCACCAAGGTCGCTGCCACGTCGCAGCGGGACGTCGTGGCCGAGCTCGAGGCTGCCGGCGTCGACTACAAGCCGTTCTGGATCAGCAACCGCGTCCTGGTCAAGCACGGCGACCTTGCCCTGGCGACCCAGCTCGCCTCCGAGAGCGAGGTCAAGCAGATCCACGAGACCACGGTCATCAAGTCCGACAAGCCGGTGCTGCACCCGTCGAGCGACAAGGGCCTCAACGGGCCCGAGTGGGGCCTGCAGGCCATCCACGCGCCCGAGGCCTGGGCCATGGGCGCGACCGGCGCCGGCATCGTCGTCTCCTCCGTCGACTCCGGCGTCGACGTCCATCACCCCGCCCTCGAGACCAAGTACCGCGGCTACCAGGCCGACGGGACGCTCGACAACGACTACAACTTCTTCGACGTCGCCGGCGTCTGCGGGGCGTCCGGCGACCCGTGCGACATCGACTCGCACGGTACGCACACGATGGGCACGATGGTCGGCTCCGACGGCGGGTCCAACCAGATCGGCGTGGCGCCCGACGCGAAGTGGGTCGAGGCCAACGGCTGCGCCACCTGCGCCGACGCCGACCTGCTCGAGGCCGGCGAGTGGCAGGTGGCTCCGACCCGGCAGGACGGCTCCGACCCTGACCCGAGCAAGCGCCCGAACATCGTGAACAACTCGTGGGGCTACAACGCCGGAGGCATCATCGACGACTGGTACGCCGACGTCGTCGACGCCTGGGCGGCTGCCGGCATCTGGGGCGCCTGGTCCGCCGGCAACAAGGGCCCGACCTGCTCCACGGCATCGTCGCCGGGCGCGAACACGATCGACTACTCGGCCGGCGCGTTCGACTCGTCGGGGCGGATCGCGTACTTCTCGTCGCGCGGGCCGGGCGAGGACGGCCTGACCAAGCCGAACATCGCGGCACCGGGCGTGGCGGTGCGCTCGTCGGTGCCGGGCGGCGGCTACGCGCTCGGCGACGGCACCTCGATGGCTTCCCCGCACGTGGCGGGCGCGGTCGCACTGCTGTGGAGCTACGCGCCGTCGCTGGTCGGGGACATCGCGGGCACGCAAGCGCTGCTCGACGCAACCGCCACCAACGTCGACGACACGTCCTGCGGCGGCACTGCCGACGACAACAACGTGTGGGGCGAAGGCAAGCTCGACGTCGTCGCGCTGCTCGAGGCGGCGCCGCACGACGCCGTCGGCACGGTCCACGGCACGGTCACCTCGGCGGGCGCGCCCGTCGTCGGCGCCACCGTGCGCTTCGACGGCGAGAACGACCGCAACTTCGTCACGGGCGCGGACGGCACCTTCGATGGCACGGTCACCGAGGGCGACTACACGGTGACGGCGTCGGCGTACGGGCTGCTGCCGAAGAGCTCGCACGCCACGGTGACCCAGGACCAGACGACGACGGTCGACCTCGACCTCGCCGTCGCGCCGACGCACACGCTGAGGGGCACGGTCACCAGCACGGTCACCGGCGCACCGGTGGCGGGCGCGAAGGTCGCGATCGCACCCGGCGGCGTGAACGCCACCACGGCGGTGGACGGCACGTACACCGTCGCCGACGTCCCCGAGGGTTCGTACACGCTCACCACCACGGGCGGCGCGTGCGAGGCCCCGGACAGTCGGGCACTGACCGTCGACGGCGACGAGACCGCGGACATCGCGCTCGACGCCGCGCCGGACGACTACGGGTACTTCTGCACCGTCTCCCAGGGAACCTACCTCCAGGGCGACACGAAGCTGCCGCTGACCGGCGACGACGTCACGGGCTCCGTCCCGCTGCCGTTCGCGTTCCGGTTCTACGGTCACTCGTACTCGACCGCCTACCTCTCGTCGAACGGGCACCTGAACTTCCTCGCCGCGACGTCGTCGCTGGGCAACGTCGACCTGCCGAGCACCAGCGTGCCGAACGCGGCGATCTACCCGTTCTGGGACGACCTGTACCTCGACGCGTCTGCGGGCGTGTACACGGCGCAGACGACGGTGGACGGGCAGTCCGCGTTCACCGTCGAGTGGCGCAACGTGCGCAAGTACAGCCCCAGCACCGACCGGGTCAACTTCTCCGTCACGCTGCTCGCCGACGGGCGCGTCGTCGTCGGCTACGGGGCGCTCACCGACACGGCGACCGCCCAGGGCAGCTCGGCGACGACCGGCATCGAGAACGAGACGGGCACGGTCGCGCGCAAGTACTCGTTCAACCAACCAGTGCTGCGCCAGGGCCTGTCGGTCACCTACGACCTGCCCCCGCAGGGCACCGTCGCCGGCACGGTCACGGACTACAACACGCAGGCCGCGGTCAAGGCCGCGTCCGTCGTCGCGACGTCGTCCGACGGCGACCGCGTGGTCGACACCACGACGGGCGCGGACGGCACCTACGGGCTGCTCCTGTTCGAGGGCACGTGGAAGGTCGAGATCTCGGCGCCGGCGTACGAGCCGGTGACCAAGACGGTGACGGTCGCCGAGGGCACGCCCGCGACGGCCGACGCGCAGCTCAAGGCCGGCCGGCTCGCGGCGTCGACGACGGCGGTGGCCGGGAGCCTCGACATCGGCGGCTCGGTCTCGCGCAACGTCAAGGTGACCAACACGGGCTCTGCTCCCGTGGACGTCAAGCTGGGCGCGAGCGACGGCGCGTTCACGATGCTCGGCACCGCGACGGCGACCCAGGGCGTCATCAAGGGGGTCGAGGGCAAGGCCACGGCGGTGCGCGTGCCAGGCACGAGCTTCGGCTCTGCGCCGAGCGGGGCGTCGAGCGGCCTGCAGGCGACGGCCAAGGCCAAGAACGCCACGACGGGGCTCACGTCAGCCAACCCGGCGATCATCGTCCCGGCGGGCGAGCAGACGCTGTCGCACTCGACCTCGCACGAGATCTCGTCGTCGTCGTCGGTGGCATGCCCGTCGGGCATCACGAGCGCGCTGCGCACCTACACGCTGAGCGACTTCGGCATCGGCGGGGCATTCGACGTGAAGAGCGTGACGTTCGGCGTCCAGGAGCTGGGCTCCAGCCCGCTCACGGCGACGATCAACGTGTACACGCTCCAGGGCGACTTCGTGTGGGCCAACCTCACGAAGATCGGCAGCGCCACGAAGACGCTGACCGACGCCGATGGCCTGTCGATCGTCACGGTGCCGCTGACCGCCTCAGCGCCGGCGGGCTCGACGCTCGTGGTCGAGGTCTCGGGCCCGGCGCTCTACGTGGGCGGCAACGACGCGCCGGAGACGTCGCCGACGTACATCGCGGCGCCGTCGTGCGGCAACCCGGAGCCGACCGACGCGGCGGCGGTCGGGTTCCCCGACTCCAACCTCGTCATCGACGTCACCGGCGACACGGTCGGCGGCGGCTCGGGCATCGCGTGGCTGGACCTGCAGCCGCCGGCGTTCACACTCCAGCCGGGCAAGTCGGTGGTGACCGTGGCCACGATGACGGCCGACGTCGACCAGCCGGGCACGTACACGGCGGCGATCAACGTCGGCGCGAAGACGCCGTACGAGAACCCGTCGGTGACCGCCACCATGACGGTCAAGCGGCCGGCGGGGTGGGGCAAGATCACCGGCACGGTCACAAGCCAGTCCGGTGCTCCGCTCAAGGGCGCCGTGGTGGCCCTTGACGGCGTCTCGTACGACGTCTCCCTGGTGACGGGCGCCGACGGCGTGTACGGGTACTGGATGCAGAAGGCGAATGCCCCGCTGCAGGTGACGGCGGCCGCGGAGGGCTACGTGCCGCAGACGGCGAAGGCGCAGATCGTCAGCGGCCAGACGACGGTCTACGACTTCGCGCTCAAGCCGCTCCCGTAGTCCCTCTCCCACCTGTCAGACGCCGGTGACCCGGGCGGGTCACCGGCGTCTGACGCGTCCGCGTGGCCGGGGCCCGCGGGCGCGGGACGGTGCCTGGCACGCGTGGCGCGGCTAAGCGCCCGTGACCATCCAGCGACTGCTGCGGGCGCGCAGTCCCGTCGTCAGGGCTCGAGCGACCATGAAGAGCCCGGCGAACGCCGCCCACAGCCACGCCAGGCCCGCGGGTCCAGTCGGGGCCCAGGCGCCCACGGCCAGCGCTGCGGGGGCGTAGACGACAAGCGTCGCGATCCCGGCGAGGGCGAGGTACCGCCCGTCGCCCGCTCCGATGAGCACGCCGTCGAGGACGAAGACCCAGCCCGCCATCGGCATCAGCAGCCCGCACACCGCGAGCCCTGCGGCCGCGGCGGCGCGAACGCCGTCGTCGGGCCTGAACAGCGGCGCGACCCACCAGCCCGACGCCCCGAGCACGACGCCGATGACCACTCCGGCGAGAACGCCCCAGCGGAGGCATCGGCGGAGCACGGCGCGGGCGCGCTCGACGTCGCGCGCGCCGAGGGCGTGGCCGACGAGGGCCTGGGCGGCGATCGCGAGCGCGTCGAGAGCGAAGGCCGCCAGTCCCCACAGGCTGTTGACGATCTGGTGGGCGGCGAGCGTGACGTCGCCGAGCCGCGTGGCGACGGCGACGGTCAGCAGGATCGCGAACCGGAGCGAGGCCGTCCGTACAAGCAGCGGGAAGCCTGCGACGACGCTGGACCAGATGCCGCCGACGGCGGGCCGCAGCGAGGCACCCCGCCGTCTTGCCCCGCGGACGACGACGACGGTCAGAGTCGCCGCCATGCCGAGCTGCGTGAGCGCGGTGCCGAGGCCCGAGCCCGCGATCCCCAGTCCTGCGCCGTACACGAGCGCGATGTTGACGCCTGCGTTGACGACGGCGCCGATGGATGCGACCAGGAGGGGCGTGCGGGTATCTCGCAGTCCGCGCAGGACGCCGGTCGAGGCGAGGACGACCTCCATGCCGGGCAGGCCGATCGCGGAGGCGCGGATGTACGTGACGGCGTGCGTGGCGACGTCACCGGTGGCGCCCAGGGCGCTCACCGCCGCGGGGCCGAACACCCACGCGACCACGCCGAGCACCGCTCCGATGAGGAGCGCGAGCCACATGCCGTCGACGCCGCGCTGGAGGGCCTCACGCTCATGGCCGGCGCCGATGGCCCGGGAGACTGCGGCCGTGGTGGCGTAGGCAAGGAAGACGCACAGGCCGACGACCGTGAGAAGCAGGTTCGAGGCGAGGGCAAGGCCTGCGAGCTGGGCCGTGCCGAGGTGTCCGACGACCGCAGAGTCGACGAGGACGAACAGCGGTTCGGCGACGAGTGCGCCCAGCGCGGGGATCGCGAGAGCGAAGATCTCGCGGTCGATGGACGGTCCGCGCAGGGCGCCCGGTCGCTGAGTGGTCGGCGTGCGACCGACTTCACTCAACTTCTTTTCCTCCACAGGCTGAGGGAAACGTCAGTGCTGCTCAGGGCACCTCGGGGTGCTTGTACACAGAAACTTTCCCCAGTTGTGCACAGCTTCGTCCACGGGCTGTGCACAGCAGCGGAGGGTTCTCCACACCGTGGTCCACACCGGCGTCCACAGCGCTCGTTGCACGCCAGGCCAGGCGCGCCTAGCGTCGTCGCGGATGTCGGTGGTCCACGGTAAGACGAGGACACCACGGGGGCGTAGCCGGCGAAAACCAAGGGGCGGGGAAAAGCATGTCGATCGAGGAGCTCGAATCCTCTTACAGCGGCACCCCTGCAGCCTTCGACCGCACCCCACCACAGGATCTCAACGCCGAGATGAGCGTGCTCGGCGGCATGCTCATCAGCAAGGACGCGATCGCCGACGTCGTCGAGACGATCCGCGGCAACGACTTCTACCGTCCGGCGCACGAGACCATCTACGACTCGATCATCGACCTGTACGGCCGGGGCGAGCCCGCGGACGGCATCACCGTCGCGGACGAGCTGCGGCGGCGAGGCGAGCTCGAGCGCGTCGGGGGAGCCGCGTACCTGGCCGACCTCGTCGCCGGGGTCCCCACCGCGGCGAACGCCGGGTACTACGCGCGCATCGTGCACGAGCGCGCCGTGCTGCGTCGCCTCGTCGAGGCCGGCACCCGCATCGTCCAGCTCGGCTACGCGCGCGACGGCGGCGACGTCGACGACATCGTCAACAACGCCCAGGCGGAGATCTACGCGGTCACCGAGCGGCGCACCTCGGAGGACTACCTGCCGCTGTCCGAGATCATCGGCGGCACGATGGACGAGATCGAGGCAGCGGGCCACCGCGGGGAAGGCATGACCGGGGTACCGACGGGGTTTGCGGACCTTGATCGGCTCACCAACGGGCTGCATCCCGGACAGATGATCGTTATTGCCGCGAGACCCGCCATCGGTAAGGCGCTCGCGCTAGATACCCCCCTCCCGACGCCATCGGGGTGGACCACGATGGGGGAGGTCGCGGTCGGCGACCAGCTCCTCGGTGCGGACGGCCAACCGACACGGGTGGTCGCTGCGACCGAGGTCATGGAGGACCGGCCGTGCTATGAGGTGGTGTTCGACGACGGCACGGTGATCGTGGCGGATGCGGAGCACCTGTGGGCGACGAGCACGCGAGCTCAGCGTCGGAAGGTGCGTGCGGGCGAGCCTGCGGAGGCGAGCCTTCATACGACGCGCGAACTTGCCGCCACTGTGCGCTGCGAGACGGCGGACGCGCGCGCCAATCACACGGTTCGGAACTCGCGCGCGCTGAGACTGCCCGAGGCCGAGCTCCCGTTGCACCCTTATGCGCTGGGCATCTGGCTCGGTGACGGGCACTCCGACTCGGCTCGGTTCACGTCGGCCGACGTCGAGATCGCGATGACCCTCGAAGGGCTCGGCTATTACCTCACCGAGCGCGAGCCTTACGAGGGCAGGGCAAAGACCCTGTCGGCACCGTCGGGCGCGCCGATGTGCCCCGATTGCGGCAAGCCCAGTTCAGGCCATCGACGCTGCGCTGAGTGCCACAAATCGCACGGTTCCGTCGCCAGCATTCTGCGGACGCTCGGTGTTCTCGGCGACAAGCACATTCCCGTGCAATACCTCCGCGCATCTGAAGACCAGCGTCGAGCCCTGCTTGCTGGTCTGCTGGACACGGATGGAACGGTGAATCCCACTGGAAGCCCGCAGTTCACCGTCACCAATCGGCGACTCGCGGAGGGTGCAAGGGAGCTGCTCCATAGCCTCGGCTACCGGACCGGCTGGTCCGAGCGAGCGGTGAAGGGTCGCACAGTGGACTCCTCAACGGCGTTCACTATCACGTTTACGACCGACGACGACGTCTTTTGGCTCGAGCGAAAGCGGATCCTTCACAAGGAGCGACGTCGCACCGCGACACCTCGGCTCACCCAGCGTTGCATAGTCGAAGTCCGTCCGATCGCTTCCGTACCCGTCCGGTGCGTCCAGGTCGACAACCGCGACCACCTGTACCTCGCGAGCCGGGCCATGATCCCGACGCACAACTCGACGCTCGCGATCGACATCGCACGGTCCGCTTCGATCAAACACGGTCAGGCGTCGGTTGTCTTCTCGCTGGAGATGGGCCGCAACGAGATCACCATGCGCCTTCTGGCCGCCGAGGCGCGCGTGCACCTGCAGAAGCTGCGCAACGGCAACATGGGCGACGACGACTGGCAAAAGCTCGCCAAGGTCATGGGCAAGGTCTCCGAGGCGCCGCTGTTCATCGATGACTCTCCGAACATGTCGCTCATGGAGATCCGCGCCAAGGCGCGGCGGCTCAAGCAGCGGCACGACCTCAAGCTCGTGGTCATCGACTACCTGCAGCTCATGTCGTCGGGCAAGCGCGTCGAGTCGCGTCAGCAGGAGGTCTCGGAGTTCTCGCGTGCGCTGAAGCTGCTCGCGAAGGAGCTCGAGGTTCCCGTGATTGCGCTGTCGCAGCTGAACCGTGGGCCGGAGCAGCGCGGGGACAAGAAGCCGCAGATGTCCGACCTGCGCGAGTCGGGCTGCCTCACTGAAGACGCCCGGATCCTGCGCGCCGACACCGGCGCCGAGACCACGATGGGCGAGCTGTTCGCGCTCAACGCCAAGGACGTGCCGGTGTGGGCGCTCAACGAGCGGCTGCAGTACGTGCGCCGGCATTTGACTCATGTGTTCCCGACGGGCGTGAAGCCCGTGTTCCGCCTGCGCCTCGCGTCGGGCAAGGAGATCGAGGCGACGGCGAACCACCCGTTCCTCACATACGACGGATGGACCCCCCTGAGCGGGCTCCAGGTCGGGTCGCGCGTTGGCGTGCCACGGCACGTGCCAGGGCCGGAGCAGAACGCCGGGTGGGACGACCGGAAGGTCGTCATGCTGGCTCACCTGCTCGGCGACGGGTCGTTCGTGAAGCGGCAGCCGATCCGGTACGCGTCGATCGACGAGCGCAACCTCGCTGCGGTCGCCGAGGCCGCCGGTGCGTTCGGGATCACGCCGATCCGTCACGAGTGCGAGGCGGCGCGGGTGACGACACTTAGCCTGTCGGCGCCGTACCGACTCACGCATGGCAAGCGGAGCCCCATCGCGGAGTGGCTCGACGACATGGGCCTCTTCGGCGCTCGCAGCCACGAGAAGTTCATTCCGACAAGCGTCTTCCATCTGCCCAAGCGGCAGATCGCACTCTTCATCAAACACCTCTGGGCGACCGACGGTTCGGTCACCGTCAACAAGAACGGCCGCGGCGGCCGCATCTACTACTCCACGACGTCACGTGAGCTGGTCGACGGGCTCGCGCGCCTTCTCTTGCGCTTCGGCATCTCGACGCGTCTGCACAAGGTGACCCTGAAGGGCGCCTACCGCCAGGGGTACACGCTCGACGTCTCCGGTGTCGACGACCAGCGTCGGTTCTTGCAGGAGATCGGCGTGCACGGCGACCGCGGAGACACCGCCGCGAAGCTGCTGGAGATCATCCGAGACACACACGCGAACACGAACATCGACACCGTGCCCAAGCAGGTCTGGCAGGACGTGCGCGAGCTGCTCGTCGAGAACGGCAGGACGCACCGACAGTTCGCTGCGGCAATCGGGACGCAGTCCTGCGGCAGCACCCTGCGGAAGCACGCTCCCTCGCGCCAGCGCCTCGGCAAGATCGCGGCGGTGCTCGAGAGCGAGGCGCTCGAGATCATGGCGGTCAACGACCTGCTGTGGGACGAGGTGGTCGGGATCGAGCCGATGGGCGAAAAGCAGGTCTTCGACGCCACGGTGCTCGATACGCATAACTTCATCGCAAATGGCATCGCTGTTCACAACAGCATCGAGCAGGATGCCGACATGGTGATCCTTCTCCACCGCGAAGATGCGTATGAGAAGGAGTCGCCGCGGGCGGGCGAGGCCGATCTGATCGTGGCCAAGCACCGTAACGGTCCGACCGACACAATCACCGTGGCGTTCCAGGGGCACTACTCGCGCTTCGTGGACATGCAGGCCTGATGTTGTTTGTCGATCTGCGGCCTACTTTTCTCAACCTTGAATCCAAGAAGTTTTGCTCCGGTTCCGACGGAGCACCGCTAAACCATGCCTTGGCGCCGCCCGTCCATGACCGGAGATCGACGCGGTGCACTCATACACCCCGCCGCCACCGAAAAGACGGCGCAAAGTTGCGCCAGTGTCGAGCGGCGACTACGTCCCATGCGCGGATCGTAAGTACTTTCCGCGTCTTCCGGTAGCAGCCTCCGTGTCTTCGGCCGTGCCGGAGAGAGTCTCCCCGACGCTCTGCGGCCACAACAAGGGCTGCACCTGCCATCCCGCCTACGAGATGCTCAGCTCCCTGTTCCCATCCAGCAACTGAGCGTGACCGGAGCGCTGGGGTCTCAGTTCACCGACCCCAGAGTCGAACGCCGTGTACCGGCGCCCCGGGCGCCCAGCTCGAGGACACGCTGACCGCGGAGGCGCTCATCGAGCTCGGCGCGCGGCTCTTTAGCCGGGCGATTCAGTTGGTTCGGTTGGTACCGAAGTCGGTGCGGATGACTGGTCCTGCGGGGACTGAGTTTTTGAGCCCTGCTCAGGAGGGCGGCAGGGAACCATGCACGGTGGGTCTGGTTAGGCATCTCCCCAGCCCCATTCGTGCTTCGCCGTCTCCAGCTCTTCGCCGCTGAGCCAGTGAACCATCAGGACGCGCTCCTCGGCGAGACCTGCCGACGCGGGGGGCAGGTGGAGCCGGTACGACCCTTTCCTGATGTCATCGAGCCATGCGGAGTCCGGGCCCGTGGTGCCGTCGGACATGATCGCCTTTTCCGGGTAGGGAGCATCGCGAGAGTCCAGCCAGAATGCCTCGATCCACTCGACCCACTCCCTTCCTCGTGCCCACCGCGCCCACCAGAGTCGGCCGCCCGTGCGGGTGAACCTCGCCTCGACGCGGAAGGTTACGAAGCCCGTGACCTGGTCGTCGCTGACCTCGGCGGCGGTGTCCCGGAACATGTCGAGGCTCGCATCGTGATCGAACGCGCTCCAGTCTGGTTTCCAGGGCACGTCGCGGCCTCCGCTCGCTTACCCGGGACTCGGTCCGAGACGAACGCTACGGTATGGCTTCGGCGATCCGTGCCACCGCGGCGCGCGCCCGCTGCCCGAACCCCGGCATCGCCGGCGCAGTCGCACGTGGACCCCGGCGGGCTGGGCGTCTGGGCGCTTGGCGGTCGCTGCAACCGACTTTTCCTGGCACGGGCGACACGCCCGAGATCACGCAAAGTACAGCGGCGTGTCCGCGCAATCTGCGCTGCACGTCGACACTTGTCGATCTGCGCCCTACTTTGCACAACCGCCCGCGCATGTTTCATAAGCGCTGCTCCACCCTCGACGAGCGTCACTGAATACGGTGCACAGCGGCGGGGACCCGAGCGGCCTTGGCTGTAGCGCCCTCGCCTATGCTTCCCACCCATGTGGAGCGACGTGGCTGATGACCGGGTCGGTGAACTGGTGCGGAGCGTCAAGGTCAAGCTCGACGGATCGCGGAAGTCTCACACCGCGCGAGTCGCGCGCACTGGACCCGAGGGCATCTGGCTGTTCAGCCCGGCAGGCACTGAGATCATCGGGTCGGACGGCTCCCTCACGACGCAACCCGCCGACGGCGTGCAGTACTTCCCCCGGCACGTACTCCCCGAGACTGGCGGCCGGTTCGTCGCGTGGTGCTGGGCCGCAGCACCGGAGCCTCCCGCCGACTTCTGGAGTTCGCCCTGGATCTCGGTCGACATCGCGGCATCGCGGGACGAGCCCTTCTCATTCCTCGACCTTGAACTTGACCTGTGGTGCTCGAGCGATGGCTCGGGCATCGTCGACGTTGAAGAGCTCGACGCAGCCGAGCGCGCGGGGTGGGTCGACGCGGCCGGTGCCACCCGAGCTCGTGGCTCGGCCGACGAAGTGCAGCGAGAACTGAAGGTGGGTTATCAGGATGCATTCGGCCGCGTCGGCTGGAATCTCCTCGCACAAGTGCGCGGGCGCCCGGCGCACGAGGCCTGAGCGCCTGCGCCCACCCCGGCCGGCTTCGTGCGACCTACTTTTCGCACCCGCGGCGACACGCCCGAGACTACGCAAAATGCAGCGGCGTGTCCGCGCAGTCTGCGCCGCACGTCAACAGTTGTTGTCGACTTCGCGCCCTTCGATGTGGCGGGTCACCTGGAGGCGGTCGACCGCATGCGGTACGAGTTTCCGCAGCTGCGCATCCACACCGGCGTCGAGTTCGGTCAGCCTCACCTGATGGGCGGCCGCGCGGAGGCGATCGTCGACCTGGACCTCGTCGATCGGGTTCTTGGCTCGCTGCACACGCTTGACCTCGGCGACGGCCCCGCCGAGCCTCATACGCTGTTCCGCAAGCACGACCCGGCTGAGGTGATGCGCGCGTACCTCGAGCACGTACCCGCAATGGTCAAGGGATCCGAAGCTTTTGAGGTCTTCACCCACATCGACTACGCGGTGAGGCTATGGCCGGTCGCCACGGCGGGGCCGTTCGACCCGCGCGCGTTCGAGGACGGGTCTCGCGCGGCGATGCGGTCGATCGCGGAGGGGGGTCGTGCGCTCGAGATGAACACCCGACGCCTCTGGTCATGGATCCCGAAATGGTGGGCCGACTCGGGTGGGAAGGCCGTGATCTTCGGCAGCGACGCCCACACGCCGGAGGCCATCGCGTCGAACTTCCCTCAGGCAACCGCGATGCTCGAGCACTTCGGCTTCCGGCCCGGGAGCACGCCCGAGCAGTTCTGGACTCGTCCACGCGCGGACTAGCATCCGGCGCCCTCGCCGTCAGACTTCCCGCGTCCCGGGCTTGCCTTCGCAACGACGAAGACGTTCCCGGATCGAGATGAGTGCGGTGGCGTGTCTGAGAAACCTTCGTTGCAGGTCCGACAGGTGATGATGTCGATCCGCTGCGACCGCTGTCGACATGCAGGCCTGATCGCCTGTCGAGCAGAGGCTCAGCGGCTCCTCAGATGAGCAATCAGCAGTGCCAGGGTGTCCTCGAGGTGGTCGGTGCGCCCCGTCGAGCGCAGGATCACGACTCCGCCCTGGATGCCTGCGATGAACGCTGCAGCGGTGCGCCGCGCGTCGAGGTCGGTGCGCACCTCGCCCTTCGCCTGCATCGTCTCGATGCCACGCTGCACGTGGCCCTGCCACTGCTCGAGCAGCGACGTCGAGACCTCGGCGGCTCCTGGCACGCTTCCGACCTGGCTCATGAGCGATGCCAGTGGGCAGCTCGCTCCCTGCGCCCGGTACCGCGCGATCAAGGCCCTACGCCATCGGTCCCATGCGGCCCACGAGGCGAGCGCACCGAGGTGCGGCTGCTGGTCGTCGATGACGCGGGCGGCCTCGAGCCGCGCGACCTCGAGGAAGAGCTCCTCCTTGCCGCCGGGGAAGTAGTGGAAGAGCTGGCTCTTGCTCGACTGCGTGACGTCACGGATGTCGTCGAGCGTGGCGTCGCCCGGTTCGGAGGAGCGCAGGTAGGCGGCGGCCCCCTCGAGGATGTGCCGGCGGGTCGCGGCGCCCTTGGCGGTCAAGGTCATGGCGGCGACGCTACCTCAGTTCTGGACTTGTGGGTCCAATTTCGTGCTCCTACCGTCGCCGGCATGAACACCATGAATACCACCAGCCCCGGTCAGGTCGTCACCGGCTTCGTCGCCACCTTCGCGAGCAAGGACCCCGCCCGCTTGGCTCCCTTCCTCGCGCCCGGCGTCGAGTTCGAGGCCTACGGCGAGCGGCCCGTCGTCGGCCGCGACGCCGTCCTCATGACGTGGGGCGGTGTGTTCGCGAACTTCGAGCGCGTCGAGTTCTCGACGCTCCACCAGGCCGTGACCGGCGACGTCGTGCTCGAGGAACAGGTCCACGGCCTCGCCCTTCCCGGCCGTCACCTCGCCCCGATCAGAAACGTCGCGGTCTACCGCGTCCGCGACGGTCAGATCGTCGAATGGCGTGACTACACCGACTCGCAGCACGCCCGGACCCTCCTGTGAGCGGCACGACGGCGATGAACCACTACTACCTGCTCGGCCGTTCCGGCCTGCGGGTCAGCCGGCTCGCGCTCGGCACCATGAACTTCGGCGTCGACGGCTTCCACGCCGCGTACGGCAAGACGCTGGAGGAGGCTGAGCCGATCTTCCGCCGGTATGTCGAGTCGGGCGGCAACTTCGTCGACACCGCCGACTTCTACACCGCGGGCGAGAGCGAGCGCATCGTCGGCCGCCTCGTCGCGCAGGCGGGAAACCGTGAACGCCTGGTCCTGACCAGCAAGTTCACCAACACGATCGACCCCACGGACCCGAACGCGAGCGGCAACGGCCGCAAGCACATGATCCGCGCGCTCGAGGCGTCCCTGCGGCGCCTGGGCACCGACTACCTGGACCTGTACCTGTTGCACACGTGGGACCGCGTCACCCCGGTCGAGGAGGTCGTGCAGACCTTCGACGATCTGGTTCGGGCGGGCAAGATCCGCTACGCCGGCCTCTCGAACGTGCCCGCCTGGTACGCCACGCGCGCCCAGTCCTACGCCGAGGCGCACGGCCTCACACCGTTCGTCACGGTCCAGCTGCCCTACTCCCTCGCCGACCGGGGCATCGAGGCGGAGTACGTGCCGATGGCCCAGACGCTGGGCATGGGCCTGGCGGCGTGGAGCCCTCTGGCCGGTGGCCTGCTGACGGGCAAGTACCGGCGCACGGCCGACGGCGTCGCGGGGGAGGGACGTATCGGGAACCCGGATGCACCCGGGCGGCCCGTGAACGAGCACGACTGGGCCGTCATCGATGCGCTGCGCGACGTCGCCGCCGAGGTCAGGCGGCCCATGGCACAGGTCGCGCTGGCCTGGTCGCTGGCACAGCCGGCGGTCACGTCGCTCATCGTGGGCGCCAGCAGCGTGACCCAGCTCGACAGCAGCCTCGCCGCGCTTGACCTCCAGCTGCCGAATGACGCGCTGCTGCGCCTCGACCAGGCCAGCGCACCTGGGCACCGTGCGGCGTACGGGATGTTCACGCCGGAGTACCAGTCGTGGGTGGTCAGTCCCGGCCTGGCGATCGGCGACCGCCCGGCTGGCTTCCAACCGCCGGTCCGGAACGCCCGCTGAAGGTGGCCGACGCCAGCGGGCCCGCGGCGTCGGTCGGCAGAAGGCCGGGTCTTCGGCGGCGGGTGCCGGCCGGGCGAGGGCGTTGTGTCCCTCGCCCGCCCCGGCCGGCTCACGTGGACAGCGCGTCCTTCGGGATCGCGGCAGCCTGTGCGATGGCGGCCTTCGACTGCGCAGTGTCGGTTGAGATCACAAACTACAGCGGCGTGTCCGAGCAGTTGGGCGGCTCGCGAAAGAGGTCCTCGGCGATGGGTCTACTCGAGCCTTTGACCGCGACCTGGCCCATGGATCCGGCCAGGTCGTGGCGGCGCAGCGCGGCCAGGAACTTCCGGCTTCGAAACTGACCGGACTCTGTCCGAATGCACGATGCAGCCGGCCACATCAGCACCGCTGATGCCCCGTCGGGCGACCGCGGAGTTGAGCGCGTTCACGGTTCGTGCAGAGTGTTGAGCATGACGAAGTCGTGGATGGTTCCCATGTAGCGGACGCCGGTGACCTCGGCGCCGGCCGCGCGGAGCTCTGTCTCGAACCGCGCTTCGCTGCAGAAGAACGTCTTGGACCGGCGCCGCTGGACCACCCGCGACCAGCTGCGCATCGCGATTGTGACCTGTATCGAACGGACCTACGACGACTTCATCCGGTCGCTGATAGTCCCACGCTTCCGTTTGGCTGTCAGTCGTTGGGGTGACTCACGGGGCGCGTGAGCGTCGCCGATTTCGACCAGATGAGGCGGTCGCACGCGTCGTGGCCGGTCGTCGAGTTCATCGGACTTCAAGACATGCTCGGCACGCGATCTGCGCTGCACGTCGACACGTTGCTGTCGACGTGCAGCCGAGATTGCACACTCCTCCGCCTACGCTGCATGACTTTTGCTTTGCCTGTTCGTGACTACATGTGGGGTTGCGGGCGCCGGGTACCAGGGCCGGCGCCTACCGGATGTGGTCGATGCCGACGTTGAGGCGGCGCAACTGGTACCTCCACGGCGCCAGCCGGGGCGCGTCCAGCGCTACGCCGGCATCGGCGGCGATCCACTCGACGACCTCGTCGGTCGTCCGGTGGTCGGTGTGTACATGCGTGGCGTAGCGCTCCTGGGCGAGGGCGGCGACGCAGCGCGGGATCTGCTGCACCGCCCAGGTCTCGCGGCGCAGGCCGGAGCGCGTGAACGCGATGCGGGTGCTGAGCCGCTTGAGCAGTGTCTCCGGGCTCGCGATGAGGGCGTAGTGGGGGACGTCCACCCCGCGAGAACCCAGCCCGCCGACGATCTCGTCGAAGTAGTCGTCACGCACGATCGTCATCGGCACGAGCACCGGGCCAGCGTGGGCGGCCTCGGCCTGCTGAAGAATGTCGACGACGGCGGAACGCCACGGGGCGAGGTCCTGGAAGTCGGGGCGCGCTGCGGGCGGGAGCGTCCGTTGAAGGGCGAAGCCGAGGAGCTCGGGGTCGGCGACGTGCGCGTCGACCAGCCGACGCCGCAGCTCGAACGCGGTCTGGGTCTTCCCCGCGCCGAACGCGCCGTTGATCCAGATGAGCATGCCTCGGAGCCTAGATGGCCCCGTGACGGCGTCGGGGCGGCCGGGGGGCTAAACGGCGAACCGGTCTCGATCTGCGCTGAACCTCGACATCAGCTGTCGATCCAGCTGGTCGTGGTCTCGAGGTCAGGGAGGGACCGCGCATCGACTCCACGCGCGGGCGGAGCTCAGTCGGCGGTGATGCGCCACCGGGCCGTCTGACCGGCCGATGGGAAACGCGATCCGCAGGCCTGGAGCCACGAATCGCGTCTGGCTGGCTCCGCGCCTCACGGCCGCGAGTGGAGCGTGACCACGTAGCCGTCGGGGTCGGCGAACGCGAACGTGATCCCGAAGGGGCCGTCGAAGGGCTCGGTGACGATCCGCACGCCTGCGTCGACGAGGCGCCCGTGCACAGTCGACGCGTCAGGATTGTGGAACCACACGGCGATGCCAGTGCCCAGGGGTCCGCTGGCATCGAGGTCCATGCCTGGGAAGGGGTCGCGAAGAGCGAAGGTTGTGCCGCTTGCCGAGAAGGCGGAGGCGTGCGGGTTGGGTACCGGAATGGGCTGCATGCCGACCAGCTCGGTGTAGAACGCGGCCGAAGCTGCACGGTCGCGCACCTGGAACGAGACGAAGTCGGGGCCGGACGTGGTGCTAAGCGGTTCGCCAACCGCGGGGCGCACGTCGTCGGCGTTGACGGCAGTGCCGAGTTGGTTGCCCAGGCGCGAGTACATCATCCGGGACTGCGGTTCGAGGTGGCCAACCTGACCGTCGGCCTTCCGAGCGGCCTTCCCGGGCCGTTCGATCTCGTGGTCAGTCACATGGTGCTGATGGACGTGCCCGTTCTCGACAGGGTGCTTGCCGATGTGGCGACGACCCTGACCGACGGCGGGGTATTGGTGGCCACGATCCTGCACCCGTCGTTCTTTCGCCAGCAGCCGGTGTACGGCGAAGTACGGCACCGGCGGGTGATGGGCTGCCTCGAGCACGAGCAGTGGTGGATCGACTCCTTCGGCGGGCACCGCCACTACCACCGGCCCTCGCCTGGTACATGCAGCGCCTCCGGGACGCCGGGCTGGCGGTGGTGGACATGGACGAACCGCAGACGCTTCCTAGCCGTCGCGACCCGGAGCGGGAGTGGACCGACGACGAGCGGTGGTTCGCGACGATCCCCACCATGCTCTCGATCGGCGCGCAAAGGCGATTGAGTGTGGTCACCTGATTTGGCCCCACCTGGAGCCGTTTTCTTCACGAATCTTGGCCCCGGCTGGGTGGGTGATCTCGCGGGCGGGTGGGGCCGCGTGTCTTCACGAAAGTTGGCCCCACCCCCGGTTCAGATCTTCTCGACGACGTCGTCGGGGAGGTCGGAATGGTCAGGTCCAGGGTGGAGCTGTTCGAAGAGATCCGTGTCGATCACCGCCGTGAGGAGCTCTCGATCCGTGAGCTGGCGACGCGGCACGGGGTGCACCGGCGCACGGTGCGCCAGGCGTTGGCGTCCGCGGTCCCGCCGCCGCGCAAGGAGTACGCCTCGCGGGGCCGGCCGGCGATCGATCCGTGGAAGGAGTTGATCGACGCCTGGTTGAGCGCCGACAAGGACGTGCCGGTCAAGCAGCGGCACACCGCCCGGCGGGTGTGGCAGCGGCTGGTCGCCGAGCATGGCGCGGACCTGTCGGAGGTGAGCGTCTCCCGGTATGTGGCCCTCCGGCGCCGCCAGCTGGGCCTGGACCGCGTCGAGGTGTTTGTCCCGCAGGCTCACGACCTGGGCGCGGAGGCCGAGGTCGACTTCGGGGAGTTCCACATCCGCCTGGCCGGGCAGGATCTGAAGGTCTGGATGTTCGCGATGCGACTGTCCGCCTCTGGCAGGGCGTTCCACTACGCGTTCGCGAACCAGGCGCAGGAGGCGTTCCTCGAAGGGCACGTGCGCGGGTTGGCGTACTTCGGCGGGGTGCCCGCCCGGGTCCGGTACGACAACCTCAAGCCTGCCGTGGTGCGGATTCTGCGGGGCCGAGACCGGCTCGAGAACGACCGGTTCACCGCGCTGCGCTCGCACTACGGGTTCGCCTCGTTCTTCTGCGTCCCGGGCAAGGACGGTGCGCACGAGAAGGGCGGCATCGAGGGCGAGATCGGCCGGTTCCGCCGCACGCACCTGGTGCCCATCCCGGACGTGGCCTCGATGACTGCCCTGAACGAACTGATCGCCGCCGGTGACCTCGCCGACGACGCCCGGGTGATCACCGGGCACCACGCAGGCGTGGGGGTCGAGTTCGCCGCCGAGCAGGCCACCCTCGCGCCGTTGCCGGGCGAGGCGTTCGACACCTCCTCGGTGATCAGCGCGAAGGTCGACTCCCGTTCACGGGTGTGCGTGCGCCAGGCGTACTACTCCGTCCCGGTCCGCTACGTCGCCAAGCGCCTGACCGTGCGCCTGGGCGCCGCCACCGTGGAGGTCCTCGACGGGGCGAAGGTCGTCGCGGTCCACGAGCGGGCCACGGCGAAGTACGTCGACGTCCTCGACCTGGACCACTACCTGGAGATCCTCGCGCGCAAGCCCGGCGCGCTGCCCGGCGCTACCGCGCTCGCCCAGGCCAAGAAGTCCGGGGCGTTCACCCCGGACCACCAGGCGTACTGGGACGCGGCGCGGGCCGCGCGCGGGGACGGGCCCGGCACCCGGGACCTGATCGAGGTCCTCCTCGCGCACCGCACCCTGCCCGCGCCCGCGCTGAGGGCGGCGATGCGCACCGCGATCACCACCGGGATCCTCGACCCGGCCTCGGTGCTCATCGACGCCCGCCGCGCCGCCGAACCCCCGCTCGCGCCCGTGATCCCGATCGATGCCCTGACCCGCTACGACCGCTCCGCCCCCACCCTTCACGGCTACGACGACCTGCTGACCGGCAATAACCGATGACCAGCAACGACGCCGCCCTGGCCGCGATCAACGTCACGACCAAGGACCTGTACCTGACCACGGTGCGCGCCGAGGCGCAGCCCCTGGCCGCCGCCGCACTACGCGAGCAACGCTCCCACCTGGCCTACCTCGCCGACGTCCTGACCGCGGAAGTCGATGCCCGCGCCGAACGCCGCCGCGGGCGGCGGATCAAGGAAGCCCGGTTTCCCCGCACCAAACGGCTCGCGGACTTCGACACCACCAGCTCACCGATCCACGGCGCCACCCTCGCCGCCCTGGCCACCGGCGCCTACCTCGCCGCGGGCGAACCCGTCGTCCTGCTCGGCGACTCCGGCACCGGCAAGACCCACCTGCTCATCGGGCTGGGCACCGCCGCCTGCGAGATGGGCAAGGCCGTGCGCTACACCACCTGCGCGAACCTGATCAACGAGCTCGTCGAGGCCGCCGACGACCGCGAGCTGGCCCGCACCGTGGCCCGCTACGGCCGCCTGGACCTGCTCTGCCTCGACGAGCTCGGCTACGTCCACGCCGACCCCCGCGGCGCCGAGCTCCTCTTCCAGATCATGACCGAACGCGAAGAGAAATCCTCCATCGCGATCGCCACCAACCTGCCCTTCAGCGAATGGGGCACCGTGTTCCCCGACCCGCGACTCGTCTCCGCGATCGTCGACCGCGTCACCTTCAACGCCCACATCCTGCAGACCGGCACCGAGTCCTACCGGCTCCGCACGTCCAAGCGCCGCCGGGGCCAAGATTCGTGACAACAAGTGGGGCCAGAACACTTGACTACACGCAGGCGATGACTCTGCCAGGGCCCATCCGGGCAGCTCCGGTGGAGGCTCGTGCGCTTCTGGACGGTGACGACGAGCCGCGAGTCCTCCAGCGGGCCTCGAACCGTGACCTGAACTGAAACGCACCGACGCGCAACTGGTTCGCCGAAAACCTGAGAAGCCTGCTTGGGACCGGTGCCTGCTTAGAGGTTGTCTCACGTGGCGGCCTGGAGCTTCTTGAATGCCGTGATGGTGGCACCGAGGGCGACGAAGGCGGCGTAGAGCTTGCCGTGGCGTTCGTAGCGGATGGTCAGGCGGCGGTAGCCGGTGAGCCAGGCCAGGGTGCGTTCGACCTTCCAGCGGTGACGGCCGAGGCGTTCGGAGGAGTCGATGCCGCGGCGGGCGATCTTCGGGATGATGCCGCGCTGACGCAGGAAGGTGCGCAGGTGGTCGTAGTCGTAGCCCTTGTCGGCGCGCAGCTTGTCCGGCCGGCGCCGGCGCGGGCCGCGCCGGGATCGCAGCGGCGGGATGCCGCGGACCATCGGCTCGGCCGCTTGGGAGTCGTGCAGGTTGGCCGCCGAGACGCCGACGACCAGCGGCAGTCCGTTCGCGTCGGTGATGACGTGGATCTTGGAGCCCTTCTTGCCCCGGTCGACCGGGCTGGGCCCGGTCAGCGAGCCCCCCTTTTGGCCCGGACGCTCGCGGCGTCCAGGATCACCGAGCTCCAGTCCACCATCCCAGCCGCCCCACACCGGTCCAGGACCCGCCGCTGCACGCGGGCGAACACCCCGGCCCGGGCCCAGTCCGTAAATCGCCGGTGCGCCGTGGCCGGCGAGACCCCGAACGAGCCCGGCAGCATCCGCCACGCGCAGCCGCTGGTCAGCACGTACACGATCGCGGTGAACACCGCCCGCGCGTCCACCGGCGCTGTCCCGCCGCCCTGCGGACGCGGCTCGAAGGCGGGCAGGTCGGGTTCGACAAGCTCCCACAGCTCGTCCGGGACCAGCCGCAACGACAACGGATCGCTCACGCCCCCGGATCATGCCGCCCCAAGCATCGCGAACCGCGCAAACACGCCGAACCAGGGTGAACCACGTGAGACATCCTCTTAAGGAGTCAGTAGAACAACAGGCCGCGGATGCGGGCGCCGTTACTGCTCACGTGCGGCGGAATTTGCGGGGGCTTGCAGTCGAGCGACGACCGTGGAGGGAGTGGGGAGAGCGAGGGTTTCCCTCCGGAGCGCCTCGACGCGACCTTTCACCCGCTGGTCGGCGCGAACGCTCATGACAGCGTCCGCAATGGCGTCAGGGGTTACTGTCACCGGATCGAGGACGTACCCCAGCCCCAGGTCTCGTACGCGGTCAGCGGTGAACGGCTGGTCTGCTCCCATCGGGAAGACGATCTGGGCGGACCCGCCAAGCACGGACCTGACGAACAGTCCGCTGCCTCCATGGTGCAGGACGACGTCAGCGCGCGAGAGCTCTGCGTCGAGGTCGATGTACTGCTCGACCCGCACATGTGAAGGCTGGGGCCCAAAGCGGGCAGGATCCAGGTCCGGCCCGACCGCGACGGTTGCGGGCGTTCCGACTCTGGCCAGCGCGGTCAGGATCCGGTCGAACAGATTGCCGGACTCGGTGTTGAACTCGGTGCCGAGCGTGGCGACGATGTAGGGCTCGGTGCGCGGGGCGGGCCCCGGCTCGGGACGCATCCACAGGGCATTGCCCGGTGCGGGAAAGCGCGGATCACGCATTGCCGGTGCGAACGGGACGACGAACAGGTCGCCGCGCGGGCGGATTGGCGCCGGTGTGCCGAGTCCCACGCGCAGTGCCTCCAGCGCGTCGGTGAGCCGGTTTGGCCGGACGAGAGCTCCGGAGGCGATGACCGCCACGGCGGCGACAGGGACACCGGCGCTCTGGGCGGCGGCCATCGCGCCGAAATCGAGCTCGTCGCACACCACCAGGTCGGCGCCTGCCAGCTCACTGCTGATCGATGCCGCCGAACGCTGCGCGGCGTCGCCCGCGAAGTAGCGCTCGACGACGGACAACTCGTGCTCGATATCGACCGGCACAAGCGGTGCGATCACGTCGGCAATCTGGGTTCGACGATCCGTCGTAGCCGCGATCCGCTGGTAGACGCCTACCGGCGCAGCAGCGACAGCGGACTCACGTCCCACCAGAGTGAGCTCATGGCCCCCCTCGGCAAGGGCGACGTGCAACGGGAGCTGGGGCACAAGATGGCCAGCGCCACCAACGAACGAGCAGAGAACGCGCACCGGCTGACAGTAGCCAGCCGGGGCGCCCGGGCTCAGCTCGGCGTGGGCGCGAGCTGCGGTGTCGCGGGTCTGTGGAACCTACTTTTCGTGAATGAGGCGACACGTACGGCATCACGCAAAGCACAGCGGTGTGTGCGCGCAATCTGTGCTGCACGTCGACAGTCGACGTGCAGCCGATGTGTCTCACCTCGTCCTGAGCGAGACGTCGACCGGCGGGACGGTGTACGGCGTGTCGGTGACGAAGGCCAGCCGGGCGGCATAGGTCCCGCGCTCCGAGGTCGCCGCGGCGTCGAACGCGACGCGGACCTGGACGGAACCGCCCGGCGGCACGACCACCTCGGTCTTGTCGGTCGCCAGCCAGCCCACGTCGTCGCCGCTCACGCACGCACCCTGGCCGGGGAGGCGCTCGACGTATGGTGCGGCGAAGCCGTCCCCGATCGAGCCGCCGACGCGGGTGAGCCCGCAGGCCGCACCGCCGCGGAACATCGGGTAGGTCGCGTTCGGCAGGGCGGACCAAGCTCCGGTGGCGGGGTCGAACTCGACCGCCTGGTTGGTGATGATGTCTCCGGTGATGCCTCCCACCATCTGAAGGCGGCCGTCGGCGCCGGCGGACGACGCTCCCCACACCGGGTACGGCAGCGCCGCGACCGCCGTCCACGCGTCGGAGCCGGGGACGTAGCGGTAGGCGGAGGAGACCGGGTGCTCGTCCCCCGCGAACTCGGCGGGCACGAGGCCGCCGGCGCAAACCAGGCCCTCGCCGGGCGTTGCGCACCCAGCCATGACGACGTGCTCGGGGTAGTCCGCGAGGCGCGTCCAGGCGTCGTCGTCGGGGTCGTAACGGTAGGTCGGCGTCGCCTCCGTGCACATGACGGTGGTGCAGCCCGACACGATGTAGAGCCCGCCGTCCGCCACCGCGCCCGACGCCGCGGCGCTGGGGGCGGGGATGTCAGCAACGCGCGTCCAGCGGTCCGCCGCCGGGTCGTACGCGAAGGTCGTCGAGGTGAGGTTGCCCTTGCCGTCCCACCCGCCGGCGACGTAGAGCCGTCCGTCCACGAACCCGCCGACCGCGTTCTCACGTGGCGCCGGGAGGTCGGCGATCCGCTGCCAGGAGCCTGCGTCGGCGTCGTAGGCGTACCCCGCCGCAGTGATGCCGGCGTCGGTGAACCCGCCGACCGAGTAGACGACCCCGTCGCTCTCCGCGACGACGTTGTCCATGATGGGCGTGGGGAAGTTCGGCAGGTCGGACCAGGCGGGGTTCACCTCGGCCTCCCGCGCCGACGGCGCGGTGGTGCCCGCATGCCGCTCGTTGGGCCGGAACGCCGTGGCGTCGTGGAGCGGTGTCTTCTTCAGGGGCGCTCCGGGCGAGGCCGCCGCGTGGTGGCCGCCGACAGGGGTGAAGCCGCGGTCCTGCTCGACGACCTTCACGTGCGCCGGGACCGCTCCGTTGTTGGTCAGCGTCACGCTGCCGGGGTCCGCCCCGTGACGGCCGGCGCTCACCTCGAGGCCTGCCGCCGTCGCGGACACACGTCCCGCGCGCAGCTGCCAGTCCTGGCGTACCACGCGGTGAGCGGCCACCGCCACGGAGGCGGACTGGGTCTCATAGTGGCGCCCCGCGGCGGTGACGGCCGTGCCACCGGGGTGGAACAGCCAGTAGTAGCCGTCGCCGGTGGCTGGGTCGTCCGGCGTCGCCTGGCTGACGGCAGGCCGCGCTCCGTCCGCCGTCACCACGGCGCCGGTCACCGGCTCCCCGGTGTTCGCGTCGCTCACCACGCCCTCGACGAGCCCGCCCGGAGCGGGGTCGCACGATCGGGCCCCGACGACGACGTTGTCGAGCTCCCAAAAGTTGTCGTACTCACCGCTGAACCGGAAGCGCACGACCACGTCCGACCGGCCGGCGGCCTGCGGGATCGGCACCTCGACGTGCCCCTGGACGAACGCGTCGGGTGCATGCCAGACGTTCTCCCAGGTCGTCCCGCCGTCCAGGCTGAGGTCGACATCGCCGTCCTGCAGGCCCCAGCCGTAGTCGTAGTAGTAGGTGTCGAAGCCGACGACGGGCGCGCTCTGCCCCGACAGGTCGCCGACCGGGCTGAGCAGGCTGGTGTCGTTGGTCGCCGTGGTGCCCGCCCAGTTGTCGACGATGGCGAAGCCACCGTCTCCACCGGTCAGGTTGCCCTTCGTCCCGGGGTCGTCGAACACCCAGGTCTTGCCGGTGTGCGCGTCGTCGGTGACACGCCAGCCGTCACGTGCCGACGACCAGCCCTCGAACCGGGTGCCGGCACCGGCGTAGGTGTACGCGTAGCCGGCCGCACTGCAGACCGACCCGTCGGCGCTGAGCGCGACGTCCTGGGTGACGGCCGACGAGCCCGCTGGGACGTCGACCCGGGTCTCGGCGGCGGCGTAGCCGGGCATGTCGACCGGCTCGGTGTGCAGGGTGTACGTCGAGCCGACGGGGAGGTCGATGCTGAACCGGCCCGTGTAGGGGTCGGTGTAGAGGGGTGCGTCCGGGCCGTCGTCGACGGTGATGCGGGCGTACATCGGCCAGCCCTGCCCGGAGCCGTCCCGCACGGTGCCCGTGACGGTCCGCGTCGCGAGGCGCTGAAGGGTCGAGCTCGTCGTGGTGGTCCCGCCGGCGGCGATCGTGAGGCCGTTGCTGGTCGCATCGGCGTAGCCGAGCTTGCCGGCCACGACGCGGTAGCTGCCGACGGCGAGGGCCAGCCGGTAGCGCCCCTTCTCGTCGGTCACCACGTCGGACGCGTAACCGGTCGCGTCGGTGAAGGTCACCGTGGCGCCTGGGACCGGCTTCTTGGCGGAGCTGACGGTCCCGCTCACGTAGCCGTAGTCGCCGAGCGTCAGCGCGGAGACGCCGTCGGGCGTGCCGACGCCCGTGGGGCCGTCCCAGCCGGGACCGGCGTTGCAGCGCACGTCACCGCAGTAGCCGTCGCTCCCGTCGGTGATGTCGTGCAGGGAGAGGCCATGGCGATACAGGTAGGTGACCGGGTGGCTGTCCGGGACGGGCTCACCGGCCAGCGCGAACATCGCCGCCACGAGCGGGGACGAGAGCGACGTACCTCCCCACTGGGCCCAGCCGTCCTGGCCGAGGGTGTTGTAGACCGCGAGCCCCGTCTCGCTGTCGGCGTCGGCCGCGACGTCCGCCGTCGCGCGGGTCTGGGCACAGCCGGTCTCGATGTCGTCCTGGTAGGCCGGGCGAGGCTCGTAGAGGGAGCAGCCGCTGCCGCCGTCGCTCCAGGCGGTCTCGCGCCAGCCGCGCGGAGAGGAATCGTCCGGGGTGAGGGTGGTTCCTCCGACGGAGATCACGTCGGGTGAGGTGGCCGGGTAGCCCTGCAGGTTGCCGATGTCGCCCGACGAGACCGTGACGGCGATGCCCGGGTGGTCGTAGTAGTGGTCGTAGTAGCTCTCGAACGGGAACTCGCCGGCGACGCCGTAGGAGTTGGAGATCGCCACCGCGCCGAGGTCGGCCGCGGTGTTCACCGACTCACCCAGGCTGAAGGAGCCGTTGTTGTCGGCCTGGACAAGCAAGATGTGGCAGTTCGGGCAGGCGGCCGAGACTGCGTCGACGTCGAGCGCCGTCTCGATGGACCAGTCCGCATTCTGCACGGGATAGTCCGTCCCGCCGCGCTGGTCGACCTTCCGGAAGCAGCCGTTTGCTGTGGTGCACGGGGGAAGGCCGTAGTGAGCACGGAAGACCGCGAGGTCGGCCTCGGCGTCCTCGTAGCCGAACGCGTCCACGATCGCGACGGTGCGACCGTCGCCGCCGTCCGGCAGGGCGTAGGCGTCCTGGATCTCGGCCGGCCCCAAGGAGCCGGGCAGCGGCTCGTCTTCCTGCTCGACCAGGTCGCCGTCGCCGTCCGCCAGGCCGACGGCGAAGCAGCGCGCGAGGGGCGTCGTCCCGTCGGCGGCGGTGCTCCCGCGGTTGCACCCGGCGGGGACCGCGTGGCTCCCGTGGGACGGTGGTGCGGCGGCCTCTGCGGCGGGAACCGAGGTGCCCGCCAGGGTCGCCCCGGCGAGTGCTGCCGCCACCAACGTCTGAACCATCCGGCGAAGTGCGCCCATCCCCGAGTCTCCTGTCGCGCGTACCGTGTGTGTCAGATATCAGACAGCCTTGAGCAATTGCAGGATCGTGTCAGAAGTCGACCGGTGTGGTCACCGGTGTTTGGCTTCGGGTTCCTGTCACCTGTCCGGTTCCTGACGAGAGGTAGCCATGTGGGACGCAGTGGGGATCGACGGCCCTGAGGAGGCGACGTACGAGGCGCTCGTGCGGCGCGGGCAGGCCGATCCCAGTGACCTGGCCGGGGATACCGGCCTGGCGCGCGGCCAGGTCGCCCGCATCCTGGGCCGGCTTGCCGAGCGCGGACTGGCGACGCGACTACCGGGCCGTCCCTCGAGGTACGCCGCGGTGGCACCCGACGCCGTGGCCACGGCACTCATCGCCGAGCGCGAGCACGACCTCCTCCGCCTGCGCAGCCACGCCCAGCGACTCGCCGCCGAGCATGCCCGCCGCGGGTCGGAGCGCAAGGACCCGGCCGACCTGGTCGAGATCATCGACGGCGGGGCCAACGTGCAGGCCGCGTTCATGCGGATGCAGCGGTCGGCGCGCCACGAGATCCGCTCCTTCGACCGTCCGCCCTACCTGGAGAACCCGGTGTCGGGGAACCCGGAGCAATACCGCCAGGCGGAGCAGCGTGGCCTCACCTACCGCGTCCTCTACCACCAGTCAGCGCTGGAGATCCCGGGTCGGATGGACGACGTCTGGCGGCGGATCCAGCACGGCGAGCGGGCCCGCGTCTCGAGCCACGTCCCGATGAAGATGGTGCTCGCCGATGACCAGCTGGCGCTGATCCCGGTGACCAACGGCGGGCAGGCGGCCGAGGCGGCCTATCTCGTCCATCCCTCGTCGATGCTCGATGCCTTCAGCGAGCTCTTCGACGCGCTGTGGGACCACGCGGTCCCCCTCAACCGCATCGGCGTCGCGGAGGAGCGACCGGCCGTCGATCCGCAGCTGCTCGGCCTGCTGGCCAGCGGCGCGACGGACGAGACCATCGCCCGCACGCTCGGCTGGAGCGTGCGCACGGTCCACCGGCACGTCCACCGGATGATGGCCGAGGTCGGCGCGGAGACGAGGTTCCAGGCCGGGATGGAGGCCGTCCGCCACGGCTGGGTCTAGCCGTGTCCGGCGGCACTGCACGGCTGACCATCCGCGGTCAGCCGTCGACCGAGGACCGTCGTGGGACGCTCGGCCCTGAGAAGTGCGTGCGACGATGACCCGTGCCCACGACGCCCGCGGCGGATGCCTCGACGCCTGCGCGCGCGCTGGGTCGCGGCGACGTCCTGACCGCCGCCGTGACTTGGGCGGTCTCGGGCGTCGGCCTGCTGATCCTGCCGGCGGCGTCGGCGCTCGAACCGACCGTGACCGCGGACGTCCCGGCCCTCGGCGGGGTCCGGTGGTGTGCGGCGCTCGTCGCGATCACGCTGGCGGCGGCGGCCGTCGCCTGGGCTCGTCTGCGGCCGGTCAGCGCGCTGCTCGTCGTGGGGGCAGTGGTCGTGCTGCTCGCAGTGACGCGACCGGGTGATGCGTCCGGGCTGGTCAACCCTGCGGTGCTCGTGGTCGTCTACCGAACGGTGGTCGCCCAACCGCTGACTCACGTTCGTACCGCACTCATGGCGGCGGGAGCGCTGGTGGCGGGCGGGCTCGCCGTCGCGAATGCCCTCTCCCATGGCGGGCTCTCCGTGGCAATGGTCGCTACCTCGACGGGGACGGCGGCGGTGCTCGTCGCCACGGGTGTCGTGTCGGCGCTGTGGGTCGCGTCGCGGCGCGCGGTCCTCGCGGCGCGGGCTGGTGAGCTGGAGGCGCTCGCACGGGAGCAGGACGCGCTGCTGCGGTCCGCGGTCGCCGCCGAGCGCACCGCGATGGCACGGGAGGTCCACGACATCGCCGCCCACCACCTGTCGGGCATGGCGTTGATGCTCGCGGCCGTCGATCGGCAGGTGGACGCCGACCCGGCCGCCGCTCACGAGGGCGTGCGGCAGGTGCGCGCCCAGAGCCGCCTGGTGCTCAACGACCTGCGCCGGCTCGTCGGGATCCTGCGGGAGGACGGCGCCGCCGAGGCGTCCGGACCGTTCACGCTGGCCGCGGTCCGCGAGCTGGTCGACGGCGACGTCGGGACGGCGTCGATCGAGATCAGGCCCGCGAGCGACGGCGCGGCCCTCGGGTCCGGGCTGGGGCCCGTCGCGCAGCTGGCGGCGTACCGCATGGTGCAGGAGGCGCTGTCCAACGCCCGCCGCCACGCTCCGGGTGCCACGTGCGTCGTGACCGTGGACGACAGCGCCCACGACGCCGTGGTCTTGACCGTCTGCAGCGAAGGGCCCGGTCTGGACGTGCCGCCGTCGACGTCGGGCGGGCACGGGTTGCTCGGCATGCGGGAGCGGGCCGAGCTCGCGGGCGCGACGTTGCGCTACGGACCGACCATCGACGGAGCGTGGGAGGTGCGGCTGCGGATCCCCCGCGACTGCTTGGCCGGGCCGGCGGGAGGCAGCGCATGATCCGCGTCGTGATCGCCGATGACCAGGCGCTGGCCCGTGCGGGCCTGGCCGCGCTGCTCGCGGCCGAGCGGGATCTCGACGTCGTCGGCACGGCGTCCGACGGGGACGAGGTTGTTGCGCTGGCGAGTGACCTGCGCCCCGACGTCGTCTGCCTCGACGTGCGTATGCCCGGCCGGGACGGCATCAGCGCCGCACGGGAGCTGTGCGGGCCGGACGTTGCCAACCCCGTCCCGGTCCTGGTGCTGACGACGTTCGACCTGGACGAGTACGTGTTTGGAGCGCTGGAGGCGGGCGCGTCCGGGTTCCTGCTCAAGGACGCCGAGCCGAACGTGATCGTGCACGCCGTCCGGGAGGTGGCCGCAGGCCGCGGGACCCTCGACCAGGCCCTCACGCACCGGGTGATCCGCGAGTTCGCCACCCGGCGGCGGCTGCAGCCGGTGACGTTTCAGCGTGGTGCCGACCTGCTGACCGCGCGCGAGCGCGACATCCTCCTGCTGCTCGCCCAGGGCATGTCGAACGAGGAGATCGCCGAGCGGCTCGTCGTCGAGGTCTCGACGGTCAAGTCGCATCTGGCGCGCATGATGCCGAAGCTCGGGGTGCGCTCCCGGCTGCAGGCGGTGGTCTGGGCGTACCAGAACCGGGTCGTCGCGGTGGGTGAACCCTGACGTCCTGCATCGAAGGAAGGAGGCCCGAGAGTTGCATCGCGCGACTCTCGTGGCGGTCGTGCCCCGCTTCGTAGCGTCGTCGCCATGGCAACGACACCCGCGGCAACGACACCCGCGGCAACGACACCCGCGACGGCGACACGCGCGCGGCCCACGGCCACCGGCCCCGCCGTCCGGCTCGTGCAGGTCCGCCGCACTTACCCCGACGGTGATGGTGTGGTCGAGGCTCTGGCCGGGGTCTCGCTCGACCTTGAGCCCGGCTCGTTCACCGCGATCATGGGGCCGTCCGGCTCCGGCAAGTCGACGCTGCTGAACTGCGCCGCAGGCCTCGACACCCCGACCAGCGGTTCCGTCGTCATCGGGGGAACTGACCTCACCACGCTCCGGCCCGACGACGTCACCCGGCTGCGGCGGGACCGGATCGGGTTCGTGTTCCAGGCGTACAACCTGATCGCGCACCTGAGCGTGGCGGAGAACATCGCGCTGCCGTCGCTGCTCGGCGGGCACGAGCCCGACGAGGAGCTGCGCCGTTACCTGGTGCACGCCGTCGGGCTGGCCGGCCTGGAGAACCGCCTGCCGGGCGAGCTGTCCGGCGGGCAGGCGCAGCGTGTCGCGATCGCTCGGGCACTGGTCACCCGGCCCGCGGCCGTCTTCGCCGACGAACCCACGGGAGCCCTCGACTCTCACACGGGGGCGCAGGTGCTTCACGTGCTGCGCACGACGGCTGCCGCCCTCGGGCAGACGCTCGTGCTCGTCACGCACGATCCGCACGTCGCGGCGGTGGCCCAGTGGGTGCTGTTCCTCGCCGACGGACGGCTGGCGGGTTCCCTCGAGTCGCCGACCGCTGATCAGATCACGGCCCGCATGTCGGAGCTGGGCCGGTGAGCGCCGTCGTCTGGGCCTCGGCCCGCGCCGCCGTGCGCGTCCACGGGGGGGCCCTGGCGGGCAGCGCGCTGGTCGTGGCGCTCACCGCGGCTCTGCTCACCGCGACGGGGGTCTGGTTCGAGGCCGGGGTGCGGCACGCCGGCGACCCCGCCGGGTCGGCGCTCCTGGCCGTCGCCTCCTCGTTCGCGGGCACCGCCGTGGTGATCGCGCTGATCGTCGTCGCCTCGACGTTCAGCGCCGCGCTGCGCCCGCGCGCCCGCGAGTTCGCGATGCTGCGCGCCGTCGGCGCGACAGCCGGGCAGGTGCGACAGCTCGTCGCGGCCGAGGTGCTGCTGGTCTTCGCCGCCGCCGTCCCGCTCGGCGTGCTGCCCGGCCTGTGGCTCGCCCCGCGCGTGGCCGGCACGCTCGCGGACGCCGGGATCGTTCCGGCCGGGTTCACGACGACGCTCTCGCCGTGGCCCGTGGTGGTGACCTTGGCCCTGCTCGTCCGACGGCTCTCGGGACGGCCCGCCTGGCCGGGCGCGCGAGTGCGCGGCTCGATCCCACCAGCGCCGCGCGGACGGCTGAGGTCGAGCCGACGGGCCTGTCACGCGGCCGGGCGTCGGCCGCGGCGGTGCTCGCGGCCGTCGGCCTGTCGATGGCGGCCAGCCCGCTCCTCGTGCCCGGGGCGACAGGTGCCGCCGGGGCATCGCTCGCGACTTTCCTCATGGTCATCGCGGCCGCTCTGGCCGGGCCGCTGCTCCTCGCATCGACGGCGCGCCGGATGCTCGACGTCGTCGGTGGCGGCACCCGCGCCATGACCACGCTGGCACTGCTCAACGCACGGGGGTACTCCCGCCGCATGACCGGGGCGATCGTGCCGCTTGCGCTGCTCCTGGCCGTCGGCACGGTTCAGTCCGGTGCCAGCAACGCGCTGGTGGAGGCCACAGGCCGACATGTGCGCGAGAGCGTCGTCGCCGACCTCGTGGTGCCCGGACCGGCGTCCGACCGCGAGGCCGCCGCGGTGGCCGGACTGCCCGGCGTCGCGTCCACAGCGGTGGTGAGGACGGTCCCCGCGAAGGTCCGGCTGGACGAGGATTACGCGGATCTGCCCGTCCTCGACACGTGGTCGTGGGAGACGTCCTCGTTGCTCGTGGTGCCGGACGGCGGTGGGTTTGTCGACCCCGAGGTGGTGGCCGGGTCGCTCGCCGCCCTCGCCGACGGCCACGCCATCGCCGTCAGCCGGGACGCCGCCCCCGGCATGACAAGGATCGGCGATCCCGTGGACGTCCGCCTCGGCGGTACCGAGACACGGTTCGTCGTCGCCGCGATCTACGAACGTGGCCTGGCGCTGGGCGACTACCTCATCGGCGCGGCGGGCGCAGATCGTGCCGGGGCCGGGCCGGTCGGGGGCCGCACGCTGCTCGTGCGGGTCGCCGACGACGCCGACGTCGCGTCCGTGCGCACCGCGATCCGCGCGACCGGTCTCACGGCGACCGACGTCGACGGTTACGCCCGCGGGGTGCAGGACGGCGCGGCGCGCCAGCAGAACCTCTCGACCGCGCTGCTGCTCGCCCTCCTCGCCCTCGTGCTCGTCATGGCGGCCAACACCCTGGTCATCACCACCAGGTCGCGACGATCGGAGCTTGCCCGGCTGCAGCGGGCGGGAGCGACGCGGGCACAGGTGCTCAAGATGATCCTGACGGAGTCGATGATCGCCACCGCGACCGCTCTCCTCGTCGGGCTGGCGTGCGCCCTGCCCGCGCTGGCGGGGGTCGGCCAGGGACTTCTGGGCGCTCCCGTGCCGGACGTCGACCTTGGTGTTCTCGGCGCCCTGACCGGAACGGTCGCGCTCGCGGGCGTCGCCGTGCCGCTGCTTACCGCAGTCGGCGCGACGCGGCCCCGGTGACGGGACGGTCGCGCCTGCTGTCGCTGTGCGACTTCCTCGACGGCGTCGTGGACGCAGCCCGCACCGCCGCAGCGACGCTGCTCGACGCCGTCAGGCCTCGGTGATCGGGGTCGCGGCGATGCCTGCGACCAGAGCCCGGATCGCCCAGCCGGTTCGCTCGTCCGGGGTGCCCGAGACCATCGACTCGGCGTTTGCGGCGATGTGCGGGGTGGCCTGCGGGTCGGCGGCACGGAAGGCGATGGCGAGGGCGTGGACCTTGCCCTCAGCGGACTCGTCGGCAATCCCGGGCGCGGGAGTGCTGTGCTCGGCAGCCGTCGCCGTGACGTGCTGCAACAGCAGGTCCACGCCCCACGCGGCTCGGTCCGCGTCGATGTCGCCGTCGAGCAGCAGCCCCAGGATCTGGTCGTACAGCCGCATCGCGTTCGGGCCGGTCGGGCGCAGCAGGAGCGCCGAGCGTGCCAGGCCGGGATAGGTATGGAGCACCTCGGCGTAGCTGTCGAGCAGGTTCTCCAGGCGCGAGCGCCAGTCACCCGTGCCGGGCTCGAGCGAGGCGATGAGCTCGTCGAGGACCGCCGCGTGCAGCTCGGCGGTGTTGGCCACGTACACGTACAGCGAGGCCGGCCCGGTGTCGAGGGCCTGGGCGACCCGGCGCATCGTGGCCTTCTCCAGGCCCTCGGTACGCATGATCTCGATCGTCTCGGCGACGATCCACTCTCGGGACAGGGCGGGCTTTGCCGGACGTTCGCGCCTGCTGCGGACTGCGGTCACGGCCCCACCGTAGCGAACGCGTTCGTCACGAACGAGTCTTGGCACCGAATCAACGAGCACATTCGTTGCGAACATGTTCGTTGTTCTCTACGATGCTCCACCCGGCTCGCCGGCGAGACGGCGGGCGCCTCTGCGAGTGCACCGGGCACCCGGTGAGAGCACAGCGTGACTCGGCACGGCACGGCACGACGATCGAGATCAGATCCCAGCCATGAGCCGTCGACCGATCGACGACGAGCGTTGAAGGGAGACATCGCGCGTCGCGTGCCCGTAGCCGCAACCTACTTTGCGCGATCCCAGCGACACGCCCGGGATCAGGCAAAGTTCAGCGGCGTCAGAGAAGAAGGAGCACCGCGGCGGCGCGCGGAACCGCACGCCAGAAGGCGTCGCCGTCGGCGGCGCGCCGACCCGACCAGACGAGTGTGACGATGCCCGCCGCGACGAGGACCACGATCGCGGCTCCGCCGACGACCGACCACGTCCCGTCGTCCCGCGCCATGAGCGTGAGGCCGGGCGCCACCAGGCTGACGAGCACCCACCCGTCGCGCTGGGACGGCATGAACGCCCGGCGGATCCGGCTTCCGCGTCCTCGCGGTGCCACGACCTCGGTCATGACCGGAGGCTCTCGGTGATCGCGACCAGTGAGGCGGGCAACGCTACATTTCGCGACGCCTACGACTCGCCCGGGATCACGCAAAGTACAGCGGTGTGTCCGCGCAATCTGCGCTACACGTCAACACCCCGCCCACGTGCCATCGCCCGAGGGGTACCGGTCGCCTCCAGCGCGTCGTCGGCGTCCGCCGCCAGGGCCGCGATGGTGCCCTTCTTGTCTCAGTCCGTCACCCGGATGCCCGGGCGATGGCAGCC